>CALJGU010000313.1 GCA_938075565.1 uncultured Opitutales bacterium | reverse complement strand
ATGAAGTTTACTCGCCCAATTGGTAGCGAGAGAAACGTCGAATAACAATATTCTCACCTAGTTGAGTAACCTTCTCGGTAATCAAATCTTTGATAACCTTAGATGGATCCTTCACGAAAGGTTGGTCTACAAAACAGATTTGGGAAAAGAACTTATCCAGTTTGCCATCAACAATCTTCTGAATGGCTTGTGGAGGTTTACCCTCAGCTTGCGCAGTGGCAACATCACGCTCTTTGCTGACCTCTTCTTCCGGGACTTCTTCTCGGTTTAAGTAAGAGGGATTAGCTGCGGCAACATGGAGACAAAGGTCTTTGGCAAGAGCTTTAAAGTCGTCCGTTTTGGCAACAAAATCAGTTTCACAGTTTAGCTCCAGAAGAACACCTACTTTTCCACCCATATGGATGTATTGTTCGATGAGTCCTTCACTTGTCGTGCGTCCGGCTTTTTTCGCTGCTGTTGATACGCCTTTTTTGCGTAGAGCAGTGATTGCTTTTTCGATGTCTCCGTCAGCTTCGACAAGCGCTTTCTTGCAGTCCATTAATCCAACGCCGGTTTTTTGGCGAAGGTCGTTTACCATAGTGGCGGTTATTTGTACACTCATTTAGATCTAAGTTTTAAAGATTTAGGATTGTGATTCCTCGCTGCTCTCGCGCTTGCCTTCTTGGTCCACCATTAGCTCTGGGTCGATCGTAACTGTGATCTCTTCCATGTTTTCTTCGGCTTCCGCGGCAACTTGCTCGGAATAGGATTCCATGGTTGGTTCAGCAACGAACGTCTGAGCTGTCTTGTTAGCTTCGCGTTTGGACATTCCGTTTTGTAGTGCTTCCATAATGGTTTCTACAATAATACGAATGGATTTAACAGCGTCATCATTACCAGGGATGGGGTAGTCGACAAGAGTTGGGTCTGAATTGGTATCGACGAGCGCAATAACTGGAATTCCCAAGCGTCGGGCTTCTGCCACAGCAATGTCTTCGCGTTTGATGTCGATAATGAAGATCGCATCAGGCAATTCGGGCATTTCCAATAGTCCCTCAAAGTTCCGGTTCATCCGACTCATTTCGCGTCGGACAACAGCCAGTTCCTTTTTTGGAAGCTTGTCCAGTGAACCATCCGTCTCCATCGACAAATACTTTTTGTACTTTGCGATGCTTTTGAGGATAGTGGAAAAATTAGTAAGTGTTCCGCCCAACCAGCGGCTTACACAAAATGGCATTTCAGTCGCGACTGCGGCTTCCCGCATGACTTCTTGCGCTTGTCTTTTGGTGCCTACCATCAGGATGTTTCCCCCTCCGGCAATCGTATCTTCAATAAAGGAAGATGCATTTTCCAGGCATTCAAAGGTTTTGCCTAGATCCATAATGCTGATCCCTTGACGGTGATCGAAAACATATGGCTTGGATTTTGGGTTCCAGCGTTTGGTCTGGTGACCAAAGTGTACGCCCGCGTCGAATAGATCTCTAACAGTTATATTCATGATAATTGCAGGAACCCTTTTTGGATGGACTCCTTGTCGAGTGAATTAAGGTTTAGTGTTTGTTTTCCGAGATTGCGGAAAAAGTAGGCCAAGCTAGTGGTTGGAAAAAGAAAAGCAAGGTGTATTTGTCTTCACAGAGCGTGATTTTAAGGCTTAAAGACCGAAAAGTATAAATTGCTGAAAAAAAGCCTTGAACCGACTGCGAATCTGAAAACTATTCGTGCTCTTTCTAATGTTGCAGGGTGGAGCAGTCTGGTAGCTCGTCAGGCTCATAACCTGAAGGTCCTTGGTTCAAATCCAAGCCCTGCACCCATCGAGGCTCATCGGTAAAACCGGTGGGCCTCGGCCATTTCTAGGGGTTACGACGATTGTAATTCAATTGATCTGATTCTTTGATCCCGTTTTGTTGGTGGTATGCAAGCCGAAGAGCTATTTTCTCTCCCATCATCTTTTCCCTTTGAGGACATTTTTTCACCCACAGATCGACCTTGGGTGTGGGTGGCGAAAATCAAAGATGCTTTTTCCTCCAATAGCTTCTATTCAAACAACGATCGTGCAGCGCTTCCTTCAGGAACGGTGATTGAAGGTGATGTGTTTCTCGATCCGACGGTTAAACTCGGTCCCAATGTGGTCATTCAGGGACCAGCCTACATCGGAGCCAATGTCGAACTTAGGCCTGGAGCGTTTGTGCGAGGAAACGTAATCGTGGGTGCGGGCTCTGTATTGGGAAATTCCTGCGAGTTCAAAAATTGTCTGTTGCTTGAGAATGTGCAGGCGCCTCACTTCAATTATGTGGGAGATTCTATTCTAGGAAACCGAGCTCATCTCGCTGCAGGCGTCATTTGCTCAAATCTACGTCTCGACCAAGCTGATGTACCAGTGAAATTGCGAGATGGGATTGAGAGCTCAGGATTGAAAAAACTCGGTGCACTTATAGGAGATGACGCTGAAGTGGGCTGTAATTCGGTTTTAAACCCGGGCACGATTATAGGGAAGCGATCTCTGGTATATCCTTCCATGGCATTTGGGGGATACCTGGAGGAGGACTCGATTGTCGCTCCGCAACCTCAATCTCCTAGAATTGTTAAGCGTCGTTGAGTGCGCCAATAACTGAATCGAAGAGGGCTGGAGTCGCAGCAACACATGATTCCCAGTTATCTGTGTTTCCCTGCCAATTTCCAATACATGCACCAGCTCCCCGAATGACTGGGATTACAGGAAGGACATCCCATGGATTCATGATCGGATCCAACATTACATCAGCTTGCCCGGAGGCAACTAGCAGATAGCCATAGCCATCACCCCAGGTTCTAAACACCTGCGCACTTTTAGCTAACGCGGTGAATCGGCTTCCATTTTGATATTCATCCGCAGTCCTAATACTTGATGAAAGAATTGTAGCCTGTGATATGGAAGCGGTATCTCGGCAAGTAACGACTTCGCCATTCAAGGTTGTTTCCTGATTATTTCCTATACATCGTAATCCTACAATGGGCTGATGGATTGCCCCGAAAATAGGTTCCCCATTGTGAAGTAATCCAACTAATGTCGTGAATAGGGGACTGCCTGTTATGAACGCCTTTGTTCCATCTATTGGGTCTATGACCCAGGTGTATTCCGCTCCCTTATTCTCGTCACCAAATTCTTCACCTATGATTCCATGATCAGGGAACTCTTTCTGTATCAAAGAACGAATACATTCCTCTGCTTCTTTATCTGCCCGTGTTACAGGTGATTCATCTGATTTTCTATCGACCGAGTAATCGCGATTGAAAAAGTACGGTCTAACGATGTCACCACTTTTAGTAAGCAGCTCATTGACGAATGAATTAAGTGTAGAGGCGTCCATCTTTGAGTTGGCTTTATGGCGGGTTTCTTAATGCTTGGGAAGCAAAGAATGAACGAGGACATAACAGATATCCCATCATTGTGGCATCAGCATGAGATTCACTTCTTAGATTTCGAAGGAAGTCTAAGGAGCGGAGTTTTGGAGTATGGGCTCGTCACTATCAAAGACCTTTCTGTTGTTGAGCTGGAAACACGTTTGTGTCGAGGCACTGGAGTCATTCCTGAAATGGAAACGGCTACTCACCAGATCAGAAAGGCTGATGTCGTTGATGCACTGCCATTATCTGAATCCTGGGAATTATTTCGTGATCTTCGGGCAATAGGTCCTTTTGGGGCACATCATGCTGGAGTGGAGAACGGTCTTATTAAGTCAGTTTGGCCTTACATGAATCGTTGCTTAAACTTCCTGACTGGTGAGCAGGATGTAGATTGGGGGCCTTGGCTAGATACTTGTGCCCTTTACAGGACACTTTTCCCAGATCTGGAGAGCTATAATCTCTCCGCATTGATTCAGACCTTTGGGTTGGAGGGGCGCTTGAATCAACTTGCCGTTCAACACTGTCCAGAATCTCGCAACACTTACCATTGCGCCGGGTACGATGCCTTGGCTTCGGCGGTATTAGTTCTTCAGCTTGAAGAATACGAGGAGCTTAAGGAGTTAACACTCCCACAGCTGTTGCAATGGAGTCAGCCTGGAAATGCTTCCCAGGCCCAAGGTGATCAACTGGAGTTACTCTGAACTGGTGTCTTCGGTCGCCTCAGCTGATGGGGTTGATTCAGGTGATCCTTCACCTTCTTCTTCCGCATCCTCTGCTTCGTCGATGTCGTCCGTCTCAACAACTTCTGCGATCGCAACGATCTTATCATTGTCATTCAGGTTCATCATGCGAACACCTTGCGTGGTTCTACCGATTACCCGGACGTCTTTAACTGGGGAGCGAATAGCCTGACCACTAAGAGTGAGGATCATAATTTCGTCGTCCTCGGTTACGGTGAGTGCGCCAGCAACTCCGTCGGTCTTCATGGCGATTACGCCAATTCCTCCGCGGCTTTGTAGACGATAATCTTCAAAGTCACTTCGTTTACCCAAGCCGTTTTCTCCCACGATGAGGAGCGATGAATCGTGATCCACAACTACAGCGGTCTTAACGACATCTTTCTTTTTCAGGCGGATCCCTTTTACTCCGCGAGTCGCGCGGCCTTGATCACGTAAATCTGATTCCTTAAAGCGAATGGACATGCCATTGTGAGTAACGATTACAATTTCGTCCTCTCCATGGGTCAGCAGGACATCGATAAGCTGATCGCCTTTGTCGATGTTGATTCCGATTAGACCACCTCGGCGGTAATTTGAGTAAGCTTGAAGGTTGGTCTTTTTGGTTATGCCGTTCTTCGTCACTTTGACCAGGTGGAGATCTTCAGAAAATTCAGGAACGCAAATCATCGCTGCAATTTTCTCATCATCCTGCATTTGGAGCAGGTTAATGAGAGAGCGACCTTTTGAAATGCGCGTGCCTTCCACGATTTCGTAGACTTTCTCTACGTACACCCGACCATTGTTCATAAAGAACATGATGTTGTCGTGGGTACTGGCTGTGAATACATGTTCGATAAAGTCTTCCTCGTAAGATCCGGAACCTTTGACGCCTTTGCCGCCGCGTTTCTGAGATCTGTATTCGCTTACGCTAGTGCGTTTAATGAAGCCCTTATGGGATACAGAAATTACGCAACCCTCGTTGGCGATGACATCTTCCATGCGGAATTCACCTTCAGCACCTATGATTTGTGTTCTTCTTTCTGAAGGGTATTTCTCCTTCATCACGATCAACTCTTCTTTAATCACAGAAAGTAGCTTCCCTTCGTTCTCCAAAATGTGTTTCAGCTCTTCAATGAGCTGCATCAGTTTGAGGTATTCTTCCTCAATCTTTTCTCTTTCCAGTCCCGTGAGTTGGTAAAGACGAAGATCCAGGATGGCATCGGTCTGACGTTCTGAGAGCGGGTACTTGGCCATCAAGCTTTGCTTCGCTTCTTCACGATTCTTAGAAGCGCGAATGATCTTCACAAAATCATCCAGGTTATCCAGAGCGATTTTGTAGCCTTCCAGAATGTGAGCGCGTGCTTCTGCTTTTCTCAGTCGGAATTGAGTTCTGCGAACGACTACCTCGCGCCGGTGCTCAATATAAACTTCAAGGACTTCCTTGATGTTCATTTGTTTTGGGCGCCGCTTTACAAGGGCGAGTAGTATAACACCGAAAGAAGATTCCAGTGGTGTATGCTTGTAGAGCTTGTTGATAACAACGCGTGAAGATTCTCCCCGCTTAAGCTCTATAACTACTCGTGTATTTTCATCGGACTCATCTCTAAGGTCGCTGATTTCAGTCAGCACCTTATTTGAAATCAGTTCTGCAATTTTAGTTACCAGAGTTGCCCGGTTAACATTGTAAGGGATCTCGGTAATGATGACCTGCTCCTTTAGATTGGTCAGCTCTTCCGTTTGGACGGTTCCTTTGATCCGGACTATACCACGCCCAGTTCTTAGATATTTCTCGATTCCATCACGTCCGGCAATCGTTCCTCCTGTGGGAAAATCAGGACCTGGTATTATTGTGAGAAGATCATCCAGTGAGATGAGCGGATTATCAATAATCGCACAGGTTGCATCGATCAGTTCACCCAAATTATGTGGAGGAATGTTGGTAGTCATTCCAACCGCGATTCCCGTAGATCCGTTCATCAACAGATTTGGCAAGGCAGCAGGTACTACAGATGGTTCCGTTGTACTTTCCTTATAGTTAGGAACAAAATCCACGGTATCTTCATCGATCTGCGCCAGCAAATCCTCTGCGATCTCATGCAGCTTTGATTCAGTGTAACGATAAGCAGCGGGGGGATCGCCATCGATGGATCCAAAGTTTCCTTGTGGAATAATCAATGGATAGCGCATCACCCAATGCTGGGCCATACGGACCAAAGTGTCGTAAACCGAAATATCACCATGTGGGTGATAGTTTTTAAGTACTTCACCAACTACCCCTGCGCATTTGTCAAAGGGTCGATTATGCAAAAGCCCTTCACGCAACATTGCGTAAAGAATTCTTCTCTGAACGGGTTTCAAACCGTCTCGTGCATCGGGTAGAGCGCGAGCGATAATGACCGACATCGAGTAATCGATGTAAGCCGTTTGCATTATCTCAGTAATACTGGTCGGAGTGGATCTGTCGTTTTCCAAGTTCATTAACTAAAATATTTAAATCAGTTCGGCGTTTCTAGACGTCGAGATAGGAAGTATTGAGTGCGTTGTCTTCAATGAAGGCTCTTCGGGAAGGAACATCCTCGCCCATTAGCATGGAGAAAGTTGATTCTGCCCGGGCTGCGTCTTCGATATCCACTCTAAGCAAACGACGCTTGGTCGGATCCATAGTAGTTTCAAATAGCTGCTTGGCGTTCATTTCTCCTAGTCCTTTATATCGCTGGATGGTTAGTCCACGCCGACCCAGGCCTCGGATATTTTCCATAAGTTCGAGAATTGAGAATAGCTCTACGACTTTCTCCTTTTTCTCATCACCCATGTTTTCAATTAATTTGTAACGCGCTTCTTCCGTTGGGGTGAAGTTGTTGATCGTCAATCCGGCCTCCGAAATCTCCCGCAGGATTTTACTCATTTGCCCAGCCTCAAAGATCTCGTAGACGCCTATTCTTTGCTGAACAACCGTCCCGTCCTCTTGCTCGACCTCACGAACTGTGGTTCCCTCCTCAGAATCTTCAGTGATTCCTTGTTCGAGGTAGAAGTCAGAGCGTTTGTCGTCATCCATCAGGAAGGCATATTCTTCTTTATTACCTGTCCGGATACGCGCGATATACTTTGGTAGTTCTAAAGTATCGTTATCCTTTTGGTCCAAATAGCCAGTGATGGAACATCCATAGCGAGTAACTCCACCGGATAGAACTTCTAGCCTAGCTAAGGCTTCGACCACTTTGTCGATCGTTGCCGATGAGAACTGATGATCGTCACGTGTGCGTACTAAGGTCACATCTTCGGAGCCGAGCTCCAGAAGGATGCGGTTAAGTTCGGCATCGTTCTCGATATACTGTTCCCTGCGTCTCCTTTTGATCTTGTACAAAGGTGGTTGAGCTATATATAGATATCCTTTTTCGATTAGCCCTCGCATGTAGCGGTAGAAAAAGGTGAGATAGAGTGTTTGGATATGTGCGCCGTCCACATCCGCATCCGCCATCAGGATAATTTTGTGATAGCGGGTTTTATCCGCGTCAAATGCGCCGTCACCTTCATGGTCTCCAATGCCAGTTCCTAGAGCGGAAGTGAGCAGTTGGATTGATTTGTTTGCCAAAGCTTTATCGATGCGGGCCTTTTCAACATTAATGGGTTTCCCAAACAATGGGAGGATCGCTTGGTATTTACGATCGCGCCCCTGCTTAGCAGATCCACCTGCAGAATCACCCTCTACTATATAGAGTTCACACAAAGCCGGGTCCTTTTCGGAGCAATCGGCCAATTTACCGGGTAAACCTCCGCCAATCAGAGCGCTTTTTCTAACCGTCTCTCTCGCCTTGCGTGCAGCTTCACGTGCGCGGGCTGCGTTCATGCACTTGTCGATTATCTTTTTGGCTAACCCTTGGGTCGTTTCAAAAACCAACTTTAGGTTTTCTCCTGTGATCTTTTGAACAATACCATCAACCTCGCCATTAGAGAGTTTGGTTTTTGTCTGCCCTTCAAAACGTGGTTCTGGAACTTTTACCGAGACGACTGCTGTGAGTCCCTCTCTTGCATCGTCTCCCGTGATGGATGGATCCTTGTCTTTTACGATCCCGTTTGCCTTGGCGTAGCTATTAATAGCACGAGTCAATGCGGTACGGAAACCGGACAGATGAGTTCCACCCTCAATATTGAAGATCGAGTTCGCGTAGGCATAGATCTGATCGTTGTAGCTGTCAGTATACTGCATACTGATATCAACAACGATTTCGTTTTCAGATCCTTCCGGTGTTGCTTTTCCAGAGAACGTTATCGGGTGCTCTGTAATCGTGTTCTTCGATTTGTTTAAGAACTCAACGTACTCGGCAATGCCGTTTTCAAACTTAAAGTTTTCCTGTTTGTTGACCCTTTCATCGTTCAAGAGGATGGCTACTCCTGGATTTAGAAAGGCTAATTCTCGTAAGCGCTTTGAAAGGATCTCGTATTTGAAGTCCCGCGTCGTGAGGAAAATCTCAGGATCTGGCAGGAATGTAATTTTGGTTCCTGTTTTCTGAGTAGTGCCTACCACCTTCAATTCTTGGGTCGTTTTGCCCCTGGAGAATTGCATGTGATGGATTTTGCCTTCACGGCGGACTTCAGCCTCAAAATGTTCTGAGACGGCATTCACGCATTTGGCTCCTACACCGTGTAATCCTCCGGAGACCTGATACGCGCCTTTCCCGAATTTTCCACCGGCGTGGAGATTTGTAAGAACTAGTTCCAATGCCGGTATGTTATACTTGGGATGGATATCCACAGGTATACCCCGTCCATCATCAGCGATGGAGCAGGATCCATCTAGATGAATAACCACTGAGACCAGGGAACAGTACCCAGCCAGTGCCTCATCAATGGAGTTATCGACGATCTCAAAAACGCAGTGGTGAAGTCCTCTTTCATTGGTGTCACCGATATACATATCGGGTCGTTTGCGGACACCTTCAAGGCCTTCTAGCTTTTGGATTTTGGAGGCGTTGTAGCCGGATTCGTCAGGAGTTGGAGTCGTATTTTCGGTAGCTTCTTTATCTTTAGACATTCGCAGGTAAAATATGGCTGGATCTGGGGACAAAAGCGACTCATTTTTTCGAGCAAAATGGCATTTGCGAGCCTTTATTTAGGTTTGCAAAGCGATATATCTGAGGATCTTGTTTTTAGGGTGAAGCTATCCCTAAAAGTCGAGTATGCCTGTCGCGTTTTAGCTCAATTGAGCCGGACCTATGGTAACCAGAAATTCTCGCATATCGATGAGCTGGCTAAGTCTGAGGAGATCCCAGCCAATTATTTGGTGCAAATTCTCAATGAATTGCGAAATGGTGGCTTAATCAACAGTCGGAGGGGTAAGCAAGGGGGCTATTCTCTGGCAAAGCCACCTTCG
>CALJGU010000312.1 GCA_938075565.1 uncultured Opitutales bacterium | reverse complement strand
TCTGCATGGAAAAAACGCACGTTGGCATGAGTAGTTGGTATATGGGGATTTGTAGGGTGAATAACCAGACTGACCCCCATCGCTCTAAACTTTCTCCCGGCTAGCTCAGGTCGACTGGCCGTTGCTGATTTGGGTAATTCAGAACCCTGTACGTCGGAGAAGTTGACACCTGCTTTTTCGAAGATCTTTCCTTCCATCGCCCGACTGCGTCCTCCGCCACCTTCGCTTCGACTCCAGCTATCCTCGTGAATGGACAGATCTGGGTCTACTTGCTTCAAAGCTTCGCAAATACCATCCTGAAGACCCAAGAGATAAGTCTTCACTGAGCTGGGATTGGGTGCGTCTTTGGGCGTGTTCATGATTTATAGATTGAGCGAATGATTTCCCACAAAATCCATACCATTGCCAAATGCAATCCTTCGCTCTGATTGTTTTTTGCACAAAAAAGCGGAGGGACTATGTAGCCTCCCCGCTTTTTGACAAAATAGATCTTAGGTTAGCCCTTTACCTTTCTATTGGGTAGATATTGGGGCTTATTTTGTAGAATGGCCAAACTGGAAGTGAAGTCCTTCGTGAAGTCCCTCGCTTGAGCAGATTCGGCACACATTTTGTAGAGCTTCTCAAATTCCTGCTTAAAAGCAGCAGGTAGTCGCTCAATCTCAAAAAACCAATCATCATTGTTGTTTGGTTTTTCAAGCGGCGTAATTTCGAGATAATTACGGACAGAATCAGGTATGACGTCCAGTAAGTAGCACTTTGCCAATTCAGCTCTTTCAGCGATATCTTCTGAGCATTCTTGGATAATTGCAGCCAGATGATCTTTCGTGATAGCACGAAAGTTCTGATGGAGGTAATTGTGTACTTGCGAAGGCGTTAAGTTGGTGCGCTTAGCCAACTCAACCTGATTGATACCATTCTTTTCGAGAATGATGCGCAGACGAGTAGAGAATAGACTCATTTACGGTGCAGTTGTTATTTTCTAGTATTTTAGGTAACCCACTCTCATTAAGTGATATAGGAAAGTATTGTTTTTTTTACAGGTGAATACGATTTCTGACAATTACAAATTATAGATAAAAGAACACAAAAATCTGCATCGTCAAAAATACAGCATATATGAATTACCCTTAGGGTATTCTCTCTAGACCTTCGGAAGCTGTTTTTGAGACGCTAAACCGAAAATGGGGCGTAATTTGGCCAAGATGCTCTCTTTAATCGCCTCATTGCTTAACCCATTTTCCAAGCGGAGCTGGTCTACAGAGGAGCCGTGCTCCACGAACTGATCCGGCCAGCCGATCCTCAAAACGGAGGTATCCAGGCTGTTGTCGCTGACAAATTCAAGTACTCCGCTGCCAAAACCGCCTTGGACTACGTTGTCTTCAAAGGTGACAAACAGTCGACTCTTTGAGGCTTGTTCGGTGAGAAGAGCTTCATCGAGGGGCTTGGCAAACCGTGCATTGACTACCCCTATGGTAATTCCGGTTTCCTTTGAAACTTCATCGGCCAGCACTTGGCAGTCAGTTACCCAGGGTCCCAGTGCCCAAAACTGCACATCGACACCCGATTCCACTACCTCTGCTTTTCCAAGCTCTAGTAGTTCAGGATTCTTCTTAATCGGCGTCCCTTGAGCAGCTCCTCTCGGCCAGCGAATAAAAACGGGGCGATTGTATTCGACTGCAGAATAAAGCATATCGACCTGTTCATCTTCGTTTGCCGGTTGCATGACTACGGCTTCAGGAACGCAGCGCAGGTACGACAGATCAAATAAACCGTGGTGGGTAGGTCCGTCGTTGGGCGAAAGACCAGCACGGTCCATGGTAAATACGACCGGCAGGTTTTGGAGGCAAACGTCGTGAATGATCGGATCGTAGGCTCGTTGTAGGAATGTTGAGTAGATGGCGACGACAGGTTTTTTGCCCTTTGTGGCCAGACCTGCGGCAAATAGCACTGCATGTTCTTCCGCAATTCCAACATCAAAAAATTGATCCGGCAACTCGTCGTGGAATACACTCAAACCTGTCCCAGAAGGCATGGCCGCGGTAATCGCGATGATATCCCTATCTTTTTTCGCCAGCTTGGTCAGGTGTTTGCCGAAAACATCCTGGTAATTGGGAGGCGTATTGGGTTTTGACGGAAGTGATTTTCCGGTATCGGGATCAAATGGGCTGGCGCCGTGAAAGCGCTCTGGTTGTTTGATAGCGATATCGTAGCCGCGTCCCTTTTGAGTTATTACGTGTAGAATAACAGACTCAGGGGATGTTTGGGCGAATTTTAGATATTTTTCCAGGAGCTCGAAATCGTGACCATCGATGGGCCCCAAATAACGAAGCCCCAATTTTTCAAAGAGAGAGGAAGGGACAAAGAAATCCTTGGCCTCCTTTTTCATCTTTCCACCGAGCTGGATAATCGAATCTCCGCCAGGGATTTTTTTCAGAAAACCTTCCAGGTCGTTATGGAGGCGGTTGTAAGTCGGATTGGTAATTAATTCACCGAGATATTTCGAGATAGCCCCCACATTCTTGGCAATCGACCATTCGTTGTCATTCAGAATGACCACCATTTTCTTGGTGGATTGCACGATATTGTTGAGTGCTTCGAGCGATATTCCGCAGGTGAGGGTGGCATCTCCAATCACAGCGACCACGTTTTCGTCGCCATTATCCTGGTCTCGCGCTGCCGCCATACCTAGTGCAGCGGAAAGGGCAGTGCCTGCGTGGCCGGCTCCGTAGCTATCGTATTCACTTTCGGCTCGATTGAGAAAACCACTCAATCCTCCCGTTTTGCGGAGCTTTTCAAATGCGGGTCCTTGGCGACCTGTCAGTAACTTGTGGACGTAACCTTGGTGAGCTACGTCAAAGACAAAGGGATCTTCTGGGTTATTGAACACCCTGTGGAGCATGATTGTCAGCTCCACTACGCCCAGATTGGGGCCGATATGACCACCGTTGATTGCTGTGACTTCGATGATCTGGTCCCGGATTTCTTGAGCCAGTTGACTCAATTGATCGGACGTAAGCGCCTTTACATCGG
>CALJGU010000311.1 GCA_938075565.1 uncultured Opitutales bacterium | reverse complement strand
CCTTTGCAAAACGGCTTTGATGAATATTTTGGAATCCCCTACTCCAATGACATGTGGCCCTTTAACCTGAATGGCCATCGGCATACTAAAGAAACCTACACCCCGCTTCCGGTCCTCAGACAAAACAAAGTCGTAGCCTATGTTAGTGATGGTCCCGACCAATCCCTCCTTTGTGAGGTGATCACCGATGAGGCGGTTAAGTTCATAAAGAAACACAAAGACCAACCTTTCTTTCTTTATATACCACACGCCTATGTTCATCTGCCCCGTTTCGGACGATTGGATCTAGCTAAAAAGGCGGAAGGCGATATTGATCGGGCAACTGTTGAGGAAGTCGATACCAGTGTAGGACGAATTCTGGATACATTGGAGGAACTGGGAATCGATGAGAATACCCTCTTCATTTTCACTTCTGACAATGGTCCCGCACGCGGCATGAGCGCCGGACCGCTTCGCGGAAACAAAGGCGGTCCGAAGTACGAAGGGCATATGCGCGAACCCACCCTCACCTGGTGGCCGGGAACGATTCCTGCCGGTCAGGTCACTGAAGCGATAACCGCTTCTATCGATGTGTTACCCTCCTTAGCCAAATTGGTCGGAGCCGAAATGCCCACCGCCAGGATCACTGATGGAAAAAACTCCCTGAATGCCCTGCTCGGTAAAGCGAAAGCTAAGTCTGCACATAGGGTCCTCTTCTACGAAATCGATGCCATCCGACGCGGCAACTGGAAACTGGTTCGCGGAGTTAAAGGAAAGTTCGAGCTCTACAATTTGAAGAACGATCTGGGTGAAACTAGGAACCTGATCGAAAAACGCCCCGAGCTGGCAAAGGAGTTGAAAGCAATCCTCGATTCCCATGCAGAAGAGCTTGCCGCCAATTCGCGCCCTCCCGGAATGCTGGACCACTCAGATTTTCTGATCAGCGAACCTGGGAACTTACCCAAACTCCGAGACTATTTAGGGATGAAAAACTTTGAAGCATTGGAGCGATCTAATTAAATCCTTATGAAATGAATCTATGATGAATATCAAAAACAGTTACCTCCTGATTCTTGCGCTTTGTTTCGCGTTTTCTTCTACCTTCGCGGCAGACCGTCCCAACGTTATCCTAATCATGACTGATGATCAGGGGTACGGGGATTATGGGATCCATGGGAACCCGTTGTTGAAAACTCCTTCTCTTGATAAGCTGCATGCAGAGAGCATACGACTAACGGATTTTCACGTGGCTCCCATGTGTACTCCGACACGCGGCCAGCTGATGACCGGCATGGATGCCATGCGAAATGGAGCCACCGCGGTTTGCCAAGGTCGCTCCATGATGGGGAATGGAATCCAGTTGATACCTGAGTATTTTGCAGAGGCCGGTTATGCTACCGGACATTTCGGAAAGTGGCACCTCGGCGATAGCTACCCTCACCGCCCTCAAGATCGTGGGTTTCAGGAGACGGTGCATCACATGGCCTGGGGCATCACTTCACTGGCCGATCATTTTGGCAATTCTTATTGGGATCCGTGGTTGAGACACAACGGCATTGAAAAACAATATAAAGGCTATTGCACGGATATCTTTTTCAGTGAAGCTATGGCTTGGATGAAAAAGCAAAAGGAAGCTGAACAACCGTTCTTCCTCTACCTTCCCACCAACACGCCACACGTGCCTAACTGGGTGGATGAAAAATACTCAAAACCCTACGCAGATGTGGGCACCTATAACGGCGTGGAAGTCCCGGCCGATTTCTACGGGATGATTGCCAACATCGATGAAAATATGGGAAAACTGGATACCTTTTTGAAGAAGGAAGGTCTAAAGGAAAATACGCTGCTAATTTACCTGAATGACAATGGAACACAAAGCAAAGCCGCCTCGGAAATCTACAATGCGGGCATGCAAGGATACAAACGAGGCATGCTGGACGGGGGACACCGCGTTGCCTCTTTCTGGCGCTGGCCCAATGGTCTAAAGTCCGGCAAAGATATCAAAGACCTCACCCAGGTTCAGGACATTCTTCCCACGCTCGCTGAATTCTGCGATTTGCCAAAACCTGCTTCGGAGGTAAACGGAACCAGCCTCGCGAAATTGTTGCAGGGCAAACAATCCAAATTGGATGACCGGAAAATCGTGATCCAATATTCCAACCGAAATACCTCAGCCGTTCGCTGGGATCATGCCATTGTGCTTTGGGACAAGTGGCGTCTGGTCGGACCGGATACGCTTCACGATATTGCCACCGATCCGCATCAGGATAATAACGTGATTAAACATTTTCCAGAAGTCGCCCAGGCCATGCACGATCATTACGAACAATGGTATGCCGAAGCCAAACTCCGGTTCGATACGCCCCGATACATTACTGTTGGGAGTAATGAGGAAAGAAGCCTGACCTTATATGCAAACGATTGGCAGGGTGGTTACTGCGACAATCCACCTAACCTCGTTGCTGCCGATACCATGGGCTATTGGGATATCGATGTAGCCGAAGCCGGAACTTACGAATTTGAACTGCGTCGTTGGCCTGAAACATCGAAGCTCCCCCTGAGTGCCGGCATCCAGGGGGAAGAGATCTCAGCCTCCAGACGGTTTAAGGGGTATGTAGGTGAACGGCCAATTCACTTCGCCAACATTCACGTGGCCGGCTTTCAGGAGACCGTAGTTCCAAACAAAGACGCCACCCATGTCACTTTTACCGCGCAACTAGGTGCCGGGAAAACAAAGCTCAGCACGCTCTTTTCCGACATTGATGGAAACGAACTGTGTAGTGCGATCTACGTTAAGGTCACAAGGAAGTAACTGCCAGCTAATCATCCATGAACCGTCTTCGCTCCTGTCTATTATTCTCACTTACCCTGGCCGGGTTCGTAGTTTCACTTCCGGCCCAAGAAAAGCCAAACGTCCTCTTCATCGCCATTGATGATATGAATGATTGGACCACCCTCTTTGATAAGGGTAATCCGATCCAGACTCCTAACCTCAAGCGTCTCGCAGCGCGGGGTGCCTTCTTCAATCGGGCCTACTGTGCTTCACCGGGATGCAACCCCTCCCGCACCGCTATCATGACAGGCTACCGGCCTACCACGTCTGGTATCTACGGGAACAATACACCTTGGGCGGAGATCATTCCAGATGCGGTGACCATCCCCAAATACTTCGAGCTGGAAGGCGGTTACGCTACACGCGGCGCTGGTAAGATTTTCCATCATGGAAGAACCGGGGTGGAACCTAAAGGCAAACCCGCCTTCCAGGAGTTTTTTAAGAAACTGGATATACGTGGACCTGGAGCCGGAAAGAATTACAACGGTTACAAGCCCGACCAAAATCCTCGGCTGGGGAAACTTGCATTCGATTGGGGGGTTCATGATCAAAAGATGATCGATGACGACATGTGCGAGTACGTGGAGGCCCAAATGGAGAAGTCCTGGGACAAGCCGCTCTTTCTGGCCGCCGGAATTTTCAATCCGCATCTCCCGTTCTACGCGCCTCAGGAAACCTTCGACCGTTATCCTTTTGAATCCCTCCGAATGCCTCCTATGCCGGAAGGTGATCTCGACGATGTGGGCGAGATGGCCCGACGTATGGTGCACAAGGAATACTGGATCTGGGACAACACCACGAATCAGTCACGCGAAGCACCAGGAAGCCTTCCAAGTATGGTGCAGGCCTACCAGGCTGCGGCAGACTACGCCGACCAAATGGTGGGGCGTTTACTCGACAAGCTCGACGCAACCGGCATGGCTGACAATACCATCATCGTGCTCTGGTCCGACCATGGTTATCATTTGGGCGATAAGGAAACTGCAGTAAAATTTACACTCTGGGAAAAAGCCAACCGAGTCCCGTTTATCATTGTTGCTCCCGGTATCACAATTCCGGGTACTCGCATCGAGCAACCGGTAGGACTCATCGACATCTATCCCACTTTACTTGAGCTGGCCAGTTTACCACCCAAGGCGGACAACGATGGACTAAGCCTGGTACCGCTCCTTAAAAATCCCGATGGCAAATGGGTTCGCCCTGCCCTCATGAATGAAGGACCTGGGAACCATGCGGTACGCTCCGAGCGCTGGCGTTATATTCGTTACAACACAGGAGACGAGGAACTCTACGACCACCGCAATGATCCCTGGGAGCACACCAACCTAGCGAGGGATCCACGCTATGCGGGTGTCATTGCCGAGCACCGAAAGTGGTTGCCCAAAAACGAAGCTCCCGGCGTAGCCATGGACCACTTGCTCAGACCAGTCACAGCTCCGGGAATCGGACTGCCGGAGAATCTGTCGAATCGGCCTTAGTTTCTAGTTATGTTCTATTCGCTTCTTATTGATATTTTAACCCAACTCCCCTTTCACTGGATTTGCGGCAATTTGCGTATACTGCTCGGCGAAAAAGGACAGAAACTGAAGTCGGATAATTGGATATGATTAACCACCAACCCATCGCGGTAGGTATCGGAGAATTGCTCTGGGACATGCTCCCAAAAGGCAAACAGATTGGTGGCGCTCCATTTAATTTCGCAAGGCATTGTAACCAGTTGGGGCTAGAAGGGTTTCCGGTCAGTCAAATTGGAATAGACGAATTGGGGAATGAGACAGTGTCCTTGCTAAAAGATTGGGGGATTACTCCAGACTTTGTTTCTAGAGACCCGCAACATGAAACAGGAACCGTAAATATTCGACTAGATGACCAGGGAAAACCCAACTATGAGATCCGTGATGTTGCCGCCTGGGATTTCATACAGCATAATCTGCTCCTAGAGCAACTTGCCCCAAAAGTAGATATAGTGTGCTTCGGGACGCTTGCACAACGAAGTGATGTTTCCAGATCTACCATTTATAGTTTTCTGGATCGCATGTCTTCAGATGCGATCAAACTGTTTGATGTAAATTTGCGTCAACATTTCTATTCGATTGGATCGATTGAAGCTTCGTTGGAACGAGCCAGTATTCTCAAATTGAGTAACGAGGAACTACCCGTATTGAAAAACGCATTCTCGCTCAGCGGATCGGTGGAAGTACAGCTGTCTGAACTCAAGAACCGATTCGAGCTCAAGCTCATTGCCTACACACGTGGAGCGGAAGGGAGCTTGCTCATCGATGGCTCGGGAACTGACGACCATCCTGGTACCACAATAACAACTATTGATACGATTGGCGCAGGAGATTCTTTCTCAGCGACTTTGTGTGCGGGTTTACTGCAAGGGCTACCCCTAGCCCCGCTTAATGAAAACGCCAACCAAGTGGCTGCCTATGTCTGTTCCCAACGCGGCGCGACTCCCGCGTTACCCGAGTCCATCGTCAATAATGTATCATATTCCACAAGTAGCGTACCCAAAATATGAACTTTTCTCGATAACGATCAATCGCTTGATATCTTCTGCTTTTTGAATGAATCAGACATCCAACTATTCCGTCTTCAAATACAAGAACATCGTAATCGTCAATTACAGTAACTAGAACGAACTCGAAAATCGTCGTTTCAAGTCAAGCGATGCAAAAGTAAGACAATGAAGAATCCATATCTCCAATTTCTCATTGCTGTCATAGCAATACTCTCCTGCTCCGCCGCAGATCGGCCAAATATACTAATTATATTTACCGACGATCAGGGCTATGGCGATGTTGGCTGTTACGGCAATGAGCTGATCAAAACGCCTCGCCTGGATCAGCTGGCTCGAGAAGGAACGCGCTTCACGGATTTCTACGCTCAGCCGGTGTGTGGACCGTCGCGTTCCGCACTGTTGACGGGTCGCTATCCAATTAGAAGCAAAGGCTGGGATATGCCGACTGATGAAATCACCATTGCTGAACTGCTGAAACCTGCTGGCTATCAGACTGCCTGTATTGGCAAATGGGACGTTTCGAACCGTAAGGCCATCCTGGATCGTATGCCGAACGCCCAAGGCTTCGATTACTACTTTGGCCCTCTCGGAGCGAACGACGGCGGGACTGTGAAATTTCATCACAACAACGAACCCGCTGGGCAAACTACCAACATGGGAAGCCTGACTCGCTTGTATACTAATAAGGCCATCGAGTATTTGGATAACAAACGGAATTCAGATCAACCCTTCCTGCTTTATCTGGCGCATACGATGATGCACACCAACATCGATGCCTCTCCCAAGTTCAAAGGAACCTCAGAGGGAGGGCTGTACGGTGACGTGGTGGAGGAATTCGATTTTGAAACCGGTCGATTACTGGACCGAATCGATGAGCTCGGATTAGGCGAAAATACGCTAGTCATTTTCACGTCCGACAATGGCCCCTGGAGTCAGCCTCGATACACCCTCGTAAAACAGGGTCGCATCGGCAGACCCAACAGCAGCAACCCTGCGTGGTTTATGCCGGATAGCACCATTTTTTGGGGAGACCCCGGACCGCTAAGAGGTGCCAAGGGCTCTGCTTATGAAGGGGGCTCCCGAGTTCCCTGCGTTGTTCGGTGGCCGGGAAAAGTTCCAGCTGGAAAGACCTCGAACGCCCTTTGGGCCACCATTGATTTTCTACCAACCATAGTTTCCCTAGCCCGTGCTGATCTCCCTTCTGGCAGAGCGATCGATGGCCAGGATCAAAGCGATCTCCTTTTGGGAAGGACCAACCTTGGCCGTGAGAGTTTTATCTACGATCAGGTAAGACAGGTGGACGTTCCCTATCTGGGCATAGGCATTCGCAAAGGAAACTGGAAGCTACTACTTCCGGGTCGCGAACCATCAAAACCACACCGATATGTTATGGACTATGGGACCAATAACTACGAGCTCTACGACTTAAAAGCCGACATCGGAGAACGTTGGAATCTGGCCCATGACTATCCTGAGGTTGTTAAAGCTCTCGAAAAAGAGCTCAAGCAGTTTAAGGCCACAATCGAAATAGAATAATTGTTTTGAGACTACCTATGAATTTTACCCCATCCAGAAATGCATTCACAATAGTTTTATTCATAGCAGGCATCAGCCTGCTTTGCGGATGCGTGAACCAAAACCAAACGACCACCAAGCCCAACGTGCTGTTTATCGCCATCGATGACATGAACGACTGGACCACTTTGTTCGATCCGAACAACCCCATCCAGACGCCCAATTTGGAACGCTTAGCCTCCCGCGGCACGTTCTTTAACAAAGCCTATTGCGTATCCCCTGCCTGCAATCCTTCCCGGACCGCCATCCTTACCGGACAGCATCCCTCGACCACCGGCGTCTACGGCAACAAGGACAGTTGGCGGACGCTCGTTCCAGATGCCGTGACCCTGCCTCAGTATTTCAAAGAGCAGGGGTACTCTACACAAGGCGCCGGAAAGATTTTTCATCATGGCGAAGCGGGACGCGACCGCACGGATAGACCTTCCTTTGAGGTGTTTTTTGATATGCTGGCCACTCGAGCGTCGGAAACCAATCACAACGGCTACACCGATGGACTGCTGGCGCTGACTGTATTTGATTGGGGATTACATGATCAGAAGATCATCGACTTGGACACCGTAGAATGGATTGAGTCGGCAATGGACAAACCGCGGGACAAACCCGTCTTTATGGCTGCTGGAATATTCCGACCTCACATGCCTTTCTACTCCGACCAGGCAACTTGGGATCGGTACCCCTACGAGACCCTCAAAATGCCAGAGTACAAGGAAGATGATTTGGAAGACGTTGGCGATATTGCTCGCAACATGGCACAGAAAGAATTTTTCATAACTGACAACGTAATTGGAAAGCCCGAGAGAAATCCAGGCAGCCTCCACACGTTTGTAAAGAGCTACCAAGCTGCATCCGACTATGCGGACCAGATGGTGGGGCGCCTACTCGACAAGCTCGATGCTACAGGTCAGACCGACAACACCATCATTGTCCTATTTTCAGATCATGGATATCATCTGGGAGACAAGGAAAGCTGTGTGAAGTTCACGCTCTGGGAAAAAGCCAATCACGTGCCCTTCATCATCGTTGCGCCAGGAATCACCCAACCCGGAACGGTATGTGATCAACCCGTGAGTCTGATCAACATTTATCCTACTCTCGTCGAGCTATGCAAGCTCCCTGAGAAACCCTACCTCGATGGAAAGAGCCTCCTGCCCCTCCTGAAGAATCCTGAAGCGAACTGGGACCGACCCGCCGTGATGACCATGGGACGCGGAAATCACGCCGTCCGTTCCAAGCAATGGCGCTACATCCGCTACAGCGATGGCACTGAAGAGCTATATAATCATGATGAAGATCCCCACGAGTGGCACAACTTGGCAGGCGAACCGAGCCACCACCAGATCAAGACCGAACATAGACGCTGGCTGCCCCGGCAAGAAGTACCCTGGCAAATAGACGAATCCAAAAACTGGATATACAGCCGCGTCCTCTGGGACGACAAACCAGTAAACGAAAGGTAACACAGGCACCTTACCTTTGAAAATAAGCTGAATACCT
This sequence comes from uncultured Opitutales bacterium, assembly GCA_938075565.1. Lineage (GTDB taxonomy): Bacteria > Verrucomicrobiota > Verrucomicrobiia > Opitutales > UBA2995 > UBA2995. Next base: position 669 of record CALJGU010000311.1, on the reverse strand, counting down.
CACCCACTTCCTTAAACCACTTCCAAAGACTACGTATTGCCACAACTCCGCAATCTTAATACTCTACGGCATACGCGGTAGCAATTCGTTTCCGTTTTCGTCAATGGGCTACTGGGCGTTTTTGGCTTCGAGGGCGGCAATCAGTCCGCACATCATTCGATTCAGCTTTTCTGGATTGCTGCGATCGAGATCGTTCTGCTCGTTCGGATCCTGTACGAGATTAAAAAGCTTAAAGTGGGTGCCTCCCGATTGAATACGGTCGCCTAAAGTTTTCGCATTGGACTGACTGTGATAGATTACCTTTTCGATCATTTTCACGTTATGTAATTAATAAACTGCTACGGTATGATCCATAAGGATCGTATATGAGAAAAACCTTAGCGTAGTCGCCGAGTATATTACCGAACCGTACATCCACTTCAACGGACTTCCCGGCGAGCAAGGTGCCCTCTTATTCGCCGACCCTTCTGGAAACTCCCTCGAATTTAAGAGTTTTCGGAATATCGGGTCCGTGCTATTTCAGAAGTAGTGAAATCTGTTGGGATTTAATCAGTTTCAAACTGGGATTGCCTTTTTTAGAAGGAAGAACGTACCGACTTATGAAACAGGATTTCGAAATCTCAATGACGGCCAGAATCAACAACCCTGATTACCCTTCCACCAATAGGT
>CALJGU010000310.1 GCA_938075565.1 uncultured Opitutales bacterium | reverse complement strand
GCTATGCCGAGAATATGTTGAAGTATCCGGAGGTGAAGCTTCTGGGGTTTTCCGACCTGGATTTAGACCGTGCACAGGAGTGTGTCCAGAACTATGGCGGCAAGGTGTATAACAGCCTGGATGAGCTGCTTGCCGATCCCGAAGTGGAGATCATTGTTAATCTGACCATCCATATAGCCCATGCGGAGGTGATCCGAAAATGCCTCGAGGCGGGAAAGCATGTGCATACGGAAAAGCCTATTTCAATGACCAGTGAAGAAGCCTGGGGATTGGTCAAGCTGGCGGAAGAGAAAGGACTTCGTTTCAGTAGTTCTCCTATCACTTTCATGGGTGAAGCCCAGGATGCGGCCTGGAGCGTGATCAACAGTGGTAAGCTGGGAACCGTGAGGTTGGCTTATGCTGAGGTGAACCATGGATTCATTGAGGCATGGCATCCGAATCCATTACCTTTCTATGACCTGGGTGTCCTCTGGGATGTGGGGGTATATCCGCTGACTCTAATGACTGCCTTCTTCGGCCCGGTACGGCGCGTGCTTGGTTACAGCAAGATCCTCAAGAAGGATCATGTGACCATGAACGATGAGCCGTTTTCAATTACCACGCCGGATTACTACCTGGGAATTCTTGAAATGGAGAGCGGAGTGACCTGTCGCTTGTCCGCGAATTTCTATGCGAAGTTGTCCTACCAGGGTGGATCCCTCGAGTTTCACGGGGATGAAGGGCGTCTTAAACTGGGTGATTTCCAGAATTTCCATGCGCCTGTCGAATTTGGAGAGTATGGCGAACCGTACCAGAAGGTGACCCACACCGGCGTGGGAGAGGAAAAGCATATGGAATTTTCCCGGGGTGTTCAAGATATGGCCGCGGCCATCATCGAGGATCGGCCTATTCGGTCGAGCGCCACTCAGGCTGCACATGTGATCGATGTGGTTACTGCACTGTTGGAATCGATGGATAAGGGCGGATTTGTCGATGTGGATTCGGATTTCGTACCACCTGTGCCCATGAAATACGAATACAGCGTCTAAACTAAAGAAACTAATTTATGGCATTAAAGATAGAAAAATGTAGCGAAAATCCAGTGGTTGCTCCTGGTGGATTACCCTGGCGAATGGCAGCAACCATGAACCCTGCTGTCCATTACGAGGGCGGCAAGTTCACCATGTTTGAACGGGCAGCCGGTAGTCTGCATCCGTTCCAGTGTTTCCTCGGAATGCTGGAAAGTGAGGATGGCATTCATTGGGAGCACAAGTTCGATGACCCGGTGATCACCGGGGAGATGGTGGGCTTCAAGTATGGGAGTGTTCAGGATCCGCGGATCGTGAAAATCGACGACGACTACTTGATGACTTTTGCCTTCCGTCCATATTCCTATGATACGAACACCACTGGTGTTGGGGTACCCAATTCGTTCCAGCATGACTATCCCGGATTCAGCGGCGAAACCAAGGACAACCAGAGCCGCTCAGGAATCCTCCGTTCGAAAGATATGGTCGACTGGGAATTTGTGGGATGGGTAACCGAAGGAGAGATCGATGATCGAAACAACATCCTTTTCCCGGAAAAAATTAACGGCCAATACGCCATGCTGCGTCGTCCGAGCGGGTTTGTGGACACCAAGGTCAAATTCAATGAAAGTCCTGGAATAAAGATCAGCTACTCGGATGACCTGAAGAGCTGGTCCGAACCGCAGACAGTGATCTTGCCCGCTTATGAATGGGAAGGAAACCGTATTGGCGGATCCACTCCTCCGATTAGGACCGAGCACGGTTGGTTAACCACCTATCATGGCGTTGAGAATGAGATCTTGGAACTCAATCGAGTGTGCTACCGCATGAGCGCCATGATGCTGGATATTGATGATCCGACCAAGGTGATCGCTCGATGTGCAACTCCACTCATGGAACCGGAGCATTACTATGAAAAGGTCGGACACTATATCCCGAACGTTGTCTTTCCAACCGGTGCTGTAAACGTGGATGGATTGCTTCATATTTACTACGGCTGCTGCGATACCGCTATTGGCCTGGCCACGGTGCCACTTGACGCCCTGGTTGAACACGTAATGGAAAACAGACTGTGAAAATTACTGACTTGAAATGTGCCGTTATCGGCGGGCAACCCACGATCCGGATTGTCACGGATGAGGGCCTGAGTGGCTATGGCCAGATCGAGTGGTTTAAGCCTTTCATCAAACCTCACGTCCTATTCTACAAGGACAAGATCGTAGGGGAAGATCCTCGCGATGTGGAACGGGTGATGTTGAAGATCCGGCGATTGGGTGCATTCAAGCCTTGGGGCAGTGCGGTTAGTGCTATCGAGATGGCCTTGTGGGATATTGCTGGAAAGGCAGCTGGTCTCCCCATCCACCGTTTGCTCGGTGGAAAAGTCCGTGATCGCGTCAAGGTCTACCTGACCGGAGCCAACGGAACCGATACCAATGATCCTATTACTCCAGAACTGGCGGCAGCAAGTGTCCTTGAGGCGGTAAAAGATCCCAGCGGTTTTAACCTTATTAAAAGAGGCGTCGGATTTCATTCA
>CALJGU010000309.1 GCA_938075565.1 uncultured Opitutales bacterium | reverse complement strand
AATTCATGTATAAATTGGCTAAAACTAAGAGTAAATGTAAAAGGAATGGTAAAGGAGGCATATTTCTTTTCGGCGTTTGTAGGGCCCGATCAAATCGCGTTTCGTTTGGGCATGATTTCAAGGAGTCTTAGCAGACGGCAGCAAACGAATCGGAAACGATTTGGATCTCCGGACGCGAATGACTCTTCTTCGGTATCTGCAATATCATCCTATCAAACTTCAGCCTGAAAAGGCGAGACTCGTCACACTCCTTCTTCGGTGAAGAAAACACTTTTGAGGAGCTCAGAATTGATAGGATGAGATAAGAGCCGGTGGCCCGAAAGGTGCTGCCGGCTTCTTTATGTACCGCTAGTTTGAAGCAATCGGAGCTTGGACAATTATCTTGCGAAGCCAAATAGGTCTGAAATGCTCGGGCCTTCGTTAATTACTATGTACCAAGTCACATTCAGCGATCAGAGCATGTCCGAGCTCAACAAGCTGGATACGTTGAGCCAGATGGATCTCATGGAGAGCATCACTCAACTCACTCCAGCCGATCTGCACGACCTAGATGACCGGTTGGGACGGTTTTCCAGAAAAGGAAAAACCTTCTACCGACTTAGGGCCGGTGGGTTCCGTATATATTTTGAAGTTGTGGATGATATTTTATTCAGCCACGTCATTCTCGATAAAAATTCCATGGCGGATTTCATCTTCCGCACCAAACTTCCGTTTAAAGAAGAACAAGCCATCGAGCAGCACCAGTCATTCTGGCAATACCTCGAGAGCTTGATGAAATAATTTTCCCTATGAGTGAGATGCCTGTGGATCCAAAATACACGGATCCGGATCAAGCCAGTAAAATCTATTTTCTGCCGAACTCGATGACCGCGTGTAACTTGTTCTGCGGCTTCCTCTCGGTGATTCGTTGTATCCAAGCTCGATTCACAGCGGAAGAATTAGGGAAATCTCCTGAAGAACTATACTCGCAAGCAGTATGGTTGATTTTGGCTGCCGTGCTGTTTGACGCATTGGATGGTCGCCTGGCCCGCCTCGGAGGTAGAGAGTCTCTATTCGGCAAAGAGTTTGATTCCATTGCGGATGTTGTTTCCTTCGGCATGGCTCCGGCACTCATGGTATATTTTCTGATTCTTTCACCAGAGCATGAGGCCTACTTTCGCAAGATCGGTTGGTTGATCGGATTCATCTACCTGTTATGTGTAAGTGTTCGTTTATCCCGATTCAACGTGGTGACCCACCCTTTGATGGTAGAAAGTCAATTTACCTCGACGAAGGATTTTATAGGACTTCCGGCGCCAGCAGCCGCAGGCATGATCTCCTCCTTGGTGCTTTTGATGAACGAATTCGATGTGCGAGGCCTAGCCATTTTTCTGCCGGTGCTGATGATACTTATCGCATTTCTTATGGTTAGCTCCATCCGCTACCCCAGTTTCAAACACATCGACTGGACCACTAGACTCAAATTCCAATCATTCGTCCTGATTATCGTTTTGGTAGCCGGGATTGTCATGGTCCGCGAGGTGGGCATCGCACTCATTTTCCTCGGATACATTTTCTATGGCGTTTTCATGGATCTCAAATTCCGCATGAAAAACCGAAAATCGGATTCCGAGAATAACCCTGTGAATAGTTGAGGAAATACTCAGAATAATATTCAACAACTTACCAATATTGTGAATTGCCGTAACAACTTTTGTCTAATTAACAGTCTTATTGGCCCTAGTCAGGGCCACTCAAATCATCCATTATCAACCGTTTAGATAGTTGTTTCATTTATTCACAGGACATAATAATAAGAATACGGATTTAATTTTCTTTATTTATTATAGCTTCCAATTAATAACTCAGGAAAAGTTCGATCGCTTTCATGAAGTTCAAAATTAACCGAGACCATTTCTCGAGTGGCCTACAGCAGGTCCTCAACGTCGTAGGAACGCGGGCAACCATGCCCATTTTAAGCAATGTCCTTATCGAAGCTAACGAAGGTTATATTTCGTTAACTACGACCAATCTGGATATGGGTATCCAGTGTCGGATTGAGGCCCAGGTTGAAACGGCCGGAGGAATTACTCTGCCCGTCCGCAAGCTGGCCACTATCATCCGCGAGCTTCCAAATCTGGACGTTGAGGTAGAATCCACTTCGAGTCACCGTGCTGAAATATCTTCCGGTGGATCCGTATTCCGTATCAACGGAATTGGACCAGAAGAGTTTCCTCCTCTGCCCTCTTTCAGTGATGATCGTCAGTTTATCCTGTCCCAGGAGACTTTGGCATCCATGCTCAAGTCTGTTTCTTATGGGCAATCTATCGATGAAAACCGTTACATCCTGAACGGTGTCTACTTCAATTTCTCTGACGGAAAGTTATCCCTGGTTGCAACCGATGGACGCCGTCTGGCGATGATCAGTGAAGAAGTTGACGTCACTGAAGCCAATGAAGGTAAGTTGATCCTTCCGGCAAAAACGGTGGCCGAATTGCTCCGTCTGTTGGGTCAGGCTGAAGAGATTAAGATCTCGTTTAACGATCGGCAGGTCGCTTTTGAAATCAGCACTGATGAGGAAAAAGAAGGCCTCAAGGATCACATCTATTTGGTTTCAAAAATCGTGGAGGGTAACTACCCGAACTATCAGCAGGTCATTCCTAAGGAAACGCATCACCGCATCAAGGTGGGCCGCGAAGATTTGCTCCACTGTATTCATCGTGCAGCGTTGGTGACCACAGACAAAAACAATTCTGTGACCATCAAGATCCATAACGATAAGCTGGAGATCTCTGCTTCCAGTCCTGAATTGGGTGAGTCACATGAATCTCTTGGAGGTATTCCTTTTGAAGGATCTGAAGTGAAGATTGCTTTCAATCCTCAATTTCTAATGGATCCACTCAAGAGTCTGACCAAGGACGAGATTTTCTTCGAATTTAAAGACGAGCTAAGTCCCGGAGTTTTTCGCACGCTGGAAAGTTTCCTTTGTGTGATTATGCCTCTGCGACTAAACTAGCTCGTCAGCTCTCAGATTGTTCAAGCGGTTTAACCGTGGTTGAGTGAACCGTTTGGCTTAACGAAAGTCCCAGGTATCATGGAATTTATACCGGAAGATGCGCATTGGTACGATATCATACTGCCCTTTATGTTGGCTGGAACTTTGATCCTGACCTACGTCAATGGGCGGCGCGCATCAATATTGGTATCCATTGTTAACCGCTGGCTCAGATGGATTACCTTTGCGACGGCTGCGGCTTATCTCAGTTTTGCGGGCGAGTTTTTCGTAAAACCGTTCTGGGTCTTGTTTGCCGTGTTTTTTCTATTCTGGTTCTTGGTTGAGACCATTTATCACTGGCTGGCTATCAAGGCGCTTAGCAACAGCACGGTTCCCCTATTTCCAGATTTTAAAGAAAATCCTCAGGGGGAAGAATGGCCGGCACAGAAACGTTTTTTAACCATTCGGAAGTGGTTGAAGAAAGAGTCCTACCGATCGATTGCGTCCCTGCGTGCAGAGCTGATGCCGGGAATTAATCTGCGGATGCATGTTTTCCAGAGTGATAGCAACAAGACCCGAATTCAGATCTTATTTATCCCTCAAAGGCACGGTGCTGTATCGATGTGCTATACCATTTTGTCTCAAACGGTAGACGGATCGCGATATGTGACGGACAATACCTTCCTTCCTTTCGGAGGCTTTTATCCTGAAAACTGGTTCCTTGAGCGAAGACCTTTGACGCGGAATTTTTCCAGGCTCTTCAAGTCTCACAAAAAACGCATCGAAAACACCAAGGAGGTCTTTGTCGATTGGGATGAAGAGGTGGTCGATGATGTAAACCAGCAACAAAAAATGCTGGAAAAAGTGAATACGGACATGGGTTTTCTCTTCCCGATTCATCAGCGAGAAGAATACGGAAAAATTACCTGGGAAGGTCGTTACCGTGTCTGGAAAGAGATCTGGATGCTCAACTATTTCGGTAAGGCTTTCACCTACTAGCCGCCGATGTAGGACATTTCGACTTTGGGATCTCCTGGGTCATTTGGATTCCCTCGACTGCGTAGTTCTGAGTAACGGTCATCTCTAGCCCGCCAGAGTTTAGCCAGGTCTTCCACCAGTTCTTCATGGGAAATACCCTCTCGGAGGCGCTGTTTGAAATCAATCCCACCGGATGCGAAAAGGCATTTGTAGATCTTCCCGTCGGCCGAGAGTCTGGCCCGATGACAGTCTGAGCAAAAGGGTTGAGAGATGGAACTGATGATGCCGATTTCCCCTTGCCCGTCAAGGTAGCGATACCGTTTGGCCACTTCACCGACGTAATTCGGATCCACGGGTTCAAGAGGATAAACCTGGTTGATTGTGTCTATGATTTTCTTGGCGGAAACGACTTTGTTTTCCTTCCACTGGTGGAAATTTCCTGCGTCCATGTACTCGATGAATCGCAGTGTGATTCCTCGGTCGCGGAAGTAGGTGGTCATCGGAAGAATATCGTCTTCATTGATTCCCTTCTCCACGACCATATTTACCTTCACGGGGAGGTTAGCCTTCAACGCAGCGTCTAAACCCCTCATGACCCCCTTAACGGACTTCTTGCGGCCGTTCATCAATCGGAAGGTATCTTCATCAAGAGAATCTAAGCTGAGATTGATCCGATTGAGCCCAGCTTCCTGAAGAGGTGCCGCAAATTTTGGCAACAACCATCCATTCGTGGTCAGTGCGATATCTTCGATTGTTTTCAGGTCGGCGATACCTTTAACGATTGAAACTACTTCCTTCCGGAGGAGAGGTTCGCCACCCGTAATACGAATTTTATTAACCCCTAAGGCAGATGCTGCCTCCACCATGCGTAGAATTTCCTCCTGCGAGAGCAGCTCATCTTTTTTCAAAAAGGCATAATCGGAACCAAATACTTCGGCCGGCATACAGTAGCTGCAGCGAAAGTTGCACTGATCCATCACTGAGATGCGAAGATCTCTGAGGGTGCGACCAAGTTTATCTCTGGTATCTTTCATTAAGAGGAATCGTCGACTTAGACAGATAATGGATGGCAGGTAAAAAGATTAATTTCTCAATTCTTTCCTGGAATCTTTTCCTATTTTTCTTTGCGCGGCTTAGGGAATCACTCAGCCTAGGGCGGATACTATGGATGCTATTTCACCCCAGAACGCTGATAAGATTATAGAAAGCAAACTACGCCCTTTGTCTGCTGAGCGAGTTCCTTTTAACGAAGCCTATGGCAGGATTCTGCGTGAGCCTGTATTGGCGGACCGCGATTTTCCGCCTTTTGATCGGATCATGATGGATGGAATCGCGATTGACTACGCTTCCGTTCAAGCACGGAAATTTCAATCGGAAGGTGTTCAGCGCGCTGGGATCCTGGCCATGGCTCTTGATCAAGCAGCCGGTTGTTTTGAAGTCATGACGGGTGCAGTGCTTCCACAAGGTTGCGATACGGTAATTCCAGTCGAAGAAATTACAGAAAGTGAGGGAGTGTTTGCCTTAAATGATGGCTACCAACCCGACCAGGGGCAGTTCATTCATCGTCAAGGTTCTGACAATGTGGAAGGCGATCTCTTGTTGCCACCAGGTCAGCTTCTTTCCGGGAAGGAAATCGCAGTGATAGCCACTTGTGGTTACTCCGAAGTAGAGGTGAGTCCGATACCAAAAATTACCATCGTCTCAACCGGTGATGAGCTGGTGGAGGTAAATGAAACCCCGAGTCCATTTCAAATTAGGAAGTCGAATGTGTATGCTCTGGAGGCTGCCTGTTTGGATCTCCCAACACCTGTGGAAGTTGAACTGGATCACCTTCCCGATGACCGCGAAGTAATAGCCGAGCGCGTTCAGCAGCTGTTGCAGGATACCGATGTCCTCCTCTTTTCCGGAGGTATCTCGAAGGGGAAGTATGACTTTCTTCAGGATGTGCTGGCTGAAACAGGAGTGGAAAAACATTTTCAATGGGTGAAACAACGGCCGGGAAAACCGCTTTGGTTTGGGACGTCCATAGATGACGTTTCCGTTTTTGCACTTCCGGGAAATCCCAATTCAACGCTGACCTGCTTTGTTCGATACGTTGCTTCTTCCATCTCACAGCTGGCCGGAATTGGTAAGATTCTGCCCGATACCGCAACATTGACTGGTTCTCACACCTTCCCTCCGCCACTCGCCCATTTTCTGCCCGTTATGGCCACTCATTCCGAATCAGGTGCCTTGGAAGTTGAGCCCCTGCCGACTCAAAACTCAGGGGATCTATCGAGATTGGCGTTGAGTAGTGGCTTTATTGAATTGCCTGCTGATCAAAAGGAATTTCCAGTGGGGTTCACTGCTCCTTTTTATCCCTGGTAGAACTCATGTCCGAATTTTCACATATAGATGCCACCAACCAACCAGCCATGGTGGATATTTCCGGCAAGGCGACGAATCATCGAACCGCCATGGCTGAGTCGATCGTCCAGCTCGATGAATCGATTATGGCCCTCTTGGATGGTGGTGATATCCAAAGCAAAAAAGGTCCCGTATTCCAGACTGCGATTTTAGCGGGTGTTATGGCTACCAAGAAAACTAGTGACCTCATTCCTCTTTGCCACCCATTGCCGCTTAACAACTGCAAAATCGATATCGAGCCCATCGAATCCAATCAGGTGAAAGTCACCTGTTTGGTATCAACTGACCATAAAACCGGGGTTGAAATGGAAGCACTGACGGGAGCAACCGTGGCCTCACTCACTCTTTACGACATGTGCAAGGCGCTGTCTCACAAAATAGAAATTCTCCGTACGCGTTTGATTTCCAAATCGGGTGGTAAGAGAGATTATCAAGCCGAGTCCTGATGACTATTCAGCTTCATTACTTTGCGTTGCTTCAAGACCAGCGTGGATTGGCCCAAGAGACGCTGAGCACTGACGCCAAAACAATAGCCGACCTATATGCTGAATTGAAGGATCGTCACGGTTTCACGTTAGAGCAGACCGCGCTGCGGGTTTCCGTTAACGAGCAATTTTCTGAATGGAATGCCTCGCTCAACGAAGGTGATGAAGTGGTTTTTATTCCTCCCGTTTCGGGAGGCTAACTACGTCCGGTAAAGCGCGTTGATTTTAATGTAGTCCTCAGTCAAGTCGCAGCCCCAAACCGTAGACTCAGCTGTCCCGAGTCCTAGTTGGATTGAAATGGTCACTTCGTCTGCCTGCTTCATGTAGCTTTCGACTGGTTCATCTTCGATACCTGTTGGAGCACCTTCTTCGTAGACAGTGTGCTCGCCAAAGGAAATCTTTACCTTCTCCGGATTCAAACGTGTATCAAAGGTCTTCCCCAATGCCATGGCTACGCGACCCCAATTGGCATCGGCTCCGTGGACCGCGGTTTTCACTAAGGGTGAGTTGACCACCGATTTTGCCATGACCTTGGCTTGTTCTTCGTCAATCGCTTCGGACACCACTACCTCGATGAGTTTCGTGGCCCCTTCCCCATCGGCTACAATCTGCTTTGCCATGTCGATAGCTCCTTCCGTCAGAGCTTTTTCGAATGCCACCAAATCAACCGGACCTGCCAATCCGTTCGCCATAATGGCTACGGTGTCACTGGTGCTGGTGTCGGTGTCGATGCTTAGTCGGTTGAAAGATTTATCCACCACTCGCTTCAACATCGACTGCAGTTCTTCAGAAGGGATATCTGCGTCCGTTACCCAAAACGAAAGCATAGTGGCCATGTTGGGTTCGATCATTCCGGCGCCCTTTGCCATGCCAATGATAGTTGCATCACCGATTTGCCTCCTTACCAATTTGGCATGCGTATCGGTGGTCATTATGGCTTCAGCTGTAGCTTCCCAATTGTCCGTATCCAGCCCATCCTTACAACCAGAGATGGCCGGCAAAACCTTATCCATGGGTAGTTGCACCCCGATGACTCCTGTGGCGTTGGGCAGCACTAATTCAGGATCGATTCCCAGTTCTTGGCCCATGGCCTCCATCTCCTTACGTGCATTGTCGATTCCTTCCTGCCCCGTTGCCACATTGGATATTCCGCTGGTTATAAAAAATGCCTGTGCTCGACCTTTCTTGATAAGTTCTTTCCCCAAGATTACGGGTGCTCCACAGAACGTGCTTCGTGTAAAAACAGCAGCAGCATTTGCCTCTACGTCTGATGCAATCAATGCGAAGTCTTTATGCTCATCCTTAATGCCGATGAACTTTCCTAAACAACTGAATCCTTTGGGTGTCATGATAAACTAGGGAGCTATCAGGATATGAAGCTGTGGGATGTCAATAAAGGAACAGACTGTAAACATGGCTATCAGCATCAGGACAATCACCCACAATGCTTTCTCGCGGATGAGTTTTTCTGGAGCCTGTGCTCGAGATGCTGGCTTTAAAGCGATCCTCAAATAACTGGCGAACAAGGCTGATAAAATAGGAAACAACAACAGGTATTCGATGCGATACTTGGTAAGGAATACCGCCATCATAAAGGCAGAAAGTAATGCGTAGAAAAAAGAAGAAACGAGAAGGCGTTCACTTGTGTAGGTATTGAACACTTTTCTGTAAGCCGAAAGTGCTTCCTCTCCTTCCATGCTCTTTACCGTCTGGTACTCGGCGAATCGCTTGATGCCCATGAGAAATGCTCCACCCGCCCAATAGGCAATCAATACGCTACTGGGAGGAATAATGGTATCCGTTACAATAAACCAACCGACCAGAAAACGGATAGGGTTGTTTAACGATTCGGTGAGCACATCTACAAAGGGAATGTCCTTTGTGCGAATGGGCTTTATGTTATACGTCCATCCGCTGGTTAGCAAAATCAACTGAGCCCAAAGAACAGAAGCATTGATGGTGCTGCTCAGGAAAAGCCCCAGTCCCGCTAAACCCATGTATACGCACAGTAAGAGACCCAGTTGTGGCTTTCTTTGAACAAACGGCCGGTTCGATTTTAAAGGGTGATGCTTGTCATAGGAAGCATCCAACCATTCGTTCAGTAAGTAATTCGCGGATGCTATCAAACTGGTAGCAATTAGCCCTACCAGTAGAGGAATTATAAGACCACCCAGCGATCCAGCAACCTGTTGAGTGAGCACCCACGCCAGAATGGCGCCTGGCAAAACGAAGAGTTGCTTTACCCAATGGTCCAAGCGTGCCACTTGGAAATAATCAGATGGTTTAGCCTTCTCCATGTGGATGGGATGCTTCCGCCTTAACGATCACCATGAGTGAGTCTCTAAGGTTAATACTTACTGTCTTTCGATTCATCCAGTTCATGGGTTTGCAGCGTAACCACCGCGGAAAATACTGCATCACCCTGACCCACAGATAATCCATGGTAAAGAACCAACCGGGGCGATTGTAGGATATCACATCCAATCCTGATTCTGTGCAGGCAGCTTTAAGCGTAGACAGGTTAAAGTAGCCAATGTGCGCGACTCGGTAATGCCACCATTTACGCCTCAGCATCCTGGCAAAAAAGGAATGGCAATCGGGCGTCACAATCATCGCGTACCCATCGGGTGCCAGCCGTGCCTTTATTTCTTTGAGCAACATGATTGGGTCTACCACATGCTCGATCACATCAATCAACGTAATCGAGTCGTATTGCTCGGATTCAGAAACGTCACTCAGGACCCCTTTCTTAACCGGTAGTCCGCGTTCGATTGCTTGTTCTTGCAACCAAGTTGATGGTTCAAGTCCTTCGGCTTCATAGCCTGCCTCAATGGCTGCTTCCACCAGTATGCCTGATCCGGCTCCCACATCCAATAGCTTCCCTTGCGGCTGGAGGTCCTTCAATTCTTTCAGCAAGGCTTTCGCTTGGAGGTACCGTTCTTTTCGACCGTTCTCATACTCTTGATCTTCTAAGTCTTCATAAAAACTCAAGACGTCCTGCAAATCATTGCATTGTCGAAAACCACATTGCTTGCATTGGTAAATAGCACTGGTCTGCCCATAATGAGCATCGGTTATGGCAAAAGAATCGCTACTGATGGTGTTCTCCAGGTTGGATGGCCATTTTAACTCAGTATCCGACTTACAAATACGACAGTGATGAGAATCTTCCATGGTCGAGGGTGCTACCAACGTAGCTGCTTCTCTTTGAAGCCAGTCAAACCTTCTTGTAATATTAAGCCGAATAGAATCGGTAAGAAAACGACTGCAGGAAACACGTATCTTAGATCGAGCCTGAATGAGGAAATATCCATCAAGGTTGTAATCAAAATACGTACGCCAATGACGAGGAGAATGAATAGGATCCACCGGTAATAATGCCGAGCTCTGGCGTGAGGTTTGCAAGCGATGTATCGAGCGATCAATACGAGAAGAGCCATGCTCCCTAATGCGATGTGAAACTTTCCATGGTTTAACCACAGCCAAGCTTGGATGGCATCCCGGGTGGCAAAGTCATCCTTACCCGTCTTGATCTCATCCACGGTGACTCGCAGTAAGGTACTTGAACTATCCTTGTCCTGTTCTTGGCCATGCTTCAATAAACGGCTCGCCTGAACCGTAGCTGATTCGCCACTTGCGGTGTGAAACACTACTTTGGCCGGCCAGTTAGGGTAATCTGCCTTAGGCAGTGAGATTTCAAACCCCGACTTCAAGGGAGCCTGGTTTGCTTCGTATGCGGCTTTTACATCAGGCCGATCATAGATGTTACTGGTTGAGTCGAGAACGACATTGTCATGATCCAACATGTCCACGCGTGTGATCTCTTTGCCTTCGAGAAAAGCCCATCCGCGAATGCGCTGAACTTTTCGATAAGCGAGTTCGTGCCTCCTGTTGGTAACCTGATCATAGGCATCCAGAGTTGGAAACACCTCGTAGCGAGGATAATAGATCCGAATGTCGTTGTCCTTAAGTGGCCTAAATCCAAATCCAATAATGTGAAGTAGACCTTTTGGGAAGCGTGGAAGGAAATCCGAAAACTCAGGATCAAGGTAACTGCTCAACACCAGACGTTTTTCCAGTTTGCCTGACTTGAACGCGGCTTCCAGCTCAGTGTTAACACTGCTGTAGAAATTATGTGCGGTTACTGCGTCGGCATAATGACCAGCTTCAGCCGCCGATTCGATGAGAGCAAAATAGACAGCGCTTCCGGCAATCTCCTTTTCGTTCTTCGTCATACCTAGGGTAGCTTTCGCCCAGGCTGGACCGAATTTATTGGTAAATGGCTCTCGAATAGAAGCCAAAGTAGGGCTCACCACATAGGCCTTCTCCAGACTTTCCTGTTCAACGGAGACCCATGGCTCTGGATTCTCAGGTTTGATTTGCATCAACCGCTTCAGCGTAACTTGCCAGGAGATGCCCGCGTATTCGTGTGGAATGAACAATCCATGTCTGGCGTAGTTCGCCGTCCGAACGGCCAGGCTGCTTATTATGATCGGACCAGCGAGGCCTAAGAATATCCAACCCAGTTGTTTTCTGAGGACTTTGAACTTAGGTAATTCTTGTTTAAGGATCCAAAATATGAATACGAACCCAATCAGCATCGATGCGATGATTGCCGATTCTTCCCGGGTCTGCCACAAAAGAGCTGACGTGATGCCAGCCGGCAACAATTGCCGCCAACGAATATCCAAAAGTCTCCGGTTCGCCAGAGGAATAAGTTGGGCTATCAGAACAAAGAGTAATGATACATAGAAGCACTCCCTGAGCGTTCGACTCGCGAGCAGAAGAAAACCCGGGTGGAGAATAATAATCGTAAAGCATATGCCTCCCACCAATGGATTTAATCCATTCTTGGTGAAACGACTGACCATGAAATATGTGGCCCAACATAGGAATAGCTCCTGAAAGATTCTCAGTGGGATTTCCGATACGTTGATCAGCCCAAGAACCAATGGCCAAACAGGAGGTCTGTGAAATGACCAATGGCTGTATTCGGCCCACCAATACCAGGACTTTCCGAGCAGAACGAAGTTAAGGTCATCGAGGGGACGGTAGAAAGGTTCAATCTCATCACCAAGTATTAGCCAGTATTTAAAAAGAAAACCGACTGCAGCGATAATGTAGAAAGTGCGTTTTGATTTAAGGAACTGCCAGGGTGAGTTGCGTGACATGGAAGCAGAAGCTGGGATGGTTGGATCATGCAGACACATATTTTGCCATTTTCCAATACTTTCCAATTAGGCTTGCCGCAAAGTGAGCTAGCTTTGAGATAAAAGGCCTCTATGTTCAATATCAACGACGAATCCATCGACGTAAATACGCTGGCAGCTGAATTGATCCACCCTGCTGGTGGAGCCTTCGTGGAGTTCGAGGGTCGGGTGCGGAATAACAGTGAAGGCGAGTCGGTAAGTGCTCTCGATTACCAGGCCTACAAGCCATTAGCGGAAGCTGAAGGAAACAAGATTATACAGGAGGCTGTAGAGCGGTTTGGTCTACTTGCTTGTCGTTGTATCCACCGCACAGGTCACCTCGAAATTGGAGGTATCGCGGTGTGGGTGGGTGTTATTGCAGGGCACCGTGCTGAGGCTTTCGAGGGCTGCCGATATGTGATCGATGAAGTAAAGAATCGAGTGCCTATTTGGAAAAAAGAACAGCTTGAATCAGGTGAAAGTCATTGGGTTGCTTGTCACGACGAGGGTGCTGCTGGTCAGACTTGACTAGGCATTATCGCTACAAAAGGCTTATATAATGGCCGTTTTTCGCGGGGTTTTGAGGCTTCGTTCTTGCTTTGTGAATATCGCTTTGCTTGTTTCCACACTCAATTTCAAACACCTGTTAGAAAATGTCTGAAGAATCATCTGATATCGGTTTAATTGGGCTGGCCGTCATGGGCCAGAACCTGGCACTTAACATAGCCGACCACGGTTTCAAAATTTCGGTCTACAATCGTACGACCTCGAAAATGGAAGAATTTGTGGCCGCAAACCCTGACACACCAGGGGGACTTGTAGGTCAAGCAGCCTTGGAGGATTTTGTGAATTCTCTCAAGGGACCGCGCAAAATCGTCATCATGGTTCAGGCCGGTGGCCCGACTGATGCGGTCATTGGAGGATTAATTCCCCTACTCGACCAAGGCGATATTATCATCGACGGTGGAAACGCCAAGTGGACGGACACCATCCGTCGCGAAAAAGAACTCAGCGAAAAAGGACTTCGATTTGTTGGGTCTGGAGTTTCCGGTGGAGAAGAAGGCGCCCGTTTTGGTCCCTCGATGATGCCTGGTGGCGATCCTGAATCATGGGAGCATCTGGCGCCTATCTGGCAAGCAATCGCTGCGAAAGTGGATCCTGATACCGGTAAGCCACTTGAAGGAGCCGAGCCAGGTAAGCCTGTTGAAGGTGGATTTCCCTGCTCAGCTTACATAGGCCCTAACGGTGCCGGTCATTATGTGAAAATGGTTCACAATGGCATCGAGTATGGTGATATGCAGATGATTTGTGAGGCTTATTTCCTCATGAAAAATCTCTTGGGAATGGAAGCTTCCGAAATCGGAAAAGTCTTTGCCGAATGGAATGAAGGATTACTCGATTCCTTCCTGATCGAAATCACGGCCGACATCCTTCAAGAAAACGACCCGGTCACCGGACAAGCCTTTGTAGACATCGTGCTTGATACCGCAGGTCAAAAAGGAACGGGTAAATGGACTTCCGTTAATGCACTCGATATGGGTGTTCCTGCGCCAACCGTAGCCGAGGCTGTATTCGCCCGCTGCTTGAGTGCTGTGAAAGAAGAACGGGTGGCTGCTTCCGCAATTTTGACCGGACCTGAAGCCTCTTTTGATGGCGACCAGGATGAGTTCATCAAGGCCATCCACGATGCGCTTTATTGCTCCAAGATTTGTTCTTATGCCCAAGGCTTCCAGCTCATGCGTGAAGCACAAAACGAATACAACTGGACGCTCAACTTCGGTGAGATTGCTCAAATCTGGCGTGGAGGTTGTATCATTCGTGCGCGATTCTTGCAGAAGATAACTGAGGCCTACGCTCGAGACGCTGATCTGGCCAACCTGCTCCTCGATCCATACTTCTTGGGAGAGGTTAATTCATCTCAGTCCAATTGGCGTAAGGTAGTTGCTGCAGCCAGTGTGAATGGAATTCCAATTCCAACCTTCGCTTCTGCACTCTCATATTACGATGGCTATCGCCTGGCGCGCCTCCCTGCAAACCTACTGCAGTCACAGCGTGATTTCTTTGGTGCTCACACCTACGAGCGCACAGACGAACCTCGTGGAAAGTTCTACCATCTGGACTGGCCGAAAGATCCACGTCCACAATACGAAATTTAAGTGAACTAGACTAGAACGGTTCGGCTAGACATCGTCGTTCTTTAATCATTTCAAATCTACAAGACTCCGGCTTGGAAACGAGCCGGAGTTTTTAGTGCACAAATCGCAAGAAACGAGTGGAAACTCCCAGCTCAAATTTGATAGGCTCTATTCAGTGAATCAGTACGAACAAATTGAATCGATCATTCAGCACCTGGGTGATCATTTTAAAGATCAACCTTCTTTGGAGAAGTTGGCGCGAAAAGTTGGAATGAGCCCTGAGCATTTCCAACGTGTATTTAAAAAATGGGTGGGAATTTCGCCCAAACAATTTCTCAAATACCTGACGCTTGAATACGCCAAATCGCGTTTGGAGCAGGATAAGTCTGTGCTGGATTCAGCACTGGACAGCGGGCTTTCGGGACCTGGGCGACTTCATGATCTGTTTGTCACCTTGGAATCGATAACGCCTGGTGAATATAAGCAAGGAGGAGGTGGTTTGGGTATCGAGTATGGCATTCATCCATCGCAATTTGGTTTTGCTGTACTGGCTGTGTGCGATCGTGGCTTGTGTGGGTCATTCTTTTTGCCTTCACCCAATGACCGACTAGCTGAGGAGGCGATTGTAGAGTATTGGCCTCAGGCTCGTTTAACTAGGGATGATTCAAAGACATCCATTTACGCCAAGCAGTTGTTTGATACATCCTATAAAGGAAATAACTCTCTTTCACTTTTTGTCCGAGGAACTCCTTTTCAGGTTCAGGTATGGCGTGCCCTTCTGGAAATTCCGTCGGGCTCGCTCCGTACCTATTCAGATTTAGCCAGTTCTGTGGATCGTCCTACTGCTACCCGGGCCGTCGCCAGTTCGGTAGGAGATAACCCGATCTCCTGGTTCATACCCTGTCACCGAGTGATCCGTAAAGGTGGTTATCTCGGAGGTTATCGCTGGGGCTTACCACGTAAGAAAGTCATGTTGGCTTGGGAGGCGAACCGGAGGAAGGAGTCATTGTCTGGGAATGGGTAGGGCCACAGCTTCCAGCTGTGCCGTACGTTTCGGATTCGGGTATTTGACGGATCTGAGATGTTGAGCTTGACGACGGATTGTTGAAGGCG
>CALJGU010000308.1 GCA_938075565.1 uncultured Opitutales bacterium | reverse complement strand
CATCTCCCAGAGCCCTTCTCCAGGCTCTAGCCTTTGGCTGAGTCCAAATCGACGAAGCAAGGTATGATCTATTGGGGAATTAAGCTGATTAAAGATTTGAGGATGAACTCCCAAATGCGCCGCCGTATCTTTGGGTCCTCGGCAATCGAGCCATTCAGCGGTTTCCAACCAATCGCAAAACCGTTTGGCATCTTCGTAGACCCCAAGAAATTGCATGACCAAAGACAAGGCACAGATGGGTTCGTGATCACGAGGAAACTGATGGTGATCAAAATTGTGTTTATCTGGATCATGCTCGTGCCCGATATCCACTACCATGACGTTAGGATTTTCTAAATCCTCAGAGGTGGGGTCTCGACGCTCAATAGGTACCGAGTAGTGGGCCAGCAGTGCAGTGCAGGCTAGAAAATCATCTTTGTGGGCCCCACCTGGGTGGGTGACTATCAATTCAATTGCGCTCATAAAAGTCAGAGCACGCTAGGTTCGATGACTCAAAGGGCAAGCTGGAATGGAAAGCTAATTGATGCGCTTCGCCAGAACAATGTTTCGATACTTTACCGACGTATGGTCACCCTGCAGGTAGATCGGTCCAGGCTCAGTGGGATCCGTATGCATCGCGCCTCAAGTTGGCAAGGATACTGGCTGATTATCGACTACCTTTACTCCGTTGAGCACCACAGTCAGATGACGATCAACGAGCGTCAGATCGTAGCTCTGTCATTTGCCCCGGTGTAACCCGCGTTTTCACTCGGAGCCACACGACCAAAAATTGCCCCTACTCCTTGCAGAACTTGCATCCGACTATCACGATCAACCACTTGGGCTTCGTAAATACCCCGAAGATAGACACCGCTATTACGATCGCTGCCGATAAGAAACTCGATATGCAGTTTGAAGTCATCAAAGACATCCTCAGTCATCAGATTAGAGTAGGCGCCTGTGGCACTGAAGTCGGTCTTAGGAGTTTCGTTGACCATAAGGCCATCCTGAACAGACCAGCCATTCTGCTTCCAGGGTCGACGTAACTTCCATCCTGAGAGATCTGTTCCATTAAATAACTGAATCGGCTCACCAAATTTTACTTTCATCAAATCTGGAGCCGGCGGCATCGCTGGAAGTTTCTTTCCCTTGAAATAGTCCCAAGACTCTTTCCCATCCGTGTGTTTACGAAATACGTGACCGACTAATTGACCGTCCTCATACCAGAAATCGACGTCATCAGTATGCAAAATGGGACCACCTCTCTTTACTCGTACGGTCTTCAAACGAAACAGGACATGGCCATCTTTGACTTCAACCCCCTTGTGAGGATTGATACTCCCTGTATCAATTTCCATGCAAACAGAAGGTTCTCCATTTTCTTCCGAGGCACTTATCCAACCTTCCTCCCCTGAAGAAAGGTAGAGAGTCCAGTCACCGATCAGGTCATCAGAAATTGATTCTGCCTGAAGTCCTGAGGTTGAGAAAAATAAAGCCAGGAATGAAAAAGCATAGAAGACAGGGCGAACTCGCCTACTCAATGTGCTCCACAAGACAATCCGCCACTTACTTAACGGCTCGCTCGGCGATCGAGCCCTACCTAAAATCAAACGCCCCGCACCCCACGTAACTCGTCCTGCCTTCATCATCGATGCTCTTCCCAAAGGTTCTGCGTTTTGACCCCACTACTGACTCGCCAATTAAGTAGTTTGATTAACAACTCACCTTTAATACCTGCATGATCTGGATCGTCCCAGAGATTATTAAACTCGTCAGGGTCATTCTCCATATCAAACAGCATACCGTATTCAGCATCGCAGAAATGCACCAGCTTCCACTTATCATTGCGAATCATGGTCTGAAAAAGGTTACCGGTAAAAATACCATCCTGTACCTGTTCACAGAATACATACTCGCGTGGTTCCCAGTCCTCGCCTTTGACGGCAGGGAGTAAACTTTCGGCTTCCATGTCAGCTGATTTCTCAACACCAGCCAAATCGAGAATCAAAGGTCCTAGGTCCATGAGTTGACATAGGCCATCTACCTTGCGTCCGTTTCCACTAACAAGTTTGGAGGCCGTCGAACCAGGCTTGGCCCACACGATGGTAGGCACCTTGGTAATCTGCTCGTACATGGTCCACTTCTGACTGTGCCCATGGTCGGTCAAACAATCACCGTGGTCAGAGGAAAAAATGACGATGGTGTTATCGATGTAACCTTCCTCTTCGAGCGAATTGATGATCTCCCCTACCTTCTCATCAATCATGGTCATATTTCCACAATAGTAGGCTCGCTGCAATTGTCGCTGCTCCTCGGAAGGATTGAGATCCCATTGAACGGAATCATGGTCTACGTCGACATTGTGCTGGCGAAGTTCTTTGTAAGCTTCCGGCTGCCCCTCCAAGTCACTCTCCTTAATTTCCTGAAGTTGCAGATCTTTTTCCATATAGGAATCAGCGTAACCAGGAACCGGGTCGTACGGAGGGTGCGGGCCAGGGAAACCAATTTGGAGGAATAGCGGTTCACGCGTGGGATAGGCATTCAACCACCATGTTGCGGTATCTCCAACAAAGTTGTCCGAGTGAGTTTCAGGTGGGAGCTTCCATTCAAAAGCTCCTAATCGCTCACCGTAATCCTCGCGTTCGCGATAGCCTTCTCGCTGTTGTTTCACCATGCCGCGGAAACGCAAAGCTTTGTCCCATTCGTCGAAGTAGTAACGCTCTTCCAAGAATCTATCTTTGTTCTCTACCACATAGCGCTCATCGAACCCGTTCGGTGTATGGTAAGGGTAAGTGTGCATCTTACCAACATTGACGCAGCGATAACCCGATTCCGATAGGTCTTCGATCCAACTGTGGCGCCATTGGTCAGCATTTTTTAGAACACCATAGGAGTGAGCATAATACCCGGTGAACAGGCTCGCTCGGGATGGAGCACAACTGGCTGCCGTTATGTGACAGTTTGTAAAAGTGACTCCCTCATTGACCAAGCGGTCCAAATGGGGCGTCTCCATATAATCGAATCCAAGCGCATTAATAGTGTCAAAGCGCTGCTGATCGGTGATTATAAAAACGATGTTAGGGCGTTTAGCTTCAGAGTCAGTGTTGGTAGACATAAGCTCCCTATCATTAGGGTCACTTTGTCGAAATCAACACTGTAAGCTAGAAAAGCTGAGAGAATGGGACTACTACATGAGAGCCTCAGTGGAGCCCTCCACGATCAAGCGAATCGAATCAAGGCGCAAACGGGCATGCTCAATCGCATCCAAGGTGTTTTCCAGCTGAAGTTGAGCATGTTCGATTTCCTCCAATCGCACGTGATCATTAATCTTCCGGAGCTGGATTAAGCGCCTAAGTGCAGCATCGAGTGTTTTTTCAGCAACTGCTTCGGCTTCCTTCTTGATATGAGTCGCCTGCGACTCGGCCATCTCAGTGGCGCCTTCGACCATGGTCTTGAGCAATGTATCATTAAACCCGGGTTGCTCGAGAAAACGGAAAATATTCCCATCCTCGGCCTCATCTGAAATCGAAGCATGGTCACGCTCCAGGGTAAGATCATTTCCTCGAATATCCACAAGCAGTCGAATAGGAGTAGGAGCCAGATATTGCTCTACGTGCCATTTTGATTGAGCGACTGTTTCCAAGACAAAGATGGCCTCGAGCAATATATTTGGGGTATCCGCTTCGATAAGCCCCAGGGCTGTCGTTCCTGTTTTCGAGTTCACGAGCAAGTCCATGGAATCCCAATAGACCGGATGATCAGGTGAAATAAAAGCCATGTCTTCACGATGAATGGCACGAGCTCGATCAAAGGTCCCCATCAATCCCTCTTGCGGAATGGACGGATAAGCTTCGATGTAAGCATGAGATGGATCGAGAAATATATCCCCCACTTCATGCTCCACCATACGAACACCATAGTGGTCGAATATATCCCCCAAGCATTCTTTGAATGCAGGATCAGCGTCCACTTCTTGAATCTCCTCGATCACTTCCTGCGCTCCATTCGCATCAAATGAATTAAGCTCCAACAGGCGGTCGCGGCCTTTACGCAACTTCTCCTGCAACGTTTCGCGGAAGGTAGCTGTTTCAGAAATAAATTCCGTCCAAGGATTCCCCTCGACAGCCAAACTGGCGGCATCGAACTTGAGCGCCATATCTAACAGACGCGCTTTAAATTTGTCCTGATATTCCGTTCCACCGTGCAAGGATGACTCGATGGAATTCAAACCTGAGTGGTACCAATCAGCGATAAATTGGTAACAACTTCCCTCCACATAGGGGATATGAACTTGAATCGTTTCCGTCTGCCCAATTCGGTCGAGCCTACCGATACGCTGCTCAAGCAATCCAGGATTTAAGGGCAAATCAAAGAGTACTAAGTGGTGAGCAAACTGAAAGTTCCGCCCTTCACTTCCGATCTCCGAACAGATCAGTAATTGCGCTCCATCTTCCTCCGCAAACCAAGCTGCGTTGCGATCACGCTTCACCAAGGGTAACCCCTCGTGGAATAGCCCGACCTTCGCATTGATCTTTTCCTTGAGCGCTGCCTCGATCGCCAAGGCCTTCCTTTGCGACTTACAGATGAGAAGCAGTTTCTCTTCGCGATTGGATTTCAAAAAATCTACCAACCAATTAATCCGAGGATCTTCCTTGAAAGAGTAACGGACGGAATCTTCGTGCTCAGTTTCTTCAGCTTCAAGTTCCCGACGAATCCGGTTGAGCAACGTTTTCCCTCCATCCTTGATGGGCTCAGGGCAATACTTTCTAACAGGGAAGCCGGTCATATTGGATCGAGTATTTCGAAACATCACACGACCAGTGCCATGTTGATCGAGCAACGAACTGAGAAGGTTCTCTTTTGCCCCCGGAAGTTTCCCGGCCAATGATGTCAAATGCTCCTCTAATCCTTCGGGGTCCTTGTCGAATATCCGAATCAGTTGCTCCTTATCCTTCGCGTCCAACGATTCGTCATCTATGATCTTCCCTGCAATTTCCGCAACCGTGCCAAAATCTTCTGCTTCTTCCATGAAGCTTTCGAAATCGTCGTAACGGTCGTGGTCTAAAAGTCGGAGACGTGCGAAGTGCCCTTCAAGCCCCAACTGCGTAGGCGTTGCGGTAAGAAGCAATAGCCCTTCTGAGCGGATAGCCAACTCTTCGACCAAGGTGTAATCGTCGCTCACTTCATCGGGGCTCCACTCCAAGTGATGGGCCTCATCGACGACCACCATATCCCACTCTCCTTCGATCGCTTGCTGGCGTCTAACTTCATTCTCAGTCAGGAAAGATACGCTACAAAGCGCCAATTGCTCATCGAGAAATGGATTTGCTTCAGGATCTCCATGCTCAACAGACCGGCACCGTTCTTCGTCAAAAATGCTGAACCACAGATTGAAGCGACGCAGCAGCTCCACAAACCACTGATGTACTAGCGATTCGGGTACTAAGATTAAGACGCGGCTGGCTTTTCCCACAGCAAGCAGTCGCTTGAGAATCAAACAGGCTTCGATCGTTTTACCCAACCCTACTTCATCAGCAAGCAATACACGCGGGATCTGACGATTTGCCACTTCACTTAAAATATAGATCTGGTGCGGGATCAGATCGACACGTCCCCCCAGAAACCCTCGCACGGAAGATTGACGAGACTTTAGCTGGGCATCCAAAGTGCGCGACCGCAGTTCAAACACTTCACCGGAATCAACCTTGCCCTTCATCAGGCGCTCCTGAGGCAAATTGAAGTTCGTGACATCGGATACCTCATCCTCACGGACCCGTTGACCTCCACCGGTATAAAAAAGTAATCCTTCCTCTTCCTCAACCTCCTCAATCACGAGCGTTTGCTCATCTTGGGTCATCACCGTTTCGCCCTCACGGAATTGCACTCGCTTTAGTACTGGCGCACCTACTGCATAGATACGTTTCTCCCCACTG
>CALJGU010000307.1 GCA_938075565.1 uncultured Opitutales bacterium | reverse complement strand
ACCGGGTTCGGCGGACCGCTTTGCGTCCGGGCCGGAATGGCCACATAGGCCGGTGGCGTGACGGTGAAGGTCGATTCAATAATCTTAGCCGCCGGATTTACCGTGACCTGCACACTATGGGTATAGGTGCTACCCACGAAGATGCGGAAAGAGAAGCTCCGGCGAACGGTTTCAAAGGTATACTGGTAGAGATTCGGATTACCGACGACGGGCCGCATCTTTACTTCCGCGCCGTCGACACTCTGGCTCTCAAAGACGCCGACTCCCTCCTTGTATTTGATCGACGGATATATCACCAATTCCTTGCCCTTCGTGAACTCGCTGACATCCAGCGAGACATCCAAATTCGCGTATTCGGCGATGGTCACATCCTCCGCCGGGGTCATGACCAGCTTGGATGCGGCAGCTGGGGGAGCATCAGCGAAACTGAACGCGTATCGATTGAATGCGCTCTCGAGATAGTCCGGTGCCACGATGCGGTAAGCAATCCACGTCACTAGGAGCACGACGACTGCACACGACCATTTTGTTAATCGACCCACCTGCAGCAACTCCCGCAGCGGTACATGGTTCCACCCTGTTGTGGCCGCATCAGCGGTGGCATTGATAAACGCTTTCTGCTCCTCGCTGTAGCCCATGTCTTCAAACTGCATCGTGTTGATCAACACGTTGTCCTTAATGCCGAATTGCTCCTCCAGCTTCAGCGCGGTCAACTCGTCACTGCTGCGCTCTCGGAGCGGCCCGACGACATACTTGAAAAAGCAACCCACGGTGATGACCAGCCCGAGGATCGCAAACGGAAAGCGCAGGGAAGTGGGCAGGTTGAGTAGATTATCGAGGGCAAAAAGGCTAAGCCACGTCGTAGCGACGATGGCACCCCAGGTCAGAAAACCCAGGATCACTGAGGACGTTCGCCGGCTGTGGTTAGCCCGTTCGACGACCGTCCTGAAATCTAATGTCTTTTCCTGGCTCATGGTTTATCTCCCTATTCTTTTGGACCGACAATCAATCTGCCGTCCTTCATAACGACCGGCCATAGCGCCGGTGAAACCCCCACCTGCGGTGTTTCATCTTCAAGATCTATACGCACCCGACAAAAGGATCCGCGATCCTCCAAGCTCATCTCGCCGGTCTTGGGGTCACGCGCATACTTCATAATGCTCAAGCGATAGTACTCCAACAACTTGCCGTCCGCACCCATCTCGAAACTACCCGCGTTCCCCCACCGAGTACTCATCGCCCACGCGAGGGCATGCTCGGGGTCCGGGATATCTCGGCGAAGGCGTACCAGGGCGAGAATCTCTCGACCGTTTTTCTTCGGGATAATCCCAATGAGTTTTCGTTCGTTGTAATAATCCAATGTTTTCTTGAATTCCTTTTCGACCGACTTGAACAGCTCCGTGCGGACCGTGCCCTCGAGCGGCCAGCTGGCCACCCACTTGCCCTTGATTTGGGCAGCCAGAAACACATTTTCGCCGAGGGTTGAATGTACCTTGACGCTACCATCGGCCTCCTGCTGAACACGCACCTTCGACAAGGTATCGTGAGTCAGTCCGGTCATGCGTATAAGGCTGGGTTCGGCCGTAGCCGGCTTGCCCTTAGTGGAAGCCACAAGCTTATTTTCCTTGAGAAATGCTTCTTCAGTGACCACGCCGTGGGCAAGGAGATTGGTATCACCGGCATCCTTGATACGAACGTAGTTGGTATCGATTGAATCAAAGTCAAAGGCATTGAACGTGATCGGCATGTCGCGCGCAAACTGGGTCCCTTCATCCAGCATCTGGATATGCTTGACCCGCAGGAGATCCTCATAGGACTGACCCGGTTCACCTGAATACTTCGACTTCACGACCACCTTGGAGGTCTTGATCTTAAAACCCGTATCGGGATCCACTGTCGTCAGGTAGACGACACAGGTGCGGAGGAGTCCAGTCACGACCTCGCCACTGTTAAAGACGACGGTACACTTGGGCTTGATGACCGGATACGGCAAGCCAACCCTCACTTTTTTGACCATGTTCTTACCGTTTTCATCCACTTCATCAATAAAGCTGACGTTAAGTATCTTGAATTTCTTCAGGTACTCCTCGCTATGGGGCTCAAACCTCATCTCTTTCACAACATTGAAATTGAAGGTGTAGATTTTGCTTTTCCCTGCAGAAAACTTCTCTGCTTCGACAGGGGCCTTGGCGTCGCTGTCGTTGCGTTTCAAGTTCGTCAAACTAAACTCGATACCGCGGGACAGTTCGATGATGCCTTCACGCTGCTCGCCATCCGACATGTGCAGGATGGCATGCCGCTTGAGCGGGCTCTTGGTCTTCTGCGCGGACAAGTCGATGGGCAACGAAACAAACAGGGCAACAAGCAGGGCGAACCCACACCACGCGCCCGGCGTGGAGGGATTCAGTCCTAAGTCGGTCTTTCTATTCATCGTCTTCATGCCTCTAAACAATATTCATTCGTCTGCGCAGGATCCACTCCCACAACAGGGCCCCCATCAGGAGGATGATATACAACGGCAATAGGTTAAGCACAGCCGCTATCTTGACCAGTGGTGTGTCGTGCAAATCGGCCGATGCCAGCAACAGCGCATCCAGACGTTCCAAAAGCTCTTCTGTCTCGCCCTCGCGGCTATACGAACCCCCACTGCGCGTGGCCAGGCTCTCCAGAAAGGGATGATCGACCGCAAGGTCGGCTCCCTCGCTAACGCTAGACCCAATGCGGATCGTACGTTCATAAGTATCCAGTGGATTTCCGGCCAGAGTAGCTTCCATTCTGATCTTATATTCACCCGGTTTCGGAAAGAACACCCGCGTCTGAAAATCACTTTCCTGCTGGAGCACCATCGGCAAGTTTACTGTTTTTCCTGCATGCTCAACGGTTCCCTTCAAGTGTACCGCACCCTCAGCATAGCGACCGACAACCCCGATATCCACAAGCCCTTCCTCACTCGGTCGGTAGCGTTTACGATCCCATTTCACGGTCAGGAATCGCCCCCCTTCAATCTCACCCGACAAATAACGAATCGTATCCCGCCAGAACTGATGACCGGCGTCGGCGATATCACCGTCCATCCGCCCCCAGCGCCAGAGTGTATCGGTAGCAACCCCTAAGATCTGTCCTTTGCCGTACGGCTGCAGGACCACGACCGGCACCACCCGACTGCCAACAGAGGCATTCATAAGGCTCATCGCACCGCTACGGCGCTCCCCTACTCTATTAACCGAATGGAACACCGGACTTCCAACACCCTTCAAGATCGTCGCCGTCGCGCCCAACAAACCATGCGACTCCCCTTCGGGCGGCACCATAACCGGGAAGATTCCCGCACTGATGCCTTGCCCCTTGGTGCTTTTCTTCCAGGGCAGAAGCGGTGCAATGGCCGTGTTATAGTAGCCTCCCTTATCAAAGGAGTTCGGTCCGCCAAGCATCACGAGGTTACCCCCGCCTTCCACGTAATTCTTCAAGGCCGTGAAGGAATCGGGCGAAATGAGCACTGAAGGGAAGGACCCCAGAACAATGATCGTATAAAGACCGAGGATCTCCTCATCCTTGGGGAACCCGCGCGCAAAAACCGCGTCGCCTTCCTGCCGTTTTCCATCAATAATCACCGTCTCGGCGCTCTTGCGGTAGACCGTCGTG
>CALJGU010000306.1 GCA_938075565.1 uncultured Opitutales bacterium | reverse complement strand
ACGTACCGAGGAGTTAGTATACCCGCGTAATTGCCTTCCTGGTCAATTACGACAATCGCTCCCGTATCCATCTCACGCTCTTCACCATAAAGAATAAGCCCCATCGCCTCACGTAGCGTATGCGCAGTGCTGATACGCAGGAAACGATTAGTCATAATACTATCCGCTGTCACGCTCATGCTTTTGGTAACTCCTCCTCCGGGTTAAAGCCAATGGATTTACCAATTCCTTTGAGCAAATCGACGGATCGGACGAGTCCGGTAAGCCTTCCATCTTCATCGCATATCGGCAAAACCGCGAGGTCGGCATCCACAGCTGTTTGAGTGAGCACATGCAATGGAGTCTCTAGGTGCAATCGGGGCAGGTCCTTCCGACATACTTCCGAGATTGATTGGTCAAAAGATTTACGGAGATGGTCACGCAAGTCCTTCTCAGAGAGCTCTTCATCTTCTGGAAGATCTTTACCCAGGACCGACAGCATCGTCCAGATACTTAATCCTCCATCCAGTTTACCATCCTTATTTTGCAGAAAGAGCGGAGTTGCTGTTTTGGCCTCCGAACGCTTCATCATTTCAGACATCAGCCAGACAGCTTCCCGCAATGCATGCTGATTACCAAAACGCAGTAGCTTGGGGTCGAGGATCGATTCTGCAGTCACCAGATCACCAGGATGCTCGGAACTCTCGGCCCCTTCACTGGCTAGCCGGACTTTTTCCATTTCAACAATGCTCCACGCCCGAGCCAGAGCCAGCTCCGTGGACTGAAACAGTTTGTTGTCTGCATAAAAAATATTTTGCTCACCGATCTGGTTTCGCAGACCCGACTTTGTCATCACTCGTTTCAGGTCATCCTCAATTCCGCAGACGACCAAATGAATATCGCGCTTGGACAGAATCTCCCAGAAATGATCGAGGATGGCCATGGCAGTACTGCCCACCGCTCGAAGCCGCTTCATTCTCAGAATCACAACCCGCGTCTTCGAGGTTATGCAACCGAGCATTTTGTAATCGAGGTCCTCCGCTGCTGCAAAGTAAAGATCCCCTTCCATATTTACCGTCACCACTGCAGAGGGGGCAGCGCGTTCGAAAGGAACTTCATCAAAACCAGAATCCGTTCGAGGAACCAGTTGAGTCAGATCGGTTTCGCCGGTTACACGAAGCAATAATACTAAAGATAAAGTAACGCCGACAAAGATCGCGTATTCGAGAGGGAGAACCATGGTGGAACCGAGAGTGCCAAAGAGGACCAACCTTGAGTGCCGGCTCGATTTCCAGGTAACCGCTAAACGCCGCTTGTCGATCATCGTGTAGGCAATCACGACTAAGATGCCCGCCAGGCTAGCCTTGGGAATGTAGTTGGCCACATCCGCTAGAATCAAAATCGTAAGCGCCGTCCAGATGGCTGAAAAGATCGCAGCCATTCGCGTGCGCCCTCCGGACTTAAAGCACACCGCCGTTCGGGTAAATGATCCGGATCCGGCAAAGCAGGAGAAAAAGGACCCCGCAATGTTGCCAGCCCCTTGGCCGATAAACTCCCGGTTAAAGTCCAATCGTTGTCCAGATTGCCCAGCCACGGCTCGGGCGATGGATGCCGCTTCAATCAAACCGAGGACCGCCAAGGATGCAGCCCCAAGCCCCAACTCTCGAGTCAGTTCGAAAGGAGGCGGTTTTAATAACTCAGGAAAATGAAAGATCCCGGAGAACGATGCTTTAATCGGTTCGATATCCTTCACGATCTCCACTTTTCCGCCCCCCATACCAGGCAGATGCCAGCCCATAAGATAGGAAATGGCTCCCGTCAGCACCACCGCAATGAAAGCCCCTGGTAATCGCTCATTGATCTTAGGAATAAGAATCACCAAAGCAATGGTCAGCGCACCCACAATCAATGGAAAAGGTTTCGTCTGTGGTAGATGAGAAATGGTTTGAATCACTACATCGTAGAACCGTACAGGTCGCTCCTCAAAGGTGACACCGATCAGATTCTTGACCTGATTGAACGCAATAAGGATACCCGCCCCCGCCGTAAACCCGATGACGACCGAGTGAGAGACATAGCGAATGACTCCACCCATTCTGAGTAAACCAAAGGTCAGCTGAATCGCCCCAACCAGGAAGGTCAGCAGCAATACGATTTCAATAGCTCCATACCCATACTTGGCCGGCAAGTGTGCCGTAAGACTGAGTATGACCATACAAAGCGCATTCGTCGGGCCCGTAACGAGATGGTTCGAACTTCCGAAAACAGCAGCGATCACACAAGTGATCATAGCTGTATAGAGTCCATACACTGGCGGGAGCTCAGCGATGACCGCATAAGCCATTGCCTGCGGCACCCCCATCACAGCCACCGTCAATCCGGCCAGAGCATCCGCTTTCATATCGACCTTCAAATACGAGCCGACTAGCGACGGCCATTGTTTGAAGTTCAAAGCGGGAAGTTTCATGTAGGATTTAAAGAGCGTAATTGCAGAGTATTCACTTTTTCAAGACAGGCAAGTACTCCTTAGAGCAAGCCATGCTTTTCAAGCAACTCCTTAACTTCGTCTACCGGGAGACCCATGATGTTCGAGAAGGAACCCTTCCACTCTTCGATTATCATCTCCTTGCCTTCCTGGATGCCATAAGCACCAGCCTTGTCCAAAGGATTCACCACCTTAAAATACTCGGTAATCTGATCATCGTCGAAGGTCAGGAAGCTGACTTCACTGGTCACGGTAAATAATTCTTCCAGGCCAAGGTCTTTCTTCATCAGACACACAGCGGTGTAAACCGTATGCGTATTTCCGCTCATGCGCCGAAGCATGCCCCGGGCATCCTCGAGATCGACCGGTTTATTCAGGATCTCATTTCCGAGTGCAACCGTGGTGTCGGATCCCAACACCCATTCTGACGGACGCTGCGCCGCGACCCAATCCGTCTTCAAGCGCGCATTTGTTTCTACCAGCTCCTTCGGCTCAGGGAGATGATTCATCTCTTCCACATCGGCAGAGACAATTTGGAAGCTAGCACCCATCGATTCGAGCAGGTGTTTGCGGCGTGGAGATCCAGAAGCAAGGATTAGCATACTGGCAGATAAGAAGAAAATTATTGGGAAGGTAAACCTGATATCTGAACAATTTTCCTTTCCTCCCCTTAAAGTATCCTTCTAATGCAAACTATGCGGATAGGAATCGCACAAATTAACACCACGGTTGGGGACATTCCAGGCAATACCGATCGGATCATTGAAGCCTATCAACAGCTCTGTCAGGACGGAGCTGAGTTGGTGGTGTTTCCCGAATTGATAATTACTGGGTACCCACCTCGTGATTTGCTCTTTAAGCGTCGATTTGTGCCGGATAATGAAGCCGCCCTCCTCGAAATTGCCCGCCATACGGAAAATATCCCGATTCTCCTTGGATTTGTGGAAACCAATTCAGCCAAGCACGGAAGAAACTTCTTCAATGCCGCTGCCTGGTGCCGTGGCGGTCAGGTATATAAGGTTTTTCGAAAAACCCTGCTACCATCCTACGATGTGTTCGACGAGGACCGGTATTTCGAGCCTGCAGATGCTCCCGAGTGTATCGAATACAAGGGCTGCAAAATCGGAGTCACCATTTGTGAGGATATCTGGACTCACCCGATCGTTGAAACCCGACACCGCTATGGGAAAGATCCGCTGAAAACTCTGGCAGAGGAAAACGTCGACCTGATTGTAAATCTATCAGCGAGTCCCTGGCACAATGAAAAGAACGAAATCCGTTCCACTCTGATCACCGATGCTGCCAGCCAGTGCAAATGTCCCATCATTTATTGCAATATGGTCGGCGGTAATGACGAGCTCATCTTCGATGGACGCAGCTTGGTCGCGAACGAACAAGGTGACGTCATTTGCGCCATGGAGGCCTTCAAGGAAGACATCAAAGTGGTCGATCTCGAGGGTTCGCATTACCAGATTTCAGAGACCTACATTCAATCCGAGATGAGTGACATCCACGATGCCTTGGTACTCGGATTACGAGATTACGCTCAAAAGACCCACTTTAAGAAAGCCCTGATTGGATTAAGCGGTGGTATCGATTCTGCCGTCACAGCCGTCATCGCAAAAGAAGCCCTGGGTGCTGAGAATGTCATAGGCATCAGCCTGCCCTCAGAGATTTCCAGTCAACATAGTAAAGACGACGCAGAAGATTTGGCGAAGAACCTGGGCATCGAATTTCACTACCTACCAATCGGCGAGGTGGTTGCGGCATCTGAAGATACTTTGCAGACGCTTTTTGCCGGAGCAGAAAAAGATGTTACTGAAGAAAATATCCAGGCCCGTACCCGCGGACTCCTACTCATGGCATTGTCCAATAAGTATGGAGCGCTGCTTCTAACCACCGGCAACAAGAGTGAGTTGGCAGTGGGCTATTGCACTCTTTACGGGGACATGTGTGGAGGCCTGGCGGTTATTTCGGATCTACCCAAGACCAAGGTGTTCGAGCTGGCTCGCTTCATGAACCGGAAAGGCGAAGTCGTGCCAGACTCCACGATTACCAAGCCACCTTCCGCAGAATTACGCCTCGATCAAAAGGACGAAGACAGCCTCCCTCCTTATGATGTTTTGGATGCCATTCTCAAAGCCTACGTCGAGGAAGGCTTATCCCGCGACGACATCGCCGCAATGGGATACGATCCGGAGGTCGTCAATGACATGGTGCGCAAAGTCGATCTTAACGAATACAAACGGAAACAAGCCGCCCCGGGTTTGAAGATCACCCCACTCGCCTTTGGCGTCGGCCGCCGCATCCCAATCGTACAGCGCTACGTGCATTAAAACCCCATCCTTTAGCTATGAACCAATCAAACGACCTTTTCGAACGCGCCCAGAAAATTATTCCAGGCGGAGTAAACTCCCCGGTAAGAGCTTTCCGCTCAGTTGGAGGAACCCCTTTCTTTACCAAACGGGCTGAGGGAGCTGCTTTATATACCGCAGATGATCGCGCACTCGTAGACTTTGTCTGCACCTGGGGACCATCCATTCACGGGCACAATGATCCCACCATCAAGCAAGCCATCTCCGAGGCTTTGGATTCGGGCACTAGTTTCGGAACCCCCAATCCTTACGAAGTGGACATGGCCGAACGGATTGTAGCCATGGTGCCATCCGTCGAAAAAGTGCGCATGGTAAATAGCGGAACTGAAGCGACAATGTCAGCGATCCGCCTCGCACGCGGGTATACCAAGCGAAATAAGATCATTAAATTTGCCGGCTGTTACCATGGGCACGTCGATTCGCTTTTGGTTCAAGCAGGATCCGGAGCCCTCACCCTGGGCAATCCGGACAGCGCAGGTATTCCACCTAGTTTCGCTGCCGAGACCATCGTCCTTCCTTACAACGATCTCGAAGCGCTGGACCAAGCTTTCAATGAATACGGTGAAGAGCTGGCCGCCGTCATCGTCGAGCCGTATCCCGCCAATGTCGGGCTGATCTTTCCCAAGGATGGCTATCTCGAAGGCATGCGAAATCTTTGCACACAGCATGGAACCGTGCTCATCTTCGACGAAGTTATGACCGGCTTCCGTGTCGCTGCTGGTGGGGTGCAGGAAAAAACCGGAATTACCCCCGATCTCACAGCCCTGGGTAAAATCATCGGCGGTGGGCTTCCCGTAGGCGCCTTTGGCGGTAAAGCAGAAATCATGGATTTTATCGCGCCACTCGGCCCGGTTTACCAAGCCGGCACACTCAGCGGCAACCCACTCGCCATGGCCGCAGGAATCGCAGCCCTCGACAAGCTGACTAACGAGAACCCCTACCCTCAACTACAGTCTTTTGGTGAGCAAATCCGCGATGTGCTTCTAGGAGCAGCTAAGGAAAAAGGTCTTCCTTTGCAGGTCCCGCAAACCGGCAGTATGTTCTGCATGTATTTTTCTGATACACCGGTGACCAACTACGACGAAGCGGTTGCTTCTGAAACAGCTCATTTCAAATCTATATTCCACCAAGCCCTCGAAAAAGGGGTTTATCTCCCTCCTTCCCCCTTTGAGACCTGCTTCATTTGCTCAGCTCATGAAGGAAAAGCTATTAATCTGGCTTGCGATGTGCTGAGTGAGGCTATTAAAAGTCTCTAAACTGCCAAGTGGATCCCAGCACTGAACAACTCCTCCTTTTTGATTTACCCAACCCCCTGACGAAGGTCATGGGGCGAGATTTCTTTCTGTCTCTACCCAAAAAGCCCGGTGTGTATCAGTTTCTCGGGAATGAAGATAAGATCCTCTACATAGGAAAATCCAAGAACCTCAAGCAGCGCCTAAACTCCTATCGCAGCATCAAGGCAGAAAAGGCCGACAAGCGACACGTGCGCCTGGTCAACACCACGCGAACCATCATTTTTAAAACCTGCAAATCCGAAAAGGCTGCCCTTCGATTGGAGAACCGCCTGATCCGGAAGCACAATCCTCGCTACAACCGAGCTCAGGTTTATCCTTACAAAAACCCCTACGTCATTTGTCGCTATGAGGGAGATCGTTTCGCCATCCGACGTCAATCAGGCGAAGCCGTTCCCGAAATCAGCAGCGACGAAATGCTCTTCGGATCCTTCCCTGCCGGCCTCACGCCACGTGCTCTACGTGCCTGGCAACGACTGCTACTGATTCTGCAATCACACTCCAGGAGTGGATTCGCTCTACCGGAGAATGTCATGGAGAACCAATATTACAAGCAGCTCACCCTGTCTTTCGGTCGTGGCCGCTTCAACTATTGGGTGCAAAAACACTTTCTCTCCTACCTCGAAGGAAGACACCGTCTGGCCCTCTGGGCTCTCTCCGCACCTTTGTTACTGAACATCATTCGCATGGATCGGTCTTTACGACGCCTTTGCTGGCAGGACTGGAAATATGCCTTTCGATTCTTTGCCGCCGGTCCACGTCGCAACCGCAAGCTCAACAAGCTCTACGGTCAGCCTCTCCGAAAGCCTATCAGCCAGGCCAACATCTCCGACTGGCAACTGGAACAGCGCCTGACTTCGATAGGTTAGATCTGGACGCCTCGACGTCCTGGTAGATGAAAGGTGTCAGTGTTCGGGTGTCAGAACTGAGTCTTTTTCTTTAATTCGCACAACTAAGCGCAAGTGCCCTTCGCCAAGGCATCCAAAACACCCCGATGTTCATGTGAAAGTAAGACGCTGCGTTCGCAGACGATTTGTTTCTCCTGACACCTGACCACTGATCTCCCAATTCTTTCTCTAGTTCCGGTTCTGCTTCGCAGCCCGGTCTGTTATTCTCACTTCGATCGTTGAGGTGTCGGCTGACGCCTTCGGTAGTCGTCGCTTCGCTCCTCGGAACTCTTCCTCTTCCTCTTCCTCTTCCTCTTCCTCTTCCTCTTCCTCTTCCTCTTTGGCTTAACCCTTATTTCTCACGGCTAAGCAAGCACCACCTACCGGAGCTCATCACCACGGCATCCAACTCACCCTAATGTTCATGTGAAAATAATACGCCCCGTTCGCAGACGATTTGCTTCTCCTGACACCCCTTAGTCCCCCGACTCTACTTCTTCTTCCCCGACATTCGCTCCCGGTAATTGGCCCAATACCTCACGGCAAAAATCATCAGCCCGATTGGACCTAAAATCCACACCAGCAAGAGTGAGACTTTTCCAGCCACTCCCCGCCCCTCATCGGTTCGATTGAGCACCTTCCCACAAAATAGATCGAGGATCATGCGGTGAGCCCAGAGCGATAAAAATAAGAAAGGATGCATCCAAAACTCACGCACCCCTTGCATCGATGCCTCGGGCACTTCCGGCGCACTCGTGATCGTAAACAGCAAATAGACGATATAGATATACAAGCCTCCTAAAAGAGGCGGAACCAGCCAGGGGTGACAAAGCGCTTTGGCCCACCGACTCTAACCGAAGAAAAGCATCAGTACCCAGAATGGCGTCGTTGATCCGGTGATAATCCAAAACAACAGATTCAAACGGGCTTCCCCAAACATCTCTACAATCCAAACAGGCATACTAATTCTCTATTCGTCTTCTTCCTCTTACTCCTCCTCCTACTTTCTTCAGAAGCTTCAAGAACGCCAGCCCCTTCACTTCACGAATTTCTGACAGCTAATCATCCTCACCTGAAAAAAAGTTCACTACGCACACTTGACACTGAACATATTAACAGTGATTATTTTATCACTATGGATGACTTAACTTTACGCCAGCAGGAAATCCTGGGATTCCTCCAAATATTCTCCCAG
This sequence comes from uncultured Opitutales bacterium, assembly GCA_938075565.1. Taxonomy (GTDB): domain Bacteria; phylum Verrucomicrobiota; class Verrucomicrobiia; order Opitutales; family UBA2995; genus UBA2995. Next base: position 7,781 of record CALJGU010000306.1, on the reverse strand, counting down.
GAAAAGGGCTTTTGGCCCAGCATTCGCGAAATCCGCGATCACTTTGGTTTTAACAGCACCAACGCCGTTGTCGGCCACCTCCGTGCCCTCGAAAATAAAGGCTACATCACCCGCATCGCCGGACAGGCCCGGACCTACCGCATCACTTACGAAAACTCCGAAGAGCCACCGGCCGAGTCCCTCGAAGTGATCGACATGCCCGTCTACGGCAACATCGCCGCTGGTTACCCCGACGGTATCGAACAAGGCGACGCCATTGACCGCATCCAGGTTGATATCAATACCGCTGGCATCCGTCGCTCTCGTCGCTCATTCGCACTCAAGGTTCGCGGCGAAAGTATGATCGACGCCGGCATCTTCGACGGCGACATGGTCATCATCGAACCTGCCCTCCCCAACGACGGTGATATCGTGGCCGCCCTCATCGATGGCGCCACCACCCTCAAACGCTTTATCAAGCCCAGCAACCAACCGCCTTACCTCAAAGCGGAGAATGCGAACTACCCGGATCTCCATCCCGTATCCGAACTCGTGATACAAGGCATCGCCCGCTCAATCGTGCGAAAGCTTTAGAGTAGCACAGGCATCCTGCCTGTGTATTCTCCACGAGATAATAGAATCAAGCCGGGTGAATTCTTCAGAACATGTTCTTCAACCCTCATGCCGAAGTAGAAGTCACCGAACGCCAACTCCCCCATTGGAATCAAAAGGGAGTCACCTACTTCGTTAAATTCAGGCTAGCGGACTCTGTTCCCCAATCAAAGCTTCGACTCTGGAAATTAAAGAGAGACGAGTTCCTAGAAGCTCATCCCCCACCACTGAGCAAACTCGACACACTGAAGTTCCATCGGCAATTCACGAATAAGATAGAAAATTACCTAGATGCAGGAATGGGATCCTGCATTTTTAAAAACAACCCCTTATCGCAGCTGCTAGCGAACACACTCCATCACTTCGATGGAATTCGTTACGAGTTGAGAGATTGGGTAATCATGCCGAACCACGTGCATGCGACCGTAACACCAAAACCTGGCTACGACCTAAAAAAAATATTACACAGTTGGAAGTCTTATTCAGCGAAACAGATAAACAAGCACTTAGGTAGGATCGGCAAGTTGTGGCAGGATGAATCGTTTGATCAGATTGTCAGGAACGAAGAACATTGTTACCGTATAAGCGAGTACATAGAAAGAAATCCCCAAAAAGCGGGAATCAGAGTACACCACGGATCGTGGTTGTAGGTGAAATACATTGAAAATACACAGGCACTTCCGAGGAACGAATGTGACGACATGACCGGATTTCGGAGAAAGACCGGACCATGCCTGTGCTACTCTACCGCCACCGTCTCAATCAACTGAGAATCCACTTTCGATCCAGCAACGGCGGTAAGGATCAGTTGCGAGCCAATGGGCACATCGGGCAATCCGGCGATGGGCAGTCTTCCATTCTTCAAACTACGAGTCCCAAGGATCGGACGGCCGTCCGCATGACGTATATGCACATCCGCATGGGCCAGAGTTTTCACTGAAGGAATAGAAGACTCTGGCAATCGACCCGTGGTAGAAGCAGAACGCGTAACCGGACCGCCTCCCCTTACAGTATCGTCGGGAGCATCGATGATATTACGAATGTTAACCGTCATGACTGGATCCGCCGGACGAGGATCGAAGATGGTCTCGAGAAAGTTCCATGACTGAGGATCGTCTGCGGCAGGGAGTTCCAGATCGGGATTAATGGCTTTGCCGCAATATAATGCATGCAAGGTCACTTCACGACCATCGTAGTCGACCATCTCGCGACCAAACCCATTTTTGAAAGCACGACCACCGTAGTTTCGACCAATCGGCCCACAAGAAGCTTCGATGATGCGATGCGCTTTGTTTTCAACTACACTACCCAGATGAATATCACCATACACACTGAGCATGCCAGGCCGTGCCCCCATGATATCGACAATACGATCCACTCCGGCCGTTACCCAACCTGAGTAATCAGCAGCAATCCGATCTTCCTGCCCAAATTTATCCAACAATTCGGGATCCATGATTCCCCCTTTAAAAACGGGAAACATACAATTCACACCACTCACCATGATCAAAGGAGAGGTGTCCGTGCGAACCAACTCCTGGAACCAGCCAAACTGTTCTTCTCCGAGTAAGGTTCTCGTTACATCTCGTCGATCGTAGAGCGCTTTTTTGTGCCCCCACCCTTGCTTGCTCCAAACATTCGTGTCCTGAGACGAACGCCAGAGCCTCGATTCAAGAACAACGAGGGAAAAATCACCATTGGGCATTTTCCACTGTCGCCAATCCTTAGGATTCTCCGTTCCCATCCAGTGCTCCGTTCCCTGAATCAAATGATGATTAATCGAAAAATTCCGCTGCATGTAGAGCGGGTCCTGTCCCAGGTCATCGTGCTTGCGAACCATGATTTGCTCAGGACCCTTCACATCATCCATACCATAGTCATGGTCTCCAGGATTGATCACATTCCAATGCCGCATCATCTGCCAGCGGCTCGTGGGGTTGGCGATCGAAAGTGTAATCACTTTGAATGCATCGTCGGTGCTCGGCGGAGCCTGGATGAGTTCCAGGTACCAAACGTCATCTTCCCAATTCAATACTTGCAGATCAAAATCCTCAAAGTGCTCATAAGCTCCTTCGATCGGCTGACCATGAATCCAGTTTCTTTGATAGGTCCCATTCTCAGGCAACGTGGATCCATTGTGGTGGAGCGCATGGCAGCTTAAGGTCGCTAATCTGTATGGCGCAGTCAGTTGCGGCAATCGGCCGACATAATCTTGCCTCCCAAAATAGCCATCTTCCCTTGGAGCCTTCCGAGGGTCTTGAGTAACATCAACACCATCCTTCCAAATGGTATAGAACAATTCCTTATCTGCTGGATTCGACGGTAAGACTACATCCACCATCGAGGTAAACCGTCGCCACTCATTATCCACAATCGCAGCTTCACCCGCAACCGGCACCTGCATCCAACCACCACGAGGATTCTCCGTATCGGCGATACGAATACTTACCTTCTTTCCATCACTACGGAAGAGTGCGATAAACTTTGCGGTCCAGTCGTCACCCACTTGCTTTAAGCTGTCCCCCAACGGATAGGCCACATGAAGGTCGTTCACCAACAAAGGATAAGCCGAGTTCCCACCGGGATCTATTTCTACTTTGTTGACTTCAAAGTCCAAAGCTCCATAGGCCGCAAGTCCGAGATAGCCATCCGTATACATGGCACGATTCACACCCTCCTTGGTGATTTCATAAGATCGTCCATCATGCTCTAAAGTAGCGGTGATGTCGGCGGTTTCACGATCGTCCCCGTGGACCTGAATCGTTAGATTCACCTTATCGCCTTCTTTGAAAATGGGTGTGCCTACTTCTTGGGTTCCCTCCAAGGGCCGTTCCTTTTGCCCGTGCTCAGTTAATTTGAATGCACCGTCCTTTTCCCAAATCGCCATCCAGGAAGAAGCCCCCTTGGGAGCACCTCGATACTCACGCGATTCAAACAACGATTCCCCTCCAAAAGCCAGGCCAAGGTAGCCACCCTTTTCGCCACGTCCTTCTGGATTGATTTCGCGAAGAGTAATGGCGGCTCGAATGGAGTAATTTCCGGTCAGACTCCAATCCCTTCGCCAGATCATCCCCATTGGCAAATCCGGCAACCCAGTGCCGGTTCGATTCTCGATCTCCTTACCACCATGAGACCAATGCCAGGGATAGCTGGTGATTGGGTTTCTATTTCCCAGGTTCTTCAAACGTCGGCGCAAAGACTGGTCCTCCAATTTCCAGTAGCCAGGACTCAGAGTCTCCCAGCCATGCCCATGATAGCGTGAATCTTCACGATCAAAGTCGTCTACGGTCTGCCAATCGGCATGAGCATGCACGAAACATACAAGAGAGAATATTACAGTCAGAAAGCGGAAGTGGCTCATAGTAAATCCAATTTAGGGTACACTTTTAGTAGAGATAAGAAACCAACCATAAGCGTTCTACAGAGCTCGACCATACTTTTCCACAATACCTGGCGTAATAAACTGGATAGGCGCCCGCTCATGGCCTACGCTGTTTGAATGTCTAATTATATGGCTCGAAACTCTCTTACCCGTCGGAAATTTGTAGAAGTCAGTGGAAAAGCCGCCGCCGCTGCAGCTCTCACCTCCGTAACCTTTCCCAGCTTATCTTTAGGAGTCGATCCGGGAAGCAACCCAGTCAAAGTCGGCCACATCGGCCTCGGTGTTCGCGGAGGTCGTCTTCTTCAATATACTTCCTCCATTCCAGCAGCTAAGGTGGTAGCCGTATGCGATGTTTATAAGCCCCATTTACAAAAAGGAGTTAATGGAGCCAATAACGAGAACGTGAAGACTTATCACGACTATCGAGACCTTTTGAATGATCCTGAAATTGAAGCGGTTGTCATCGCCTGCCCCGATCACTGGCACGAAAAGATGCTGATCGATGCCATGAAGGCAGGCAAAGATGTCTATTGCGAGAAGGGCTGGACTACTTCCGTTGCCGCAGCAAAGCGTATGCGGGCCACAGTGAAGAAATACGACCGAGTCATGCAGCTCGGGCACCAAGGTCGCCAACATGCCGCAGCCGACGTTGCCAAGAAAATGATCGAAGATGGAGCTCTCGGTGACGTGACGCTAATTAAAATCGGACGCTACTTTAATGGAACTTCCGATCGACCCCCCTGGCGCTGGTATGGAGAATATTCCAACTACAATAAGCCCGATCCCAAAGACGTCATCAAAGATCTTGATTGGAAACGTTGGCTCGGCTCCTCCAAACGAATCGACTTCAACGAACGCCATTTCTGGCACTGGCGTTGTTACTGGGAGTATGGTAGTGGTCAAGCCGGCGACCTCCTTTCACACGAAACGGATTTCATCCAATCCATTACCAACCACGGAATACCCAGCAGCTGCAACTGTTCTGGATTAAACGCATACTGGAAAGATGATCGTGAAGTTCCTGATACATGGATGAGCACTTACCAATGGGAGGATAAAAACTGCACCATGCAATTTGAAGGTATCCAAAATTCCAAACGCCTTCAACCTCCCGAATTTGTCGGTCGGGACGCGCGAATGATTTTTAATGATATCGGACAGGCTGCATCCCGTTTCGAGGTTTACGCCGATGGACGAGCCTATGTCCCCTCTCAATACCCACAACCTGAGCCTACCTTTAAGTTTGCTGCAGGAAGAGAGCACAGAAAACCCAGCCATATGGAAAACTTTCTAAGCTGCGTACGATCCCGCGAAAAAACTTGGTGCAATGAGGACGAAGCTTTCATCGAAGCGGTGACCCTGCTTATGTCAGTTGAATCTTATAAAAAGAAACGCCAAGTTCGTTGGGACAAACGCCAGGAAAGAATTGTTTAACAATGCTCCTCAATTATCAAACACCTAAAAAAATAAATGGATAACTTTTTCTTTTTTATTCATGTGCCCAAAGCGGCCGGGATTACCTTCAGAACGATAATGAAGCGCAACTTCCGACGTCAGCATAGGGACTTTGCAGCGGACTTTTACGAGGACGCTATTTCAGCAGAAACAATTCGCTTCGCTTTAAAGCAAGGAAGCGGATTACGAGCCGCATCGAGTCACCGATTTACCGCTGATCTTCCCTACGACTTGCAGAACCTAAACATCGTCGGAATCTCTTTTCTTCGAAATCCGGTAGATCGGTTTATATCAAACTACTACTACGTAAAAAAATTACCGATCAAAAATGAGATTACCAACAGCAATTCACTCGAGGAATTTGTCGCCTCAATAGAAGCGAATCCAAACACCTATAAAGATCAAAACCTTCAAAGCAAAACGCTCAAACTCTCCTATGATTCGTTGGCTGAGAAGTTGCAAACGGGACAGCTTCATCTGTTTCCTGTGGATAAGTATGACCATTCGTTGATTTTACTACAGAAACGATACCCACTTGATTTCCGTGATGTCTCCTATAAGCGACGAAACGTCAATAAATCTAAGCCAGATACCACTCCAGAAGATCTAAGAGCAAGAATCGCAAACTTAGAAAACATAGACCTAAAACTTTACGAACTATCAAAAGAGTATTTGGACACCTCTCTCAAAAACGACTTCCAAGAAGGAGAAATCGAAACCTACTTTAAACGAAATCGGAGAAATTGCAAAATCCGATCCCTCTTCCTGGACTTCTGTGTCACCTTCAGTGAAAAAGTCCACATCGGCATTCGATCCATCACACTACCCTGACTCCAGAAACCATGCCACCAATGACTCGTTCTATTTTAAGACTAGCCCTTGCACTACTATCATTCATTTCCCTAGTCCAGAAAACCGTCGCCGAAGAGAGACCCAACATCATTGTCATCATCTGTGATGATCTCGGGTATGGGGACTTGGCCAGCTACGGTCATCCTTACATCCAGACACCCAATTTCGACAAAATGGCGAAGGATGGAATTCTATTTACGGACTTCTACTCGACCGCACCGGTGTGCTCGCCTTCGAGAGTAGGACTCATGACTGGCAGAAGTCCCAACCGGGCGGGCGTATTTGATTGGATTCCAGAAGGCCGCGCAGTAAGGCCAGATGCAAGAGAACAGGTACACATGCGCGATTCGGAAATCACGATTCCGAAGCTGCTAAAGGAAGCAGGCTATGCAACTGCCATGGCAGGCAAGTGGCACTGCAATTCTCTTTTCAATTCACCCGAACAACCACAACCTGGAGATGCCGGCTTCGACCATTGGTTGGCCACGCAGAACAATGCATCTCCTTCTCATGCCAACCCGACAAACTTCGTGCGCAACGGGGAACCAGTTGGCCCCATGGAAGGATACAGCTGTCAGTTGGTGGCTGACGAAGGAATTGAGTGGATTAGCAATCATCACAGAACAGATCCCGACCAACCGTTCTTTTTCTATATGGCGTTCCATGAACCCCATGAACCGATTGCATCCCCCGAGGAGCTAACAGGCACCTACCGAAAGGTGGCAGTCTCAGAAAAAGAGGCTACCTACTTCGCAAACGTTGAAAATGTGGATCGCGCAGTGGGCAAATTACTGACTTCGCTGAAAGATCTATCGATCGATAAAAACACCCTGGTCATCTTCACATCTGACAATGGTCCCGAGACCTTGAACCGATATCCCAATGCCAGCTATTCCTGGGGTCGACCAGATCCATTACGCGGAATGAAACTCTGGACCACGGAGGCAGGCTTTCGCGTGGCAGGAATCATGCGCTGGCCCGCAAAAATCGAAAGCAAGCAAACAGTCCAGCACGCTGTGTCAGCTCTCGATTTCCTACCCACCTTCTGTGAATTAGCGGAGGCTGAGATACCGGAAGACTTGGAACTGGATGGAGCGAGTTTTCTACCAGCGCTGGAGAACCGTCCCATAAAAAGAAATAAGCCGTTAATCTGGGCCTACTACAACGCCATCAATGAGCACCGGGTCGCCATGCGTAGTGATCAATGGAAAGTCTTGGCCAAAATGAATCTTCCCAAGCTCCAGAATGTTCACACTGGAAATATAAACGAAGTGAGAGCGGCCCAGTTGAGCGATATACAAATTTACAATATCGAGGATGACATAGGAGAAGTTTCAAACTTGTCGGACGAGCACCAGCAGCTGAAAGAAGAGCTCACCAACATACTGACGAAAGCCTACAATGATCTTGTTGCAGGCTCCCACGTCTGGGAACCGGTTCAAATGCCTTAGCACTCTCCTCAAGAGAGTCTCGAAATTTAAGTGTAGGAGTGGAGCTTGCT
>CALJGU010000305.1 GCA_938075565.1 uncultured Opitutales bacterium | reverse complement strand
AAAGAAGTAAAAGAAGAATATGGTCCTGCCGATGTAATCATCGGAAACAACGTCCTCGCCCATGTCCCAGATCTAAACGATTTTGTAGGTGGGCAAAAGGTCCTGCTCGGCGAGAAGGGTATCATCACCATCGAATTCCCTCACTTGAAATGTCTCATCGAAGAGAACCAGTTCGATACAATTTACCATGAGCACTTTTCTTATTACTCACTGATTGCTGTTGAGAATGTATTCTATAAACATGGATTGAGGATATTTGATGTCCATCGTCTAAAAACGCATGGTGGTTCATTGCGTATTATTGCCTGCCATGCAGATAATGAAGACCGTCCCACTACACAGGCTGTTCTTGATCTTCGCGAAGAAGAATTGGCAGCGGGTATGGATAAGATGGATTACTATCGAGATTTCAGAGCCAATGTTGAAAAGGTTCGCTCCGATGTCCTGGAGTTTCTGGCGCAGGCCAAGAAGGACGGCAAAACCGTTGTTGGTTATGGCGCACCAGGGAAGGGAAACACTATGCTTAACTACTGTGGCATTCGCACGGAAGACATGGCTTACACAGTGGACCGCAGCCCGGCCAAAGCTGGAAAGCTTACACCAGGAATGCGCATACCAGTTTTCAGTCCCGACAAAATTGCGGAGACCAAGCCCGATTACGTGTTTATTTTACCTTGGAATCTCAAAGAAGAAATTTCCGAGCAGATGAGTCATATTCGGGAATGGGGAGGCAAGCTCGTCGTTCCCATACCAGAGTTGAAGGTCTTCTAAATCTTGGCGGTCTTTCATAAGACTGGCCTGCATCGAACTCTTCGCATTGAATCCTTTGAATTAACACTATGAAATCAGAGGAAAAAGAGCGACTAAGAAATCTGCTGTGCGACTTGGGGTCTGCGGTGCAGTCTTTTGTGATTGAACAGCGAGCGGGTCTCAGTGCCTCTCAGCTTTCTAAAGTAAGTTCCGTTTCTGAATCGGATACCATTTATGCCATCGATCGCTTCAGCGAAGAAGCTTTGCTTCGCTGGTTTGAAGAGCATTGGCCAACAGATAGTCCAGTCGAGGTTGTGGCCGAGGGTTTGGAAGAACAGGCTCCCGTCATTTTTCCAAAAGGTCCTCAATTAGCTGATACGCTGTATAAAGTAATCATCGATCCGATCGATGGAACGCGCGAGCTGATGTATGATAAACGATCGGCTTGGGTGATTGCTGGATTAGCCCCACAAAAGTTTGATGACAATCAGTTGTCGGACATTGAAGTGGCCATGTTGACCGAGCTTCCTACAACGAAGCAATCTTGCGCTGATCAAGTGAGTGGATTCCTCGGTTGTGGACGAGAAGGGATTGTTGCGGTTCGGCAGAATCTAGATTCCGGTATGACTCAAGAAGTTCAGATCCGGCCTTCCGCAGCCGATAATGTTAGTCATGGATTCGCGGCCTTCGTAAAGTTTTTCCCCGAAGGTAAGGAATTAACTGCACAGATCGAGAGAGAGCTTTGGCAAGCATTGGATCAATATGGTGAAGATGCGTCTCCAGTTATTTTTGACGACCAGTACATTAGTACGGGTGGACAAATGTATGAGATGCTTGTGGGGCATTACCGTTTTTTTGGTGATATCCGTCCAGCTGTGCTGGGTTCCCTAGGGTTGGGGCATTCTCTTACCTGTCATCCTTACGATGCAGCTGCCGGCTTATTGCTTACGGAAGCTGGATGTATCTACGAAGATCCTCTCGGAGGGGAAGTGAAGGGACCTTTGGATACGGTAACGTCCATTGCTTGGGTTGCCTATGCCAATGAGAAATTGGCTGGGAATCTAAGGCCGGCCTTTAAGAAGGTCTACTTAGATCACTTCGGAAAATAAAAAGGCCCCCGAATAATCGGAGGCCTTTGTATAAATATGTGAATCCGATTTATCGGAGTTCTTCGCCTGTCACTGCATTGACGAGTCGGAAGTTCTCCATGTGGTAAGACACGTCCGCTCGGAATGATAGCTTCACGTCATAGAGTCTTTCGATGTCTACAAGGAGTGATTCATCTTCACTGCGGAGGCGTTCCAAAACGGTTGGATTGAGCATGACTCGAATCGTCAGGCCATCTTCAGCTTGTCCGTTTTCCAGAAGTTTTGGTTTCAAGCGCCTTAGAATTGATGTGATCTGACGTTGGATTTCGACACTGATCGTTCGAGGCGACTTTACTATGCCACGACCGTTACAGTATGGGCAGCCGGTGTAGAGTCCTGTTCCGATACTCACTTCCTGGCGCTGCCTGGTCATTTGCATGATGCCGAGCTGAGAGATCGGAAGGATATGGTTTTTCGCCTTATCATCTTCCATCTCGCGCCGCATGCGATTGTAGACTGCCTGTCGATCGCGACGGTTCTTCATATCGATGAAATCGATGATGATCAGTCCGCCAATATTTCTCAGGCGAATTTGCCGGGCGACCTCAGAAGCGGACTCCAGGTTTACCTGTAATATGTAGTTCTTGTCCTTGCCGTCTTTATTTCTGTGAGAACCCGTATTCACATCGACCGCGACCAATGCTTCCGTTTCTTCAATCACGATTTCTCCACCCGAGGGGAGGGGAACACGACGCTGAAATGTTTGCTCAATTTGGCGCTCGATGTTGAACCGCTCGTAAATGGGGATCGAATCTTTGAACTGATGGATCTTGCTCATCGACCGTTTAGAGATCTGCGCGATTGCGGTTCGCATTCGCTCCCAGTCTTTGGGATTATCGATCAATACTCGATCTACTTCTTCGGTGAGAAAATCTCGACAGGTGCGTTCTACCAGATCCGGTTCGCGGTAGAGGCAGGCAGTTCCCTTTTCGGTATTGATCTGCGTTTCCATGGTTTCCCACGTCTTGAGCAGGATATGCAGATCTCGAATAAAGTAGCGTAGCTTTTTCCCTTCACCCGCTGTGCGGATTATGAGTCCCATACCGTCGGGAATGGTAAGTGACTTGATGACTTTGCGAAGGCGTGCGCGCTCTTTATTATCCTCTATCTTCCGCGAGATACCGCATTGATCGTTGAAAGGCATCAGAACTAGAAAGCGGCCGGGAAGTGCAATGTTGGTAGTCGTTCGGGGGCCTTTGGTCCCGATTTGTCCCTTGGTGATCTGAACAACGATATCGGTGCCGATCGGGTAAAGGCTCGGAATGTCTCGTAGATCGATCTTCTTCTTTTTCTTATTCGGTTCCTTGGTATTACGGCGGACAACTTCGATACTATTGTCATTGGCCGCTGGAACAATATCCCAGTAATGGAGAAACGCGTTCTTGGGTTGCCCGATATCGACAAAGGCAGCTTTCAGGCCTGGTTCCAGGTTCTGGATCTTGCCTTTGAAAACTCCTCCTACGAGGCGATCTTCTCCGACGCGTTCAACTTCGAACCTTTCAATGACTCCATCTTCCAAAACAGCCACTCGGGTTTCAAGTGGTTCTGAATTGATGATGACCTCCCGGTAGACGGGGTTTTCCTTTTTAATCGCGTTGATAACGCGCTTTATCAGCGGACGGCCTTTTTTAGCGCGCTTCTTCGCTTGCTTCTTTATTTCACCAGAAGGAAGTGGTTCCGGAGTCTGTTCTTCCGGTGGTTTCCTCAGTTTCTTGTCTAATTGGGCTTCCGAATTTTTCGAACGCTTGCGTGATTTGTTTTCGCTCATGATGTATTATTTGCCTATCGGTGGAGGCTGGGTTCACCCCTGGCTGAGCTGAGCAAGATTGTTCTGTATGTAATAGCAGATCCATTGGGCTAGAAAGCTTTACGGTGTCGGTAAACAGATTGAACAATGCCTTGCAAAATGCAGCAGCTCAGGAGGAAGGAGCCTCCATAACTTAAGAATGGGAGTGGCAGTCCTGTGATCGGCATCATTCCAATGGTCATTCCGATATTTACTAAGGCATGAATCGTAAAAATAATGGTCACGCCTACGGCGAGAAACATACCAAATCGGTCTCTTGCTCGACTGGCGATTCGCACGCCATTGAGTAAGAGGATACCTGTGAGGCTGAGAACAGTAAGACTGCCTAAAAACCCTTTTTCCTCCGCAAGAACGGAGAAGATAAAATCATTGTGCGCTACAGAGCGCGGTAAATACCCCAATTTTGCCTGGGTGCCTTCGGTCCATCCTTTACCTGTGAGACCACCGGAACCTACTGATATCAATGATTGATTCAGGTTCCAGCCGCTTCCTTTTGGGTCTACTTTTTCCGGCATCAGAAACGTAAGAATCCGATTCCGTTGGTAATCCCTCAGGTAAGGCAGGTAAGAATGCTCCTCATACGCGCCCAATTGGCTTGTTGGAGTGTAGTTATTTTCTTCGAGAAAGTTAGCGTAACGGTTCACATCCCAGGTTACAGTTCCGACTACGAAAACACAGCCTAGAAACACGGTTGTGAAAAACCGCATTGAGAGGTTGGAAACGTATAACAGACCAAGTATCATGGGGATAAGAACGAGTGAAGTTCCCAAATCCGGTTGTGCCAGAATGAACACCATTGGGAAGAGGACAACCAAGGCAACTTTTACCAAGGCGGTCAAGGATTCTGTGATTTTGCCAATTTCGGACCGAGCCAAGATACTTGAAACAACAATCATGACCGAAATTTTGGCCAATTCGGACGGTTGATAATTCAATAGGCCTAGATCCAGCCAGCGCTTGGCGCCGTCCCGCTCTACTCCGATTAACAAAACGCCTAACAGCAAAACTAGCGCTAAGATATACAGCCAGTGGCCGTATTTCATGTAGATATCGTAATCGATGAAGGAGACAACCAGGTAGACAAACGCTCCCAGGAAAATCCAGATTATCTGATCATCCCAATTTGAATAAATTGAATTGAGCTGCGCGCTATAGATGAAAAATACCCCGCAGATAGATAGGATAAGGATGCAAATGGGGCTTACCCAATCCCAGCGCGCATGATCTTCACGGTTCAACCCCGTCGTTTGAGTAGCTCCAGCTCGACGGCTGGGACGGAGAATAGACTGTAGAATATCTGAAATCAAAGCAACAGACGCAGGATAACGGTTGGGTGAAGCGGTATTTGGGACGATTCAGCACTAATTATCCTGAATTTAGCCCATTGAGCAAATACGAGTAGAGTATTACCAGTATCCATCAGATATAGGGAATCCTAAAATCGATGTTTTCAATTGACCTAAACCATTGATAACACAGGTTTTTAGCCTCTTTGAAATTGAACCTGAAATTGAATTATGGACCCGAACACGCTAATTTTTGGTGTACTGGGTGTGGCGTTGGGAATTTTGGCATCTTGGATCTTTACTGTTCGATACCGAGCAAAAGTCCGGGCTGAAGCTTCCCGAATCATTGAAATTGCGCACAAAGAAGCGTCGGTTGACCGCAAACAGCAGTTAGCCGAAGCTGACCTGGATATAAGAAAACAACGACAAGACCTAGAACAGGACATTGAGCGTCTGAAGTCTGGGCTTTATGAACGAGAGCATGCACTTGAAGCTCAAGAATCTTCTTTGAAGCGGGCAGGTGCAGATTTGGAGTCTCTGAAGGCATCGCTAAGCAAACGGGAAACTACGTTTGAGGCTGAGTCGGATGTGATGAACGCAGCAGCCTCCGAGTACCGGCAAAAATTGGAGGACTTAAGTAAGTTGGACACCGCGGAGCTGCGGGATCAATTGGAGGAGGAACTAAGACGCGAGTGCGAGCTTGAGCTTCAGGATTTGCGTAAAGAGCTATTATCGGCATCGGAACAAGAGGTGCAGCGGGAAGCCAAGCAAATCATCCTGACCACAATGCAACGCATCGCCAGCAAGCCGGATGCGAGTAATTCGGCGTCCACCGTCGAGCTTCCCAACGATGAGATGAAAGGTCGCATCATTGGCAAGGAAGGGCGGAATATAAAAGCTTTCGAAGCCCTTACTGGAGTCACCTTGATGATTGATGAGCTACCTGGAAGTGTCTTGATCTCCTGTTTCGATCCGGTTCGCCGGGAAGCTGCACGTGTCGCCTTGGAGATTTTAGTCAAAGATGGGCGCATACACCCTACCAGTATTGAAGAATCGATCCAAAGTGGGCAAAAAGAGATTGAGAATCTTGTCTACCAATATGGTGAGTCAGCGGTTCAGACTTTGAACCTGACCGGCATTCCCGACGATATACTCAGTTTACTGGGTAAGTTGAAGTATCGTTATTCTTTTAATCAGAATACATTAGAGCACTCGATTGAGTGTGCCTACATCTGCTCCATGCTTGCTTCCGAACTTGGTCTAGATCCGAACTTGGCAAAACGTGCTGGGTTGCTCCACGACATTGGAAAGGCCGTTGAGCATGAGTATGAAGGCAGCCATGCCACCATGGGAGCTAAGATGATCCGCGATTATGGCGAAAATGAAGCGGTCGCTAACGCCGTTGAGGCGCACCACAAGGAAGTAGATCCTACGAGTTTGTATGCTCCACTCCTAATGATCGCTGATTCGGTTTCGGCTACCAGGCCGGGTGCTCGAGTAGAATCTCTGGATGCCTACGTGAAGCGTTTGGAGCGATTGGAAAGCATTGCCCGGGATATTGATGGTGTGACCGAGGTCTATGCCATTCAAGCGGGGCGAGAAATTCGAGTGATGGTAGAACCTGACAAAGTGGAAGAGCTGGATGCCCAACGAATAGCCAGGAAGATCCGCAATCGCATTGAGGAAGAGCTACAATATCCAAGCACGATCAAAGTTACAGTTATTCGCGAACAGCGTTTTACCGAGACGGCTACTTAGAAGCCTAAAATCTTCAAGGAATGATCTGTAGCTTAATAGTTGAATCGTGAAAAATTCTCTGCCTAGCTAACTCGTTTGCAAATTTATGAGCGACACTGATCGAAAAACTGTCCTGACCGCTGCACAACCGACTGGCATCCTGACTATTGGAAACTACTTGGGTGCCATCAAAAACTGGGTGTCCCTGCTGGATGACCACGACTGCCTTTTCCCATTGGTTGATATGCATGCGATTACGGTCCCCTATGAGCCAGCTGATCTCCGGAAACGGACTCGCTCCTTAGTCGCTCAATATATAGCCTGTGGATTGGATCCAGAAAAGTGCACGCTCTTTATCCAGTCGCACGTGGTTGGCCATACTGAGCTCGCTTGGGTCCTCGGATGCTTGACTCCCATCGGTGAGCTACAGCGGATGACGCAGTTTAAGGACAAAACGGCAAAAGGTGCTCCCATCAATTCAGGGTTATTATTTTACCCGGTACTAATGGCGGCGGATATCTTGCTTTATAATGCTGACATTGTGCCTGTAGGTGAGGACCAGAAACAACACCTTGAGCTAACCAGGAATGCAGCCGAGCGTTTCAACCATACTTACTCAGAAACGTTCAAGATCCCCGAACCCAAGATTGGAACTACGGGTGCTCGGGTTCTTTCTCTTCAAGATCCAACCAGGAAAATGTCCAAGTCGGACGACAATCAGGGAGCTTACATCTTGCTCACCGATGAGCCTGATGTGATCCGGAAGAAAATTGCCCGCGCTGTGACCGATTCAGGTAGTGAAGTGAAATCTGGCCCGGATAAAGCGGGAGTCGCGAATTTGCTGTCTATTATGAGCGGCTTCTCGGGTAAATCTATTGAAGAGCATGAAGCCGAGTTTGTCGGTAAAGGATATGGCGATTTTAAAAAGGCCGTTGGCGAAGTAGTTGTAGAAGGGCTTCGGCCTATCCGTGAAAAGTTTGAAGAAGTAGAGAAAGACAAAGGTTACCTAGATGGTGTTCTGAAAGCCGGTGCAGAGAATGCCCAAAAGAAGGCCTATAAGATCTTATCTAAAGTGCAGCGTAAGGTCGGCTTTGTAGAGCGATTCCGTTAAACTCTATCCCTCCCGCTATGATCGCTTCCCCTCCAGCTTTCACATTTCAATGGCTCTTGAGAAATACGATGTGTATTTCCATTGGATCCAAACCTAGGAGGACGCGGTGAAGGTTGTCCGGCAATTAGGTATTCTCTTGGGAGGGTTTGCATGTGTGCTGATGGGATATCTTTTCTGGGCGGACGATTTTATCATCCAGGTGGACTCTATAGGAATTCTGGTCTTGTACTTCCTGTTTGCTGTTCTGGATTAAAAGCCGGTCGAAGGAATTAAACAGCGGAGAGCCATGGTCTGCTCCTGGCAAAGAATTAGGATACGACGAGTCGGGGAAATCTAAACGTCCACCAGAGGTTATTTCTTTGAGTAACCGAATCTTCTCCATCTTGTCGCATGAGATTCGGACACCTGTTACCGCAATTGCTTCCTCTACCCAGGTATTGAAGCAGGGAGATGAAAAATTTTCCGACGAGAGACGCCAAATTCATTTCCGGAATATCCAGATCGCAATTGATCGTATTCAAGGGCTAATAGAGGGTGTGACTTTGGTAACTCAATCAGAGCAAGGGAAGCTGCCATTTGATCCACAACCCCTTGATTTGAAAACCTTTTGCCAGAGTACTATCGAACAGTTGGAAGCTTATAGAGAGACCAATCGAATCGACCTGAAATTTGATGATCGTCTAGCCAACCCACTGAACCTTGATTAAAATTTATTGCGGCATATGCTCTATAATCTGTTGTCGAATGCTTTGAAGTATTCGGGTGAAGATGCTAAAGTGGAATTTGCCGTAGATCTCAGAGGTGAGTTTCTGGAACTGACAGTTTCGGATAAGGGAATTGGAATTCCTGTGAACGATCACGGTCAATTGTTCTAGTCATTTTATCGAGCAACCAATGTGTCTGGTGTGCCAGGTACCGGTTTGGGATTGAACATTGCCAAGCGTGCTGTCGAGGCACACCGTGGGACCATAACTTATGAAAGCAAGGAAGGTGTCGGGACTGCTTTCATGATCTGTTTGCCACTAACCTGACCCATTCAATTATTTCGCCCGTTCATGCCTACCATTTTGGTTATCGATGATGAAGAATCTGTCCGGCTGCCGCTCTCGGATCTGCTGAGGTTTGATGGATTTGACGTATTGGAAGCTAAGGACGGGAAATCGGGTGTAGAGATGGCGACTGAAGAAGTTCCCGATCTCATCATCTGCGATATCATGATGCCGGGAATGGACGGCTTTGAAGTGCTTGAAGCGTTACGGAAATTCTCGTTTATGGCGATGACTCCGTTTATTTTTCTTACGGCGCGTATTGATCCGGCCGATACAGAGCGAGGATTGAACTTGGGTGCGGACGACTACGTCTGTAAACCATTTGAGCCTACTCAGTTGATTGAGCGAATTCGGTCCCGCCTGGGAAAATATAGAATAATGAAGGATTCGCTGAATGAGGTCCGCTCCAACCTTATCGGAAAGGTACCTCATGAATTCAAGACACCGCTCAATGGCATTCTTGGATTCGCCTCCATGATGAAGGAGAACGCGCATATGCTAAACTCTGGTGAAGTAAGAGATTTTAGCAGCCTGATTTTGGAGTCGGGAGAGCGAATGCTCCAAACGGTCGTTAATTATGTCCGCTATCTTGAATTACAAATCGATCTAGGTCAGGATGAAATACCAGGCAAGTATTGTGATACGCATTGTCATTTCGAGGTCGTAGACATGGATCGGGTGTTAGGCCGTCTTTTTAATCAGTTTCCGGAAAGAAAGAACGACGTTGATCGTTTTATTCAGCCTGTTGGTTTGGCACTGGAAGGAGACGATTTAGAGTACATGGTCTACCAGTTGGTCGAAAATGCATTAAAATTTTCTCGCTCTGCCTCCCGCGTCAGTATCAGCACAGTGGTAGATGCGGACTCCTATGTGCTGTCTGTGGCTGATCGAGGACAGGGAATGAGTAATGACCAAATTTCGAAATTAGGTCCTTTTATTCAATTGAATCGCGAAGAGCAGGAACAGCAAGGTCTCGGATTGGGACTTTCCGTTGTGGACAGTATTTGTCGCTTGTACGGTGGATCTATTTCTATCACCGGACAGCCTGGGGACGGCACACGGGTGATCCTAAAGTTGCCTATTTACAGTGAGTGAATGGCCTGAATCCGTAAGATTGAATTTTCAGAATTCTGAGTGGTTTCTTTTGTGTGGGTTTAAGTTGCGTGGCCGTAATTGGCACCTACCATGTCCAATTTAATCAAAAAATCTATTTATGAATAACAAAGGTCTTTTTTCTATCATAGTCGTAGCCATTGTAGCTATTGTCATCCTGGCATTTGGCTCTCGTTTCTTCAAAACGGTCTCTCCTGGCCATGTGTCCGTTGCTACCTTGTTTGGTAAGGTAGTAGAGCTGCCTTATGATTCAGGGATCCACATCCCAGTTAATCCATTGTATCAATGGTACGATTTCGATATCCGTTCGGACACAATCACTGAGACGGCGAGTGTTCCTTCGCAGGATCAGCTACAAACTCAAATGGATGTGAGCGTAAAATTCCGCGTTAACGCTTCCGAGACTCCCAATACTCTGGCCCAGTATGGTGATAAGAACCGCCTGGTAACTGTGCAATTAATCCCATCGCTACGATCTACATTACGTGAAGCAGGGAAAAGCATTGCTCGTGCAGAGGATTTCTTTCTCGAGGAAACACAGAACCAGTTGCAGGTACAGATATTAAGTGACCTGAAGGACGGGTTAGAGCAAAAAGGCCTTCTGATAGATGAGGTGCTTATTCGGACTATTACGCTGCCGCCTTTCATTATGAAGGCTATTGAATCGAAAAAAGAGCGTGAGCAAGAGGTGGAGAAAGAAAAAGCTGAGTTGGAGCGTTATAAAACCGAAATGCAGCAAAAAGTTGAAGGAGCAATCGCTGACAGGCAGGCCGCTGAGCAGGAAGCTGAAAAAGTTAAAGTTTTAGCGGATGCGCGTGCTTACGAGATCGGAAAGCTCAATGAAGCTGTTGCAGGTAATCAAACATATATCCAGCTACAATCTCTAGAAGCACTCAAGAAGATGGCTGAGGATCCCGCCGCCAAGATCTATTTTTTGGACGGAACCAGTCCAAATCCTCTTCCTTTACTTCACATGGGTGAGAAGTAGGTTAATTAGAACATTTTCCAGGCGGATCCCTTTGCTGGGGTCCGCCTTTTTTATGCTCAAATCGCTTCTTTCTTCAAAGTAATGTAGGGTATTTGTAGAATCCCGGTCAAAGGAAAGGCCGAAAACGTTATAATTCGGGTTCGAGGCTTCGACTCTTTGGGTAGTGAACAGGGTCAAGTCATATGAATAGTTCTACTACCACACAGTCAGGTTCACTCACACGAAGAGATTTTTTCGGATTAGCTAGCAAAGCGTCCGCTAACGTTGTTGCCGGCGGATCGAGTTCGAGCCCAACAGTCACTCCGATGCGCAATAGCAGCAAGTCCTTTGAGGATGCTGCAACTTTAGCCGCCAAGGCTGCAGCCAGTGCCGGAGGGACTCCTAATATAGAGGAATACCGCAAGCAGTCCGCCAGCCCTCCTAAGCTCAGTGTCATTGTTTTAAGCCGTTTAGGCTTTGGACCTACTCCTGAAGAGGTAACCGAATTCGAAAACATGGGTGCGACCGACGAAGATCGTCTAAGCAACTGGTTAGATAAGCAGCTCAATCCGGAGAGTATCCCGGACGCAGATCTTGAAACCAAAATACAGGCTGCAAATTTTTCCACTCCTGGGAAATCATTGCAAGATGCTTGGCAGCAGCACTACCGCAATGATGACTACAATGTGCGACTTCAGCCTGCTCGCGAGTTGGAACGTATGAACTTCATGCGTGCGGCACACAGTAAGAAGCAGCTTTTTGAGGTGCTCGTAGATTTCTGGCACAATCATTTTAACATCTACGCCTGGGATAGCTACATTGCATCCGTCTTCATGAACTGGGACGAAAATGTAATCCGCAAGCACGCCTTTGGGAACTTTCGCGAGATGATCGAGGATATGACCAAGCATACGGCTATGTTGTATTACCTCGACAACTACACCAACACCTCCGCTGGGTTTAATGAAAACTTTGCTCGAGAGTTATTTGAGCTCCATACCATGGGTGCTGAAAATTACTTTGGGGTTATACCGCGCGATGAAGTTCCCACTTATGCTGATGGAACGCCACGTGGATATGTGGATGCCGATGTCTATGATGCAGCCGAGTGTTTTACTGGATGGACGGTAAACTCGAACGACGACTTTGGAGATTACGGAGATTTTCTTTATCGCAATGATCATCATAGTCAGGGAGAGAAGCGTATCCTTTGGGAGGTCATTCCTGCCTTTGGGGGTGAGTCAGATGGGTATAAGGTTATGGACTTAGTCGCCTTCCACCCTGGAACGGCTCGCTATGTTTCCAGAAAACTTTGCCGAAGACTCATTATGGATCACCCTCCGGAAAGTCTCGTGAGCGAGATTGCTGAGGTCTTTATGGCAAACAAGGATGAGCCGGACCAACTGAAACGAGTGGTTCGTGCCGTTTGCATGTCCGAGGAATTTTGCAATACCTTTGGCGAAAAGGTGAAACGTCCTTTTGAAATGTCTGTTAGTGCTTTCCGAGCAACCGGAGCTGAATGGCCCTGGGATATGGAAAGTAGCGATAGTGGCCGAATTCTGGATTATCTGGAGAATTCCGGTCAGGGACTTTTTCGCCACCCAACTCCCGATGGATATTCTGATTTCAAAGAGGACTGGTTGAGCACTAATCCGATGATGAGTATTTGGCGCCTCGTTCTCTACGCGGTTGATGATTCGAACAACGATGTTCGCAATATTCGTATTGAAGAGACAACGCCCTCCAATTTGAGATCAACAGAATTCTCGGCCGTCCTTTACCAGAAGGGGAGCGTGAAGCCGTTGTCGAATTTATGGCTGATGGTCGTAGTGAAACAATCGATACGCTATGGGATGCAGATTCCAATGTGGGTCGCCGATTACGCTACATGGTATCCCTTATTTTATTATCACCTTCCAACTTTCTCCGCTAATTTAAACCCTTCAGAAATATGTACACTTCTCGACGTAGATTTATGCAAGGCTGTTGCTCAGCCATCGCAGCCATGAGTGGTTCCCGAATCAGCGGAACCATGTTTGACCAGGGATCTCCCGTAGTAAACCAGGCCGATGGAGCCGCAGGCAATGGCGAGATACTCGTTGTCCTCTACCTTCGTGGAGGTATGGATGGGTTGAACTTTATTCCGCCAGTAGATGGCGACAATCGCGGGTTTTATGAAGGATTTAGACCCAGTCTTCAGATACCCACCTCAGGTGAGAATGCTGCACTCCCATTAGATGGAGAGTTTGGTATGCATCCTAGGGCGACTGCTCTGCATGAAATTTATCAGAACGGAAATTTGGCAATCGTAAATGCGGTTGGTAATGCTGGATCACGTAGTCATTTCGATGCGCAAGCATACATGGAATTGGGTACCCCTTTTGTAAAGACGACCAAGTCCGGATGGCTTGCACGTACTTTGGCTACGCAACCTGATTTACCTCCTGATGTGCTTCTTCCAGTTTTAGCGACTGGATCTTCTGCGCCGACCTCCCTTTTTGGTGAACAGTCTACGCTTAATATGTCCAATGGTAGTAGTATTGGTTTTTCCAATGCTCACTGGGACTATCGCGATGACCTGCGAAAAGCAGTTCGCGAAATGTATTCCGACGGTTTTAGCTTAGTAAAAGATGCCGGACTACAGGCTCTCAATGCCGCTGACATTATCGAAACATTCGGCAGCGATAGTTACACACCAGCCAATGGGGTAGAGTACCCAAATTCTGGACTTGGCCGCGATATGCGAACCATTGCCAGTATGATCAAATTGGATCTTGGCCTTCGGGTCGCTACCGTAGATTACGGAGGGTGGGATACGCACGATACGCAGGATTATGCTCCGAACAACGGAAACTTTTCTAACAAGATTATTACTATAAGTGATGCCTTGGCCTCGTTTTATAAAGACCTTGATGGAAGTGAGGCCGATGCGTTGTCTAAACGCACTGCCGTTCTTGTAATGACTGAGTTTGGTCGTCGTGTCCGTGAAAATGCGGATCGTGGAACAGACCATGGAACAGGAAATGTATTTCTTGTCATGGGCGGCTGTGTGAAAGGCGGAGTTCATGGGGAATTTCCTGGTCTGCAGAATGATCAGCTATTTATGCAAAAGGATATGAGGCCTACGACTGACTACCGGACGATTTTGAGTGAGGTTGTTATCCGTCGGATGGCTAATCCTAACCTTGGAAATATTTTCCCCGGATTGGAAGAGTACGCTCCGTTAGACATTATGCATGGCATAGACCTGACTCCTCAGTACGGCCCTGGACAACCAGAGGCACCTATCGTATCTGAAGTGCTTGCGTTAGGAGAAGATAGTCTGACCGTCATTTGGAACGAAGTAAATTTTGCCAAAGGATACCGTATAGAAATGCGGACAGATCCTGAGGGTGATTGGGAAATGGCACAGATCTTTGGTGAGGCCTCTCAGACCACTTACGTTGCTACTGAACCTGAGCAAGGTGGATACTATGAGTTTCGCGTTCATGCCTTTAATGATGCTGGAAATTCCGAATACTCAAATAACTCTGCTGCATAGAACCGCAGCGCTTTAGAGAATTGGCGCTACATTCACTATGGTATGATTGAGAATGCCGAACTTGCGGCTGATGAGGCTGTCCTTAACGATACTGGCTTTACGAATTTGATGGCCTTTGCATTGAATATGGACCCATTGGATGAACACGTTCCAACCACGGATGGATCAAATCCAGGCATGCCTGAATCATTCATAGATGGTGGAACTGCAAAATACCGATTCTTAAAACCGGGAGGTAGAGACAACATCGATTATAAGGTCGAACTGTCCACAAATCTCGTAGGTTGGTTCAGTGTTCCTTTAAGTTCTGTAGGGCAATCGAGAATCTATGAGCACATGGAGGCATCGGCTCTACCTGATTTCCATCCTTGTTTCTTCCGTCTCGTTGTTGAGCGGAACGATATATAGGCAGCGTTCTTCTACGCCTCTGCATCTAAGCCACGCTTTTTGCGATTGGCGTGGTAGCGCATTTGTAGAAGTTGAATACCAAGTGCAAATCCCATGGGGAGGTATATGTAAGCCTTCTCCACATGCTGGTGTATGCCTTCGAGGAAAATCGTGGTACCAATCGT
The DNA here is from genome assembly GCA_938075565.1 of uncultured Opitutales bacterium. GTDB lineage: Bacteria > Verrucomicrobiota > Verrucomicrobiia > Opitutales > UBA2995 > UBA2995. Next base: position 13,518 of record CALJGU010000305.1, on the reverse strand, counting down.
CACGAGAAATGCCAGCGCCAGAATCTTTAGGGCCGGATTGTTCATGATAAATTCGCCCACTTGTTTGGCGAACATGAGTATCGTGGCAAAGGAAACAATCACCGCAGTTATAATAACCCACAATTCTCGGGTTAACCCAACGGCGGTTAGAACTGAATCGACCGAGAAGACGATATCTAGGAGTATGATCTGAACGATCGCGGACGTGAACTTCGAGGAAACGCTTTTATTCGAATGATCTTCTTCTTTGAGTTCTACCATATGATGAATCTCGGTAACGGCCTTATAGAGGAGAAACATGCCACCGACCATGAGTATCAGATCGCGCACTGAAAATTTGCCGATAATCGGATCCTCCATGGATGCCAGAGCGAGAATAACAAACAGCATTACAAGTCTTGCTACCATCGCCAACACCAAACCGAAAATCCGCGCCTTCTGGCGCATCTCTTCCGGTAGCCGACTCACCATGATGGTGATCACCAAAATATTATCGATTCCCAGTACTAGTTCGAGGCCGATGAGAAGAGCAAGTGTTGCTAGTAAGCCTGCGTCCATGATTTCTATTTAATGTTCCATCGCACTGGAATGCTAGAAAAATTGAGTTGGCTTAATTTATCCTGTGAATCGGGCATTCCGATTGCTCTTCTTTTTGGAATCCTAACTATTGTCCGAATGAAGTTCGAATTAAGATCCTGGCTAGCGTCCCTCGGAATTATTGGTTTACTTATATTCTCCGGGTGCGCTGAGAAATCTGAAGAAACAAAGCGACCTAATTTCATCTTCGTGCTTAGTGATGACGTTGCACAAGGCGATCTCGGATCCTATGGCCAGCAGTTGATACAAACGCCTCGCCTTGACCAAATGGCAGCGGAAGGAACCCGATACATGCAGGCTTATTGCGGAACGAGTGTATGTGCACCGAGTCGTTCCTCTTTCTTTACCGGCTTACATTCAGGTCATTGCCCGGTGCGTGGTAATTATGAGATTCCTCCCGAGGGACAGCTTCCTTTGCCGGAGGAAACAGTGACCATAGCTGAGGTTGCCAAAGTGGGAGGGTATGCTACTGCCACCTTTGGAAAGTGGGGCATGGGATTCTTTGGCACCAGCGGAGACCCTGCTAATCAAGGCGTGGACCATTTCTTTGGCTACAATTGCCAACGACACGCTCACTCCTATTTCCCCACTTACTTGTATGACGATGACCAACCTATTGTTTTGCCAGGAAACGATGGTCAAGGGGTGGGGGAGACTTATGCGCAGGAGGTGATCCAAAACGACATGATTCAATGGCTGAACGAAAATGGAGATCAGCCGTTTATGTTGTTTTATGCCATCACTCTTCCACACGGGCGTCATGAGATTGATGACTATGGTATCTACAGCGACGAGGACTGGACCGATAAGCAGAAGGCTTATGCCGCCCAGGTAACTCGAGTAGACACGGATATGGGCGAATTGGTCGACACGCTGCGTGAGCTTGGAATCGCTGAAGACACCCTGATTGTATTTTCAGGTGACAACGGTTCTTCCTTTGATCCGGATTCGGAGATCGGACAACGCTTTGATCAGGCAAGTAACGGACTTCGCGGTTACAAACGCGGAATGTATGAAGGTGCCCTTCGCCAAGCCGCATTAGCCTGGTGGCCGGGAACCGTTCCAGCCGGGCGTGTGGACGATCAACCATGGGCATTCTGGGATTTGATGCCGACGTTCGTGGAAATGGGCGGAATTACGCCTCCGAGCGGATACGAAACGGACGGACATTCTCTAGTTGAATATCTCAAAGGTGGCGATGCTCCTGAGCGTGATTATTTTTACTGGGAACTACACTTGGGTGACAGGCCCGTTCAGGCTGCGCGTTTTGAAAACTGGAAAGCGGTTCGCAATGGCGTTGATAGGCCGATTGAAATTTATGATCTATCTGTGGATGCCGCCGAATCCAATGACTTTGCTAGTATTAGGCCTGATCTTGTAGAAAAGGCTCAGGCCATTTTTGAAGAGGCTCACCGCCCGGATCCAAATTGGCCTCTCGATCATCGAACAGAAGAGCATACCCGCCTCGCCAAACAAGCCTGGGAGATCAAACGCAAACGCGACCGGGAAAAGTGGGTTCCTGAAAACGCAATTACACGACCACTTTAGTTAGGAGCACATCATCGTGGCGCCTGTTGATGCCACGGTGGTGACACTGTGGAGTTTTCTGATTGAAAGGTTGTTGGTGGAAATTTCTGACACCTGACACCCAGCCGCTTTTCTACTCTGAATATAGCTTCAACAGCGCCTGCGTACCATTGTCTTCCCCGCCTTGAGCAGCCAATTTGTCGTAGAGGGACTTGGCCAGCTTCAACCCAGGTAGTTCCAGTCCCATCTCATCAGCCGACTCTATAGCGATCCGCATGTCCTTGATGAAGTGCTTCACAAAAAACCCAGGAGCGAAATCACCTTTTAGGGCACGAGGAGAAAGGTTGCTCAATGACCAGCTACCAGCAGCACCCGTTTCAATGCTTTTCAGCACATGAAATGGATCGAGGCCTGATTTCTTGGCGTAGGCCATGGCTTCTGTGATTCCCAGCATACCAGCTGCAATGGCGATTTGATTCACCATCTTGGTATATTGCCCGGATCCAGCAGGACCCTGGAGCTGAATATTCTTTCCCATGATTTCAAATGCTGGGAGCGCCCGGTCAAAATCTTCTTGGCTACCTCCAACCATGATGGACAGGCGTGCTTCTTTTGCACCCAGATCACCACCCGATACAGGGGCATCTAGCGAGCCAATGCCTTTTCCTTGAGCCGCCTCAGCAATTTTCTTGGCGAGAGCCGGACTGGAGGTCGTCATGTCAATGAAGAGGGAGCGGGACTTTGCATTGGCAAGTATCCCGTCTTCGCCGAGATAAACCTCTTCCACATCCTTCGGAAAACCAACGATGGTGATTATGATATCTGCTTCCGCGGAGGCGCTGCCAGGAGTGTCGCACCAGTTAGCCCCTGCGGCAACGAGTTCGTCCGTCTTAGACTTCGTGCGGTTGTATACATTAAGCGGATACCCGGCGTTGAGAAGGTGCCCAGCCATGCTGCGACCCATGACTCCGGTTCCAATGAAGGCGATGGTTTCTTTGCTCATTCTATTGAAGTAAAAATAGGGATTAGAGGAGGGTGCACATCTAAGTTGGGCAACAATGCCGATGCCAGCCTATTATTGACTTTGATTAAAATAGAGGGTAAGAAGGCGGGAACAATTGGACGGCAATTGCCTCCCATATAGTAACTACCCGCATTATGAAAAATATTTTAGTACTATTAGCTATCTTGGTAAGCCCCGTTTTTCTTACCGCCCAGGATGAACAGATCGAGGCTGGGGCGAGTCCCCTTGAGGCACTGCGAGCAGCAGCAGTCGATCAAGAGGCAGATTTTGACGCGGCCTACACTGCGGCGGAAGCTGCAGGTGTAAAAGCCTCTGTGTTGCTGGAAAGTAAAGTGGTGAACCTTTTGGGGAGCAGCGATTTGCAAGCTGTTTTAAATCTAATCCCTGAGATGGAGGCGAGTGCTGATGAGTTTGTTATTGGCCAAGGAGGGTTCTTCTCCACCCGCAATCAGGTCCATGGGCTTATTGAAAATTTAAAAGCACTTCGGGCGAATGAAGCTGGAGACATGGAGGGCTTTGAACATCACTCTAAGGAGGGATTCTGGAAAAGTCCTGAAGTGAGTAATATGTTTGGCATGGCTCGCTTGATTCAGGATCACCATGAGAAAGCTGCTCAGAAGGAGGCCATGAAAAACCTCCGAATTCCTATGGATTTGGAAATTCAATCAGTGGATGGATCCATGACAACTCTGGCAAAGGCCTCCCAAGGTCAGAAGGCTATTTTGCTAGATTTTTGGGCTAGTTGGTGTGGCCCTTGTATTCAGCTTATGCCCGAGCTGAAAAAGAAGGCGGATACCCTTCCAGTTCAAGGCATATTTGTTGCTGGTATGAATACCGATCGCTCAGACCAATTACGTCATGCACGTGAAGTACAGGAGAAACATGGCATGGATATGCCTTGGCTGATCGAGCCCGAGGCCAGCCCCTTTTCCAGAGCATTGGCTATTAACTCAATTCCACGTATGATCCTCCTTACTCCGGAAGGGGAGGTCTTGTATAACGGACATCCAATGGATCCCGAATTGACTAAGACTTTGGCATCCTTGGGTGTGAATCTTTAAGCAGAATAACTACCATTTAAAAAAAGCCGAAGCAGGTGATCCTGCTTCGGCTTTTTTGTGAGTAATTAAATAGGATTATTTGGTTCTATTCGCCTTTTCTTTAGCTTTACCTTGGATGGCCTTTTTATCTGTTGGATCCCATCCTCGGACACCTGCATTGGGCACTTGACGAACCTGTTGATAGTTAAAAGTGACGTGTTCTCTTTTTCCGGCTTTTTGCACGGCGGCCACCGTTGCATTTATCAAGGTCATAGTTTCGGTCTTTCCACCTTGAGAGCGTTGAATGGTCACATTGCCCATTGAATTACCGCTGCTCAGAGCCTGTGCGAGTAGGGGAGACGCTTTGTCGATTCGTTTGGTTATTCTGACCGGTTCGTGCTGACGTTTTCCTGTAGCCATACCTGAAGCAGCGTCGCGGCGGCCGGTTGGTCGGCCTCAGGTGGCATCTCGCTTACCGGTCGCCAGACCAGAGGCAGCATCTCTTCGGCCTGTGGCTTGCCCAGATGCAGCTTCGCGTTTACCAGTGGCTAGCCCGGAAGCGGCATCTCGATTTCCTCTGACATTTCTGGCTGCCACATCCCGGTGCACAACTTGAGAAAAGGATTCAATGACGATCCAGTCTTTATGCTCAGGTGATATCATGGATACGGAATCCAAGTCGATCCAACCTTTGTGGTCCTTGTCCTTGGATTCACCGTCGACCCCATCAAATTTGATGAAGACCGCTGCGCTTCCCAGCAAAGGAGTCAGTACAAGTACTAATATACAACTAAGGAGATGTTTTATTTTCATGGTAGTATGGGTTATTCCTGGTGTTCTAAACGCTTGGATTTGGAAGAAGAATGAGCTGAGACAAGTGGATTATAGAGTCAGTTCCGTTTGAAAGGAATCTCGTTGACCATAGCGTATTAAGTGCTTGAAAGAAAGCTATTTGTGGAACAATCGGCGTTCTGAAAGGTCCTGATAGATAGCAAACATTCGGCTTCGGTCGTTTGAAAAATTGAAGAACCGCAATTCATTATTCACTACGGGACTTTTTTTACATATAGTATATCTGCTGATGTCAGAAAAAGGTCTGACTTACTCCGAGGCTTGTAGAGAAGTGGGCTAGTACAGTGCTAGGAGGAGGAAAGCAATTCGTCGAAGAAAAGCAGGGAAATGGATCCCCGCAAAGCCTGTGACCCCAGTAGCACCTGATATCCATCCGCATTATCAGCCCGGCCCACCTCCAGAGCATCACATGGAGCAAACCTTTTTAGACTTTAATTGAGAGAGCAGGTGAACTGCTTTAAATCCTTTACCTAAGGGTAAAGGAAACAGAACTAATCGCTTGATTTCCTGAAATTTAGCAGCATTTTGTATCTTCTTTTTTGTTCTTTGAAGTTCTCAGCCGAAACTTAATTTTCCAATTGGAAAAATTATGGGGGTGTTCTGGATTCGACTTTGAATTGGAGCATGGGGCTGCATGTCGATGATGATAGTTACCATCGGAAAAATATTATCACATACTTATTATAAGTGCCAACGATGAAGCATTACCTATGGCTGCATAAACCAGCCATCGTCTCTACTCTGACACCTGCTAGGGGATAGAGGCGCCGACAGCAGGCATAGCTCTCATGGGGTGTCCAGCCGAGAGCCGTATCATCACCCTGGATACTAGTAGACCGATAGCGGGTTACGCGGCGATCGGCGAGCGAATCTAAATGTGTGACTAAACATGTAGACGTCGTATGTGAAGGCTCAAAGGACGCGGGTTCGACTCCCGCCACCTCCACCATTTACTATTTTATAATCAACTACTTAGGAAATAGCGATTTATTTCCTACCGTATTCCTACCAATTTTTTTGCACTGTAAGTCATGATTTGCCTATAGTTGTAATATCATGTCAGGTGACTTATCAAACTTCCCAATAGAGTACCCTAAAGGTTCTGGGATACGTATTGGAGTCGTCTCCAATGAAAAAAAGGTGATGCCTCCAGCGTTTCTTTCAGGGTTAATATTAGCGCAAAGATTACAGGGAAAAGCCGGCTTCAAAAACAGAAATCTACCCTGAAGGCAGCAAAGAGGTATGCCGAGGAGCAACACTTCAAAATAATAAGTCAGGGGCGAGCTGCGTTCAGCATGAGCGATGAGCAGCGCATAGACGCTGTCAGAGCCCTTGAAGTTTTGAGAGGAACCGAACTAACGCTTGAGGAAGTGGCAAGGTATGCTCGCCCAAGACTGCGGCCAGACAACGGCCAATGCAGCGTCCAGGATATAGCAGATAGAATTATTGCGGTTAAGGGTAGAATGAACCTCCGGCCAAGAACACTTAGTGATTTCCGCAATCGTCTGTCTCGGTTTTGTAAAACTTTCGGGGGCACCAATATAATGGAAGTAGAGCACACGGACGTGATTGAGTGGATTCAATCGCTAGGCCTATCGCATAGATCAAAGCACAATTATCTAATGGCTGTTAATGGCTTCTTTTAATGGGCGCAGGAAGAGAACTTCATTGCAGACAATCCTATGGCCAAAATTCTGCATGATTGGAATCTTCTCCCGAGCAGATTCCAGAGCGTTTTTAACTAGAACAAAAAGTAAGTTAATTACGGATACTAAAAAATACCAACAATAGAGTGTTGTAGCGACAGCTACTATTGCAACGAATTGGTAATATTCCGAGGGGGCGCTACTTTCCCCGGGAAACATATACCTTAACCAATATGAATGGACATTAGATATTGCAAAAAAACTACAAAAAATTCCAAAAAATGTTAGGATAGCTAGGGTTGCGATCTTAAAGGATTTTTTTGAATCCAAGAAATAAATATCTAATTTAAGCAGCTTAACGATATAGTAAGATGTCACGGCATGGAACAAGGCTGCAACTCCAATTAAGATACTAGTTGTTTCACCAGAAAAATCCGAATCTTCTGGCCACATTTCAAAATACAATACCGATGCCCATACGCATAAAAGGGTATGCCCCAAAGCGTACAATTTAACTTTAGTTAGATTCCTTTCCTCTACTTCCATATTCTTGGATTACTAAAAGTTTTGGACGCGTAAAAAAACACCTCACTCAACCTTATCTGTTGTTACAACAATTACCCCGATCCTGTAAAACCCGTTTAGAACGCTCTATGCGGAAAAATGTCAATGTCCATTGAGTAGTGTCTCGCCATCTCCCTTAGCCTTTCCAAGTGCTTTTCATCACCCCTGTCTTTAAGGACCAGAATAATGCCAGCCTTCTTGCCTGTCTGCATAGCGTAATTAAGACTCTGGCCAATGGCCTCTGCCCATTTGTCCGCAAAGTCCACTTCAATGGCGTGGGTTTCTGTTAGGATGTCGCAGCGAGTGCCGTCACGCATAGTCACCTCAGTCCTGCCTCCTAGTTTCTTAGCATATTGCTCTTGGTAAAAGCTTTCTGAATACGTTCTGGGAGCACTAGGAACAGAGGGTCTTGGCGTGGTTTCCTGATTGTGGTAGTGATACGTTCCTGCCTTCCGATCCCCATGTCCCCCTTTTGAATCGGTGCGGCCTGAATGAGAGAACACCACTTGCGAGAGACCGAGAAGGAGTAGGATGAAGGAGAATAATCTCATAGGTGAAAAGAGATCTTGATTGTGCAAGACGGGGGCAGCAAAAGTATTCTATGAATTTTTTCCTAATAGCCTTACTCTTGGGTGTGCTCACACCACACTTGGCCCAAGCGCAACGTTCTTATTCTCGTGAAATTGAGATAAAGGTAAATAAGTCGACGATCGTAGTTGAATCGTGGGGTGAGGGTACTCCTATCGTCTTATTGCATGGAGGTTCAGGACCAATAACCGAGTTTGGAGGGTTAGCTCCGATGCTTGCGGAAAAAGGTTTTAGAGTATTGATGATCAATCGGCGAGGATTCGGAGGAAGCAAAGGGCCGTTAGATAATATCAACCTCCATGACTATGCCGAGGATGTAGCAGGAGTAGTAAAAAACCTTGTCGGAGGCCCAGTACATATTCTAGGACACGCATATGGTAACCGCGTGGCGCGCTGCTTCTCTACCGACTATCCTAATCTAACCAAAACAGTGATTCTTTTAGCTGCAGGCGGAGAGGTTCCTGGGGAGGAAAAGGCTTGGGCTGCATTGGAGCAACTTTCTGAACCAAACCTATCGCGATCCGAACAAGTCAAATTGGCTAGGGCGTCACTCTTCTCGCCTCAGGCTCCCTCTTCAGTTATAAATCGTTGGTTGGATGTAAGACAAGTTTCACCAGACGGGCAGGCGGCGGTCCAATTAGCCAATCGTGCGACACCTCTGGAGGATTGGTGGGAAGCAGGATCTTCACAGATGCTTGTGATCCAAGGTTTAGACGATAGAATCGCTCCACCAGGAAACGGAAGAAATCTTCGGAATAGGTTAAAAGGCCGTGTGACGCTCATTGATTTAGAGAATGCAGGGCATGCGATGCATGTGGAGCAGCCTGAAAAAATTGTCGAACATATCGTGCTATACGTTGGCAAGCTGAAACCGTGACGTTACTAAGTACTGTAGTGAGAATTTGGACTGTGTTGGATTTCATAATGCCCCTCGCGTTAATGGAGACATCTACTAAGCGCAAATTTTTTGGGACGAAAAAGTGTCCCTACTTGAAAACAAAGGGAGATCCAAGACCTCTGTTTGGCCTTTCCTTGTCTTTTGACCAATCCTTGAATTCAGCGGCGAGCAGGGATTGCTTGTAATCCTCTCTCTTTGTATAATTTTCAATAGCGGCAGCAAATTCGGGATTTGAAGTTCCAATATTTAGCCACTGCCAAAGGGGAAGCCGACTTGCAGATACTGCGAGACTAAATTCATAAGCAGAATCATCAATCAACCCTTGCTTATATTGGAAGAATACGTCCTCTTGTCGCGCTCTTCTAACTAGTTCCAAATCGCGTATTTGATTCCATTCATATTTGTTAACTGAATCAAAATCACCATCCATTATTGCTCTTGTTTTTAATTCGTTGAACTCCTTATCTTGCGCGTAAGCGGAATATTCTTGGATCACACTTAAGGATCTCTCTTGCCTAATCTGAGAAAGAGCGATGGCAGAATTCTGTTTAATTTCAAAGATAAGGAAGACCAGTCCGACTAGGACCCCGACATTGGCAGTTGCTGTACTTAAGGTGATGAAGGTGTTTGTTTTCATAATAAAACCAAGCATGAAGAAGACCTGCTAGGGCGACAATTTTTTCTGGGGCTGTTGATGTTTTCAACCCATCATGTGATGGGGAAACAGCACTTTTAACGATTATAACCTAATTCATAGGTTACCGAAAATTAGCCAAAAATGGCCTGTTTTCGGTCAAAACTGAGAATGGCCCATAGAGATGATAGGAGGCCAGATCCTAATCAGTAACGGTGCCTCCTGATTTACGGGAGGAGCTATTTGGGCAGCGATGCCAAAGGTAGCAGAACTTAAGCCCGTAAAATTGGAAAATGGAAAGTGGCTTGTTGATATATCAGCCAAGTACTCAAACACTGGAAAGCGGAGGAGGTTGATATTTACCTCAGAAGCCAAAGCACAAGCAGAGGTCAGGCGGTTAAAGGGCCACGTTCACAAGCATGGATTAGTAAGTATCCGCTTCACAGATGAGGAATCTGCTGACGCGAGCACTTGGAAGGCCTCGAACCTCACCTCGCGTGAGCTACGAGGCGATAGAGGTGTCTTTTCACTTTTTTATGAACCTTCCCGAACTCAGAAAGATCAGGCATTTCTATCCCTTCATCGAAGCGCGGGTCCAGAGCTTCAGCCAATGATCTGAAGCCGTCGACGGTAACTGCGTCGTAAGGCCTTTCTGATCCAGCTGGCTCAATCACTTGCCCAAGGTACCAGCTTGCTATATTCGTACTTCCCTTTTCAATTTGCCCAGCGATAAAGGGTCCCCATACTTCATTCTCCAGCCTCAGATACTCGCTCAAAGTGCCTGGAGCCTTTGCGAAATTAATTCGAATTATTTCAGGTATCTCAACCGATCCTTCTGAGACCATATTTACCAAAGGCTTCTGATATAAGTAGGCCTTGGCTTCGAACAAGTCTCTCACTGATATGTCAGAAAACTTTTTATCGGGGAATACCTTTTTCCACGCTGGTGCGCCGCTGCCATATAGCTCTAAGTCACTAGTCTTATCAAATTCAGCGTAGATTAGTATATTCGGCTCTTCGTCCATATTGAAACCGCCTATTCTTTGCCAGACAGACCAAACGGACATACGCCCCTCCTCTATCGCTTTTTCAGCGATCGGCTTCCAATAGTCTTGTTCCCTTTTTATATATTCCGCCATGTCCTCTCTTTCGACGAAACGGTGAGCTACGCTCGCTATCTCTTGAGCTTCAATCGAAGCTACCGAGAAAAGCAATGGAGAGCAGAACGATAGGAATACTTTTAACCAATTCATTTTCATATTTTATTGTTTTTAATTAACACTACAAATAAACTAACCAACGTGAGTTAATCAGAATAACTAATTTAAAGTGTTCGAGCTACCCCAATACGGATTTAAATGACTCTCTAACGGCCAACGGTTCTGCAGTTTTCATGCCAAAAATTTTGGCTGATCGAAAAAAGTCAAAACAGTAGTTAAATATTTGAAGGTAAACCATACGGCTCTAAGTTGAGGTCTGTTTTTGGCTTTTATGTATCACTGCATGTTCCACGATCGCCCATACGGAAAATCGACCGCCTTGTTACTATCTTTCTGAGCATTGTGGATCTCATCCTCGGCTCCACAGCAGCCCTTCTTGGAGTTAGTGTCATTCCACTAGCTGCTGTTAGGCGGAGGCTGGGTTAAGAATAGCTTCAGAAGCCCTCAGGACGACAATTTTTTCTGGGGCAGTTGAAACATATACATTCTAGGGCGACCTCCGCCGCTACCCCCGCCCCCGTCGGCGACACGGCCCGCCTTATTGATCAAAGAATGAACCTTGGTTTATGGACCGAACCTAAGGCCAAAAACAGTGAGAATGGGACCAAGAATATTGATGGGCTGAAGATAACCTTAGACCCTGGGGATGAATCCTATGATTTAATCCAAAAACAGCTTGGACTGGTCGGTGATAGCTCCTGGTTAAAGCATGAACCAATGCTTGTTGTTGGCCTATATTTTGGGCGTGGTGGCAAGGGTCAAAAGTTCTGCCATGATGTGTGGGGAATTATAGAACCTGAGAGGCAGACAGGGCGTCTCAGAGGTCTTTATAAGCCCTTTTCAAGCACTAGGAAGTCACTTTGTATTCGGGGCTGGAAAAACGGCTTCTGCGGACTCTCGGAGCTATCTGGGGACAGGGTATTTATCTGCGAAGGAGAGAAGGATTTCTTGGCATTACGGGCTACTGGAATCTGGGACTCTGGCCTATTCGCAACCACTGCATCTATTGGTCTAAGCTTGGAAGTGTTGTACGCTTTAGAAGGTCGGCATGTGACAATTTGCGCACAGGCTGATAGGCAGGGAATCTATGCCGCTAAGAAATGGGCAGAAGAGCTCACAGATTTTGGCGTAGATAACTTGGAAATACTAATCCCAAAGATTGAAGGAGAAGATTGGGCGGACATAATGAACGGTAATCAGTACGGTGAATTGCACAACTTCATCGGTGCGTTTAATACACACTCCGTTCAGGAGTTATTGGCTCTTAATCCTAGTGACTTCCAAGAAGCTAAGAAGGAAAACAAACCAAGATTTAGTCCAAAGTGGGACCGTGAATTTACCCAAAAGCTTAAGGACGTTTGTTGGGAAAAAAACCTGCCTTACGTTCTACGTTCCACCACTCCATTTCTGGAAGCTCTTGGTCTAGAGAAAAGTAAAGTGAACAGGAACAAGATTAGTAGGCATTTGCGTTACTGTCTTACCAAGAAGAAAGACTTAGACTAGGAATATTAGCTTACCAAGAGTATTAGGTTACTAAGAATCTTATCTTACTAACTAATCTATATGTACTGATGTCACCAGTTTTTAGGTGGTATGTTGGTTCTTATTGGACTCATGTTTTTTGGGTGTGGGTAATGGGTTTTTGTAGGGGTAATCAACGCGTTCATGTGTTATAATAATAGGATAGATGGAAGCTACGGGATTGAAGGAGAGTATCGCTGACGCTGTGCAGAAATACGCGAGCAAGAAACGAGAAGAAGGTATTAAGAGCTTATCTAGAATGAACCCCGAAAAGGTTGGTCTAATTCTCTATCTGTTCTGTCTAGGCGTTTCTCAGAGCCAAATGGTAAAGCGACACAAAATATGCCACAAGACGATCAAGCATACGCTTCAGCAATACGCTGATCATCTTGGCAAATGGGCCGAAGTTGGGGTGAGGCTGAGCAAACAACTGTTTCTCAATCTTCATTCTTTTCCACAGGACGGTATTTTGCATTATTGTCACATGCAGAGTGCTACAGTCCTTGACAATGAATGGCTTATACAAGGACTATAAGGTATGAATCTAGATCTAGGTAATCCCGATGGAACAGGAGCTTTCACAATAACGGCCATAGGCCAGAGAAATGACACAATGACAGTGTTCATGGAGGGCAAGGTAGAAGGTTATGGCTTTGTTACTCTAACGCATGAGTATAAACACGCGTCCCGTGGGGATTGCGGGGAGCGTTCAGGTGGAACGGTGATTGGAACTGCTGAAGCTATTTTGGAGGAGGGTAACACTGTGAGTACACCGCACATGGGGACTTTCTCTCGTAACGGTAGCAAAATGAAAGTCTTTTTTGTGGATTACGTGACCAATGGGGATCAGAATTTCGTCCGTTTTGAGGTCGATCTGATAGAAAAGCAGTCATCCGTCTCGTTCTGGTCGCTAAAGTAAGGAATAACTCGTCGATATAAGCGGTGAGACAAAATAGTGCTGTTGTTTTCATAACCATATTATTAGTAAACCCCGCCCACTAAGAGAAATATCTTTTTTAAAGAAGGGTTGATAGGACGTAGCCATTATGTCAAAAGCTGGGATGCTTCCTAAGCCCTTAGTTTTATCACTGGTTAGTTGCCTGCTACTCAATTTTTGTTTGGCTGAAGAAAAGGATCAGCCGCCATCAGAGGAGAGAGTAGCTTTATTTAGAAAGGCAGCTCAGGCAGGCCACGTTGATTCAATGTTTTTTATGGGTGCTATTTACCGAGATGGCTGGGGGGTGGAGAAAGACAGTGTGCAAGCTGCTCTTTGGTTCAACCTAGCCGCTAGGCAGGGAGATGGCAGCTCTGCTTTTTGTCTATCAGTGATGTACCTGTACGGCGAGGGGATAGAGCAAGATAGGATTGTCGCTAACGTCTGGGCCACCGTGGCTTTTGCTAAACGCA
>CALJGU010000304.1 GCA_938075565.1 uncultured Opitutales bacterium | reverse complement strand
ATGGAGCCATTTACCTGAGACACCTTGAAGGCTTAGGTGATAATTGGGATTTGTTAACTACTAGTGATACCACAACCACAGAATTGAACCTGCAATATGTAGAGGCTAACAAGGTTCAACTTAATTATAACGACGAGGAAGATAATTCTTACTATAAAGCCTTTATTGAGACATTAGCCGCCTCTGGAAGCATTGCCGAAGAAGTTCAATTCGATATCGATGCGAAACTTGTACATACTTATGCAACCATAGAGGAAAGCATTTTTCTTGTCGATGCTCCCTTGGAGGGGACGACAAAGGTCTGGTTCAATGATGACCAATGGGAAATTCAATCTGATAATTTGAGGCTACATACCTTCCCAATAAGCCTCGTGCTTCATCAGGATGGTGGGCAAATTTCAGGTTCAAAAACAGATATTACAACAGCACTTGGATATGCGCCTTTATTTGAATTACCGGAAGATGTAAATATTAAAAAGCTAAATGTAGATTGGACCTGGCAAGGCAGCTATGAAGAATGGTCTATCGACTTTTCAACTACAGGGGCCTCCCTAGTATATAACGATATTGAGATTCCTTCACTATCGTGTAAGGGACGATGGTTCTGGGGTGAGCAGCCCGACCTACAAATCAATTCACTCCGAATCAAGACAAAAACTGGGGAGATCAATGGGGCCTTATCCTTAAGCGGTAGACGGCCACAACTTTCTACAAACTTGAATGGCGGTTCCAACCTGAGTGAATTATTCGATTTTGTAGAAACTGATATTCTAGTGGGGGCCAAAGGTTTTTGGAAAGGAGACCAATTAATAATTAAACAAGCCTTTAGCTCCTGGGAAGATCTTAGTCCTTACGGCGCTCCACTCTTTGAAGGAAATATTCAATTATTAGAATGCTCATTTGCATTGGCCCAGAGCAACATTCAATTTGATAAGGTAGAGGCGGAGCTAAGTGCAGACGGTCGCAATGTCACAGTTGACCGATGTTTGTTACAAAGTGGAGACAACACAGCGATAGTACAAGGAACCATTTTTCATGCCTTAGTGCCCGATGGCTATCCAAAGGTTGAATTGTCATTACATAGCTCAACAATCGATATTGATCCTCTTTTATTCTGGGAAATCGATGATTCTGCCGATGATGAGGAAACCACCTTTGATTACAGCGTGAGCTTGCATGTTGATTATATCAATCTTGGGGATTTTAATGGGACGAACTTGAGTGGGACCGTGTACAATCGTGGTGCCTGGATACTTGGCAAAGACATGAGTATCGAAGGGTGTGATGGCACTATGGGAGGAAATTGGACCCTATTAGAAAATGGTAGTAATAATGTTTTCAAAGCGGACCTCAAGGCAAAGGATATTCAGCTTGACCAACTGTTGGCTAGCTTCAACAGCTTCGAAATTGAAGACCTAGACGCCTCTAACCTTTTAGGCCAGGCAAACGTTGAAGCGGCAGTTTCGTTGACGTTCGATGAAGAATGGAATCAAATTTCTAGCAAAACTCTTATTGAGGGCCGCGGCGATATCCGAAATGGAACACTCCAAAATTATGCGCCTTTACAAGAACTAAGCACCTTTATAGACCAAGGAGAACTTAAAAGAATAGACTTCCCATTTTTGAGCACTGATTTTAGAGTACATGGCGATACTTTACAACTTCCAGAAACTAAAGTGGAGAATAGCGCACTGAACTTGTGGGTCAACGGTTGGCAAAATCTGGAAACTGATGATATTCGATACAGCGTTCGGTTGGGACTCAAGGATTTAGCTCTGCGCGGCAAAAATTCCAACCGCGATTTGGGAAATTGGATATCTGAAGCCGAAAACGAAAACCAGCCCTATATCCGCTTGATAGTAGGCTGTAACCTCGATGATGTCTGCATCAGCCTAGATAAAGCACGTATTACCCAAAGTTTCAAAGAGACTCTAAAGCAAGAGAAGGAAGATTTACTCGACGTCTTCAAGCCAACTCCAAAGGAAGAAAAGAAACCATTCCAAGAAACCCCGGCATCTGGAACCTTTGAATTAGTTTGGCCTGAGGATACTCTTAGCGCATCGCCAAGAATGCGTTTCTAAAGTCTTTATCAGCCTTTTCCAAGCCTATTCTAACTACCAATCGCGAGTAGAGGCCACTGAGATAGCCCGTTTCTAAATGCGCCTCAGCCACCGCCGAATCCTTTTGCCAGATACACTTCAACACCCAGCCTATTCCTTTTTGAAGAATGTCCGGCGCACCTTCCGCGGCCAATTGACAATAGGCGAATGCCTCTTCAAATCTACCGTGCTTGATCATGTGTAAGGTTGAGACTACTGCGGTGCGTTTATGCCACATATTATCACTGGCTAAAAACGCTTCTAATGTGCTATAATCCCCGCTCTCGAATGCCGTACGGCCAAAAATATTGTATGCACAGGTGTCGACTAGATCCCAATTATTAATACCCTCGTAATGATCTCTAAGGAAATCATGCCAATGGCCTCTACGCTTTCGCTCCGCACCAAACCTTCGCATCAGCGCAAAGAGCGCTGTATGGCGCACCTCATGACAATCGTGGACTAATCCAGAGGCTAAAATGTCCTCGTCCCATTGCAAGGCATATTC
>CALJGU010000303.1 GCA_938075565.1 uncultured Opitutales bacterium | reverse complement strand
AGGTTCACCGGTGGGTTGAGTACTACCAGTGGGACGTCTGCCTCTTCGCTTATCGTATGAATGCGACGAACGTTCTCCTTGAAATGAGCGATAACTCCTTCTCTCCATTCCGGATCCCGATGGTAGGCGCTCAGGCCGCGTTTGTAATCGAGGAAGGCATCGACTTCCATTTTGAGGGTTGGCTTCTTATAGGCCTCCTTCTTAGCTTCCGCTCCGGTGACCGATTGATAGAGACTATCCAGCGCTTGGTAAGAGGCCAGGGTGCGGATCGTTTTAACGGGACCACCGAGAGATTGTGCCAGAGATTTGATGGCGCCATAGGTTCGTGCCTCAAGGAATTCGTTCTGTCCCGTGCAAAGGATAAACAAGTCCGGTTCGTAGTTCAGACATTCTTTGAGAATAGGAACGAGCCGATAACTGGCGTAGGAAATGCCTCCGCAATTCACCACTTCAAATTTTTTTTCGGGGTAAGCCAACTCCAGGTTGATTTGAAGCCATCGAGGGAAGGCGGTCTCGATCGAGTAGGGGCGACCCTGCACCGTTGAACCTCCCAGAACGAAAATCCGAAACGTATCCGAATCTTTGTGACGATAAAATCCATCACTGACGAAGTAGGTGCTTCTTTCAGGCCGCAGCTCGTATCGGTTGGTGGTCGCGTTGAGTCCAAACAATGGTTCCATCGCGCTGAACCCAACAAAAGGGTCCTCGCCAATCTCATCACCACCAAACCCTGCTAAACGGAAACCGCCCTCAATCAATACCACTAGCAGTACTCCAAACCCCATCGCCTGCAAGCGTGTGAGCCAGGTGGCCGCAGGATGTAATTTTGCTTGGGGCATAAAAATAAAGCTGCTGGAAATAAGTGTAGCAATGGTCGTGAGACCATTGAATCGATAAAAGGTCTCTGTATTGTCCATGGTCTCACGACCATGGCTACATCAAATTTAGACAGTTTCGGTGACGTGCGATTGGTCTGAGTCGCTTATGGAGTCAAGATGTCGAGGTTGAGGGCTAGGGGAGGTGAATATACTGTCCATGGTCTCACGATCATGGCTACACCAAATTTGGACAGCTTCCATGACGTTCGATTGGTCTAAGGTTTTCCGGATCGAAGACGGCGTCGAGTTGTTGAGCTCGACGACTGAAAGGCGAAGGCGCGCACATGTGTGAGTAACTGATCCGAGAAGAAGAAGATCTCGGCAAATCGGCCCGTGGATGGTTGTAATAGAGGGGAGGTGTTGATTCGAATAATTCCGCAGGGTTGGTTGATTTATGTATAATAAAATCATTGCAACCATCCGCTCTTCGAATTGGAAAACTATTCGTGGCGCAAAGCTTCAATAGGATCCAGCTCAGCCGCCTGCGAGGCCGGGTAAATGCCAAATGCTATCCCGGTCAGTCCAGAGATTCCAAATGCGAGGGCTACGGACCAGGGGGTTATTATGGTGACCATATCGGTAGAGGCCGAAACCAAAAGAGGAACTAGAACGCCTAGCATTACGCCGATGGTTCCTCCACCGATTGAGAGCACTACCGTCTCGATTAGAAACTGAGTGACAATGTCCTTTTTCTTGGCGCCGAGGGCGCGACGAACACCGATCTCGCGTGTACGTTCGGTAACGGTGGCTAGCATTATGTTCATGATGCCGATACCACCGACCAGCAGAGAAATGGCTGCGATGGAGCCAAGAACGATGTTGAACATACGCTTGGTGGCTTCGGCTTCGCGGAGGAGCTGCAGTGGTACTATAAGCTCGTAGTCGTTTTGGTTGTGGAAACGCTTGAGCAGGCCTTTGATTTGTTGCTCTGCTGCTATGACCGATTCAGTCGTCTCCATTTTTACAATGATCTGATGCAGTTCGACCTTTTCCGCACTGAAACTACCTGCGTTGCGTCGAATGAGTGTCTCTCCGAATCGCGTCTTTGCGGTGGAAAGGGGAATGTAAACATTGTTGTCGAGTGGTTCACCTTCCATTTCGTCTTTTTGAGGACGCTGGTCCATAGTGCCCGTTTCGTTGATCAAACCGACTACCTGGTAATACACATCCTTTACGCGAATCGTGGACTGCAGGGGTGATTGATAAGGGAAAAGCCGAGCGGCAAGACCTGAAGTGATTACGCAGACATTGCGCTGGTGTTTTTGATCGACCATCGAAAGGAACCTACCTGCGACCAAATCCACCTTTTGCATGGCAGTATAAGAGGGTAAGGTGCCGATGACCTGGCAGGGTTCCTGGTTTCGATTAAAGCGCACGTTGTCCCGAATGATTCTCATGGGTAGCACGTTGCTTACATTGGGAATTGTAAACTGTAGGCGGGAGGCGTCGTCGTAGGTCAAGCCGTATTCGATGCCAAAACTTTTTCCGGAGGTATTGTTGTCATCCTGCGATTCCGGAGGCTTAACGCTATTGATGATGATGTTGGTGGATCCGAGACGCTTGATACGTTCCTGGGCTTCGTGAGAGGCGCCTTCACCAATCGCTAACATGGCTATGACCGAGCACACACCAAAGATCATTCCCAGCATGGTCAGTCCCGAGCGCAGCTTGTGCAAAAGCAGGCTCTTAACACCGAGTTTTACAGTGTTGAGGAGTTGGTGTTGGGTTAGGCTTAGTTGAAGCATTTAGAGCGGGGCGAGGGACGTGTGATGTGGGGCGAGGGTGATTGAAAACTGTAGCAGCGGGTTTACCCCGCGATTGCAAAGGGGAGTCTCGAAATGATCGCGGGGTAATCCCGCTCCTACAGCTATAAATTGAAAAGTCATTTTATGCACGTTGTCGGTATTCGTCTTTATCGACGCGTCCGTCCTTCATGCGGATGACGCGATCGGCGCGGTAGGCGATATCATCGTCGTGGGTGACCATGACAATAGTTTTGCCCTGGCTGTTTAGTTCATCGATGAGTTCGAGGACTTCTTTACCGGTTTTGGAATCAAGGTTTCCAGTGGGCTCATCGGCAAGGATCATTAAGGGATCGTTAATGAGAGACCGAGCGATAGCAACGCGTTGTTGTTGACCACCCGACAATTGGGTAGGGCGGTGATCCAGACGGTCTTTGAGGCCGACGAGCTCAGCGAGCTCTACGCATTTATCTTCGTAGTCTTTCAAGTTCACGCCTTGGTAGAGCAAGGGGACTTGGATGTTCTCAATGACCGTCAATTGGGCGATCAGATTGTAAGATTGAAAAATGAAACCAAGACGTTTTCCACGAATGACGGATAAGGTATCGTCATCCATAGTCGCTACATCCTCTCCTCCTAGATAGTATTCTCCCGAGGTTGGGCGATCCAAACATCCGAGGATGTTGAGCATGGTAGACTTCCCAGAACCGGATGGTCCCATGATGGCAACATAAGACCCTTCTTTGATGGCAACGTCTACGCCTCTTAAAGCTCGTACTTCAATTTCTCCCACCTGAAATATTTTTACGATATTTCGGATATCGATTATGGTTTTAGGATTAGAAATCATTGGGATGAATTACCGGATACAGAAAAGTTTTTGTTAACTCACGAAGCTTGAGGGAGGACTAACTGTCACTCTTGTCGCGTGGTCTTTTCTCTCCTTTGCCTGATTTCTGTCGCTGGTCATTCTGTGGGCTGCGTGCCTGTTGAGTCGCTTTGGGCTCTGGTCGTTTGCTTGAAATCGAGTCTTTTAGATCTACTTTTTCATCTTCATTCAGGAGTGCTCCTCCTAGGTCCTCGCCACTGTCGATTGGAGGGGCCAAAAGAATACGATCTCCGGAACTGAGACCTGATTTTACCTCAATAAACTTGTTATTAAATAGACCAATTTCCACAGGGGTGGCTTTGGGACCACGAAGCCCTCTTACGTAGCAGACCTGCTGTCCACCTGACGTTGTCACACACTGAATAGGAACTTTAATTACGTCCTGCAAATTGGTGATTACGATCTCTGCTCTGGCTGAGACGCCTGGTTTTACATCCGGTAAGTCATCGGTGACCACAATCTCGGTTGAGTAGACTTTGAGGTTATTGTTTCCATAGCGGCTTTGGGCATCTGGGAGAACCGCAATTTTCGTTACTTCTCCTCGGAATCGATCGTCTGGCAGAGAATCAAGGACGACGAAGGCCGTTTGGCCGACCCTGACCTGGTTCACATAGGATTCGTGCACTTTAATTTCCACCTTCATTTGTGACGTATCCGGAATTTTTACGATGGCTTGGCGTTGCCGAATAGTGGCTCCCTCTTCGATCATGGATTCACTACTATAGCGACTGGAGCTCATGGCATAAACAAGGAGTCCGTCTTGGGGGGCATATCGTTTGGTGGCCGCCATTTGTGCCTGAAGTTTGGCCAGCTTTACTCTGCCTAGCTCGAGTTGGCGTTTATCAATTTCAAGTTGAGATTCGGCCTGTCTGACTCTGCTGTCGCCCTGTGTCTTAACTCGTACGAGTTCCTGTTGTGCCTCTTCGAGGTCGGCTCTGTATTCCGCTTCTAGCTTTTCCAAGTCATATTGGTTCAGCATCTCTTTCACGGTTTGAGCTTGTTCCAGACCCATTCTTTGATTGATCACCGAGAGTTCATCCCGGTCGAGATTGCTTTTAGTCTCAAAACCTTCCTCTTGCAGTCTTTTCGACCACTCGAGTCTTTCCTCTGCCAGTTTTAAAGATTCCTGAGAGGTTATGATTTCGATATCTGCGTTTCGAACTTCTTGGGCCTTTTCGATTTTCTCAAATTTCTCCAGATCCATTGTGGCGAATTCAACTGCCAGCTCGGCTTGGCGTACATCACTATCTCTTGAGCTTTTCGTTATCACCAGGTCGGTTTCTGACTTAATGAAGTCAGCGTTATCGTCCTCGAAACGAATCAACTGCGCATTCAGAGCGTTTTCTACATCCGCTATGTCCAATTCAACAATGAGGTCGCCTTTCTTTACGTAACTCCCTTCAGGGACAATGTAGATAATACGCGAGTTGCCATCGACCTCGTTGCGCACGGTGACCTCGTTTACCGCTTGAAGAGTTCCGCCTTCAGTTACGGAAACCAGGAAATCGCCTTTAGTTACTTTATAGTAGGAGTAGGCGTCCTCTCCATCGCTTCCGCCACCCAAAATAGAAAATAATATTACGACTAGTATTACTCCAATGACACTTGACAGAATGGGGCGCTTTTTAACGAAGGGAATAATTAAATTGAGCGCTTTTTGGGATTTTGCTTTGACCTGGCTGGGAGGACGTTCCTGAGTTTCGTTTCTATTCATCTTATTGTGTGAACAATTCGTCTGGGGTTATAACTTCTCCGTCATCAGAAATGGTAGAGGACGAATTACCAGATCCTATTCCTGGGGTGAGATTGACGGTACTGGCTTGATTGAGCCAAAATTGATTGGTATCCGTGTTTAGGATACCTAGTTGAAGTAGGAGATCTAAGCGGGATTCGAGGTAATCGACCAAGGCGGCCGTCTGGGCATTTTGAGCAGCGATAAGGTCATCCTGTGCTTCTTCGAGGTCCCTGTAAATGGCATTTCCTGATTCAATGGAAAGTTGTGCTCCCGATACTTGCTTTTCAGCTAGTAATACGGCGTTGGTTTGAATCTCGTAGTTTTGGGAAAGGCGTTCGAGCTCGCGTATGCCTTCGTCTACGGTTGAGCGAAGTTCGTCCAGAGTTAACCCCAGTTTGCGCAACTCGGATTCGAATGCGATGAGGGATGCCCGATAGACGTTGCGCTCCCGCAAGCGATCGAGGGGAAGATCCAGTTGTAAACCGACCGATCGGCGAATGTTATCAAAATCGAAATCAGTATAGTCTGTAACTCCCTCACTGTCGATGGAGGCATTCGCGAATATCCCAATTTGGGTTTTCAGGCCGTTGGACGCAACACGCACTTCTCGCTGAGCGTCTTCATACTGGTCGATGGAATTGAGTAGAGGGAGTCGGTGATCGACCGCGAGTTGGAAACCGTAGTTGGAGTTTATATCGAGGAGCACAAGGCCTCGTTCCTGAAGGGTTTCCATTTCGGCATCGACCAAGTGTAAATCAACCGTTTGAGGCAGACCGAGGGTGATCTTAAAGTCATCCAAAAGATTCTTATAACTCACAACAGCGTTGATGTAGCGGTTGCGTGCAGAGAGCTCCGCTTGTTCCGCCTGATTTACATCGAGTGCTTTTTCCCGGTCTACTGAACGTGCCCGGAGGTAGCGAGTGGCTTCGATACGTGATTGGTAGTTGTTATACTCGTTGTAGATGGTGTCCTTGCGTTGGAGGAGGCGAAAATAGTCGAGCACGATATCTGCTGCGAATTCATTTTGGAAATGGCTGAAATTGCGCACTGAGTAGATAACGTTGCGCTCTGCTTGAATGAGTCTTGCTGCGGCTACTTCTCGGCCGGCTCCTCGGAGCAGGGGTTGAAAGACACTGAAGCTGATAGTTGAAGCGGCTGTTTTGCGTGGGTCTCCCGTAAGGAACTCCAGAATGTCGGTGGCCATGGAGACGCTGACATCAGCTCCCGTTGAAAGCATCTGGCCTACTCCAATATTGGTATTTGCGCCTTCGGTTTTTTCCCCACTGGGGAAATGGGTACGATTGCCTGTGCCCCGCGCAAAAAACTGGGGGCTGAAGGCATGCTGTTCGCCGGTTAGAGTCAGGGCGGTTAGGTAGAGCTGCTCTTTTTGCGATTGGTAACGGCGGTTCTGCTTAATCGCCAGATCAATGGCTTGTTCGATCGCGATGGTTTTACGAATGCTTTGATTACGCTCCGCAAAAATGTCATCAGGGGTAATGTCGTCGGGGTCGACGCCTGTATGGGCTGTTTCGATGGAAAACTCCGAAGGGGTGCCGAAAATCTGCTCTTCGACCTCGGCAACGATTTGGTAGACGTCGCTATCAGCAGCATTGCGATAGGCGGTGGTAGAACATCCAACCAATAGGAGTAAAAAAGGGTAGCCGGCTAATCCTAGGATTAGCCGGCTAGTTCTCAGGGCAGAACGCATATGCATTAAATTCCTGTAGTTCTAGAGGTAGAAACGAACAACTCAGTCAGCATGCCTGCGTCGTTGGAATTCATATATCTTTCTTTAGGGATTCTAGTGGCCACTCTGTAATATTGATTAGGATAAGGATGAGACGATTGGGAATTAATTGGAGGCGACTTCAGCATGTTTTTGAAGAAGACGGTCCGCTTCTCTTCTAACATCCTTGTTTTTGTCGGTCGTAGCTACCTGCTGAAGCCAATCAATGAGTTCCGGATCTGGGAGGAATCCAGACAGTGCATCGACTGCCTCTTTTCTGACTCTGGCATTGGGACTTGAGGAGGAGGCTTCTAAAATCGCTTGGGCGAATTCGGGCGTATCTACACCATCAAGGATGTTAAAAATCTCGGCTTGGAGGTTGAAATCACTGGTTTTGTAATAAA
Organism: uncultured Opitutales bacterium; assembly: GCA_938075565.1. GTDB lineage: Bacteria > Verrucomicrobiota > Verrucomicrobiia > Opitutales > UBA2995 > UBA2995. Next base: position 9,874 of record CALJGU010000303.1, on the reverse strand, counting down.
CTTCCACCATTTTGCGGGCTACATCGTCGGACCGTTTGTCGCAGGTTTGAAGGACTCTTAAGGCAACCAGTTTTCTTTGCGCGGACACCTTATCGTTAAAAATCATCCCATGAGCGCGCTCGATATGCTGCGTGGTGGGGTTCATAAGCCCCCGAACTGTCATAGTCCACCGCATGGATTCAACCAGGTGATTGATACGATCTTGATCGGTGTCTATCAAAGTAGTGATTTCTGTTTGAGTAGGGTTGGCTATGGTGCCGTCGCTTTCGACCAGTTCAGATTCGTATACAGTTCCCTTTAAATGGGCAATTTCCCGCTCCAGCTCAACAATACGCTCTTCTGCGGTTGTTTGGGAGGTATCCTGCTTGGACCAGTCCACGGAAATTAACAACGTCGCGATGGAGACGACCATCGCGACGATTGCAATAAGGGTAGATGCTGATGTTTTCACAGAGTGGCGGTTTTTCTTAGAGTGTTGATATACTAGCAGGGCACACCTTACCGTTGCCTTACCAGATTGGGAAATAATGGAAAAATGGCCCCCAAGCTGGACTTTTTAGGCCGGCTCCGGCATGGACTTGGCGAAAAGGGCATTGGAAGAAATATGAAGCTACTCTTGGTTGAAGACATGATTTACCTGCGCGATTCGATTGCAACCGGTCTCCGCAAAGGTGGCTATGCCGTGGATGTGGCGAGTGATGGTGAAGAGGGCCTGTGGATGGCGGAATCGGGGGACTATGACGTCTTGATACTGGATATCATGCTTCCGAAATTGGACGGTCTGACCCTGCTCGAGCGCTTTCGCGAAAAGGGAGGTGAAGCGCTGGCTCTGATGTTGACAGCCAAAGATACGCTCAATGACAAGGTGTTGGGTCTGAAAACGGGAGCCGATGACTACTTGGTAAAGCCATTTGCGATGGAGGAGTTGGAGGCGCGGGTAGAAGCGCTTTGTCGACGAAGGTATGGAGTTCGGCAGACAGTGATTGAGTCGGAGAATCTATGCATCGATCTGGCCACGAAAGAAGCGAGGCAAGGTGATGAAGTGATTTCCTTTAAGCCACGCGAGTACCGAATACTTGAATACCTGGCAATGCGTCGAGGTGAGGTCGTTTCTCGCATGGAAATTGAAGCGAAGATCTATGGCGATGCGGATGAGGTTCGGAGTAACACCATCGAATCAGCGATCTCCTCCATACGTCGAAAATTGTCAGAATCGGGTACTCACTGTCCTATTGAGACGCGAGTGGGCCTGGGGTATATTTTTGTTGAGTAGCTTATGTTGTCGATTCGAGCCAGGCTGGTCTTGCTGACCATGTTAAGCATCGCTGCGATTTTTGGAATCAGCGGCACGGCGATCTATTATTATGAGCACAAGAGTGCTATGGAGCGCTTTGACCAGCGATTGAGGGTACAGGCTTATTCTATAATGACCGCGACCTACCAACGGCGTGAGGAGCGTGTAGAGGTGCATTTCACCGATCGCTTTTTGCACGAGTTTAATAGCAATCAAAAACGAGCCTTCTACCAAATCTGGAAAAACGATGATGAAGTGGTGAAGCGGTCCGATTCGTTGGGGGAACGGGACCTGCCGAAACGATTTGGGAAAGAGCGCGAACCAAGATACTGGGACATGGTTCTGCCAAACGAGCTGAACGGTCGGGCGATTGGTGTGCGCTTCGAACCGCGTGTGCGTGGGAATCGTGAGCAGGATTACAACGAGGGCTTCCGGTTGATCCTTGTGGTCGCTACTGATATCCATGAAATCGAGGCCTCGATGGCCAATCTCCGGAATCTGCTGCTGATTGGTGGCATTGCGACGCTTGCTCTCTCACCTTTGTTTGTGCTTTTTGCGCTCAATCGTGGATTGGTACCTCTGAGTGGATTGGCTGGCCGTATGGGTAAGGTGGATGCCCGTTCTCTTGGAACCCATTTTGAGGAAAGTCGTTTACCTGCGGAATTGAAACCGATTGCAAACCAGTTGAATGAACTCTTTTCGCGTTTGAACCAGTCCTTTGAGCGGGAACGTCAATTCAGTGCCGATGTGTCGCATGAATTAAGGACGCCGATTGCTGCGATGCTAAATATTGCCGAGGTTGGTATGAAATGGCGCGAGGGTGAGTCCAAACAAGACTATGAGGCCATCCGGAATATTGCTGAAGAAATGCAGCGCACCGTTTCTCAGCTTATGGATCTAAGCCGAGTAGACAGCGGAGAAGTTGAGCTCAATGTGGAATCGGTTTCTTTAGGTGAAATTGTTGAGCAGATTTGTGGCCGTCATCAATCAATGGCAACTGAGCGCGATTTGCAGGTCGACTTGGGAGAATTTGATGGAGTGATTTGGGACGTCGATCGTTCGATGCTCGAACGGATCGTCGACAACCTGATTGAGAATGCTGTGTTTTACGCTACTGAAGGGGGACGAATTCAAGTGAGCGTTTCCGAGGATCAATCAGCCCTGATAGTGCGCAATAATTGTGAAGATCTGGCGTCCGATGACTTAGACAAACTTTTTCACCGTTTCTGGCGCAAAGACAGCTCAAGGTCCAGTTCGCTGCATCGAGGCTTGGGGCTATCAGTGGCGTCTGCCTATGCTCAATGTATGGGAATGAGGTTCGAAGCCTCGTTGGTGGATGGGGATTTCCAGATGCGTCTAACTCCAAAATGATTGTCTAGGTGATTCCTCAGTTAAGGCTCACGACAGGCTCGCTTTTTTTGAGACCCCTTTTTTAGAGTAGCGAAAATCACATGGATACCCCTGAAATACCTCTGGAGTCATTAGATGCTGCTCGTGTTGCGGCTCTTCTTGGTGAGCGCTTTTCGCTTCAAGTGCTGGTAGAGGTGGGGGTTGATCTTTCGGACTTGGATACGCTCTTTGATGATGAAGTTCTGGTCGAAGAAAGTGCAGGCCAAGCTCAGTTCACAGATTTTCAGATCCGGCAAGGATTGCTTCAGCAGTTGCCCTGGTCTTTCCGGCGGAGCTGGAGTTTGAAACTTGCGGAGAGTTTGGGAAAGCTGAAAGGCGAGCCGGGTAAGCTGGGGGAACTCTATTTATCTGCTCAGGAGTTTGATCGCGCGCGGCCCTAGATTTTGGTTTTCCCAGAACTTTATCTGCATGGTCAGTCCGGCTGGACTTTACGTCTGGCCGGGGTTGCAGGTGAGAGAAAACCGGTCAGGCGGTCATTGTATAGGTGGCCGCCTGATCATTTTCTAATCCAAGCTTGTATCAAAGTGGATTGGGTTCTGAAGTGGTCGCTGTATGATCATTTTCAAATCAACCTTGCGGGCCGTATCTCGGTCACTGGGTATTCTCTTTCTAATCGCTTGCGTTTTTGGCTGTACTGAGTCGCCTCAGGAAACCCGGATTCTCCGAGTTGGTACGAGTGGTGACTATGAGCCATTCAGTATGCTGAATGATCAAGGGGGATTCGAAGGATATGATATAGTGCTCGCCGAGCAGTTTGCTGCGGATAATGGGTATGAGTTAAAGTGGGTTTCATTCGCTTGGCCTGACCTCATTTCCGATTTGGAGGCAGGTAAATTTGATCTAGCAATGAGTGGGGTTACGATCCGCAAGGACAGATCACTTAAAGCGCAATTTTCAGTTCCACTAGCAATGAGTGGCGCAGTGGTTATTGTACCCGAAGGATCGGTACATAATGATATCGAAGAGATAGACCGCGAGGGGTTTCGTTTAGCAGTAAATGAGGGTGGTCACCTTGAGCGGGTCACGCGCGAACATTTCTCAAAGGCGAGCATTGTGACGACACAGGATAATCAAGCGCTTCCGGCTATGCTGTTGGCAGGCGAAGTAGATGCTCTTGTTACCGATACGATGGAAGCTCCTTATTGGTTAGAACGAGTAAAAGATGCTAAAGCTTTGCCCCCATTTACTCGTGATGTAAAAGCAGCCTTGATTCATCCGGATCGGTCAGATCTCGCAGGTAAGTTGAATGGCTGGTTGTTAGAACAGGAGGCAAATGGAAATCTGGGGTTATGGCGTGAAGAACATTTACCCACAGGAAATGGAACGAAGACTACCAGTCTGATTTCCGCTTTGTTGGCGGCTATGGTCGAGCGTTTACACTTAATGGTCGATGTAGCTGAAAGCAAACGAAAGACGGGAAAAGCCATTGAAGATATAGAGCAAGAAGCTCGCGTGATTCAGGCTGCGGTGAAGGGGGTAGCCGATTTAGCTGAGGTCAATGGTCAGAGAGCGCTTGATCCGAAATTGGTGGAGCATTTCTTTTGTGCTCAAATTGAAGCGGCCAAGGCTATTCAAAGGCATACGATGCGACAATCGCCCAGTATGGAAACGACCCCTGATCTCGTGACTGAAATACGGCCGGCTCTCGGACGAATAAGTGCACGCATAAACCAATTGATCTGTTCTCTCGCCACGACAGAAGGTTTCGATGAAAGACGAATTCGGAATCAAATTCAGGAAGCACTTTCAGCTTTTGATTTGCCGCAGAACGAATTACAGCAGGTTGCTGATGCATTCATCGCTTTAGCATTATCCACGAAGCCATCCTGAACTTGAATCGCCAGAGACTGGCAAACTTCACTTATCCCCGACGAATCTATTTTTTAATTTTGGAAATTGGAGTCTTCTTGATCGATTTTTCAGTATCTCGGTACGCTTCTTTAGGTATCGTTTAAAATTCTCTGTCACCATCTGTTAGGTTGACTCTTTAATCTGAGGCAGTCATCCAAGACGATTCCGCAAATGACTAATTCCCTAAGACTCGTCTCGTGGTTTGTGCTTCTTGGATTCTCCGTTATCTCGGTATCGGCGGCCAATGTACAGACTGTTAAACCTGAACTCCGCGACCTGGTTCGTGAAACAACGCAGCCCGCAACGGCTCAAGCCTACTACTCAGCTGATCTGGGTGTGAAGGTGACCGGTTACGTTGACTCCGTTCCGGTAGACATTGGAGATAAAGTCAAAAAAGGCCAGGCGTTGGCCGTAATTGCTGCTCCTGAGATGTCAGAGCAACGCAACGCACTCAAGGCTGAGGAACGTGAGCTTGCGACGAGCGTGCAGGCAGCTGAGGCCAGTCTGACAGCCGTTGAATCGGAAACGTCACGCATTCAGGATTTGGTTAATAAAGGTTCTGTGACCAATAAAGCCGGTGATGAAGCGCGTAATCGCCTCATTGCAGCTGAAGCTGAAGTAGCTGCTGCCAAGGCTCGTCAAGGGACAGCGACAGCTCGTTTGGCCGAAGTGGAAGCCTTAATTGCCTACGCCACCGTCACAGCACCCTTTGATGGGATTGTTACCTACCGGGCAGTTGATCCAGGTGATTTAGTTCAAGCGGCTGGAGGATCCAGAGGAGGGGAGACGCTTCTTCGTGTTGCTCAGGTAAACAAGCTTCGAGTGGTGACTCATGTTCCTGAGACGCATGCGGTCTGGCTCGATGTAGGTGATGCGGTTGAATTGGAATTTGATGCCTTTCCCGGAAAAGTTTTCAGCGGCTCTATCGCTCGAACGGCAGGTGCTCTCAACGGAAGCACCCAACGTATGCAGGCGGAGATCGATTTGGATAACAGTAATGGTCAATTGCTTCCCGGTCTTTACGGTCGCGCGAAAATCAGTTTGGAAAAGAAGTCCGGTGCGCTGGTTCTCCCTGCTGGAGCCGTTCGCTTCGGCCAAGGTCCTTCTCACGTATACGTGGTCAATGGTTCGACTGTGAAACACCAACAAGTTTCGATTGGTTTGGATCATGGTGAGTGGGTAGAAATCATTTCCGGGCTGTCTGGAAACGAACAAGTGGTCAATGGTATGATTGGGCGTTTGCCTGATGGTGCGACGGTCACGGTTAAATAATCCAAACTCTCACTTCTAACTCTTCACATTATGAGTTTGGTCAAATTTGCCCTTAAGAATCCTTTCGCGGTCTTATCCACGGTTTTAGGATTATCCTTTCTCGGTATAGCGGTTTATCCACAGATTACCGCCGATATCTTGCCCGACTTTAAGAAGCCGGTCATCATGAGTTACTTCTCTTACCGCGGTCTTCCGACCATGGAGATGGAGAAGTCGGTTACCTCTCGTGTGGAACGTGCTTTGACGCTTGCTGGTAAACGCGAGCGCATCGAGTCGCGCACGATGCCGGGTGCAGCTCTGATGAAAGTCACCTTCCAGGCAGGCGCCGATCCCTCTGCTGCGATGAACGATATCTTCAACTACGAGTTGAGTGATATGTTCCACTTGCCACCTGGCATTGAGTTTCCGTTCACCTTGCGAAGTGAACCTTCCAATATGCCGGTGATGCTTGGAGCGATCTCGGGAGAAGGTCTAAGCGAGTCACAACTTTACACCATCGGTTACTACGCGGTTCGTAACAAAATGGGTGGTCTGAAAGGCGTTCAAATTCCTCACCCATTTGGTGGGAAGTTCCGTCAGATCATGACCTACCTCGAGCCTGGGAAGCTAGAAGCTCACAATTTAACTTTCACCGATGTGGTTAACGCATTGGCTCAGCAGAATCTTGTCTTGGCAGGGGGTAACATAAAGGTTGGCGATTTTGATTATCAAGTCCACCCGGTTAATACCTTACAAACCACGCAAGACATCGACAATGTGGTGGTCGCCGTTCGTGAAGGGCAGCCGATTTTTATTAAAGACCTTGGTCAAACCAAAGACGACTCTGAGCTTCAGTACAATATTGTTCGAGTAAACGGTAGTCGCTCTGTTTATGTGCCGCTGCTTCGCGAGCCGGGTGAAAATACCATTCAAGTGGTTGATCGCGTTCGTGAGGGAATAGCACGAGAAATTCCTGCGATGAAGGCACGGGGTGAAATCCCTGAAGTGACCCAGGTAGATTTGGTCAGTGACCAGTCGACCTACATCCGGAAGGCGATTACCAATTTGAAAACTCAGGTGATCCTCGGGGGTATTCTGGTCGTTCTCATCGTTGTGTTTTTCCTGCGGAAGCTACGCGCATCCTTGGCCATCCTGCTCATGCTTCCACTCTCGATGCTGATTGGTCTGCTTGGGTTTTATTTTACCGGTGAGACAATCAATGTAATGACATTAGGTGGGCTTGCGCTCGCTATGGGCACTGTGGTCGACGCGGGAATTGTGGTGGTAGAAAACATTATGCGTCATCGGGCCATGGGTAAAGATGCAGAAACTGCCGCCGGGGAAGGAACCCAAGAGGTCGCTGCACCTGTACTTGCTGGAACGATCACTACATTGGCCGTATTTATTCCTGCGATCTTCTTATCGGGAATGATTAAGTTTCTCTTTCTGCCATTGTCGCTCGCAGCCGTTATGACCATTGCGGCCTCATACTTTATCGCGATGACAGTAGCACCTGCGTTCTGTGCACGTTTCCTCGGAAAAGTGACGGGCAAGGCTGCAGCATCGAGTGTGGATATTGAGCATGACTCAGGAGGTTTCTATGCAGGCACGCTGCGCAAAGCCATGCGCGGAGGGTTCCTAACTGTGGCAGCCATCGTGGGTGCCACCGCGGGTTGTTTCCTTTTGGTGCCTGCCTTAGGTTCAGAATTGTTTCCCGATGTAGATGCCGGTACCTTCGAAGTGCGTATTAAAACCATTCCTGGAACACGTTTGGAAAAGACCGAAGAGATCGTCGCCCGGATTGAAAACTCGATTACGGAAACGATTACCGAGGATTCAGTTCAGTCCATCATTTCGAATATCGGTATGCCGGTAGGGAAGGGCGCTGGATTCTCTACTATCCTTAGTTCCAATTCAGGACCGGACACGGCTTACATCATTGTTAACATGAATGATGATCGCGCCAAAAGTACTCAAGGCTTCGTAAAAGAGTTGCGTGCCAAATGGTCTGAAGAATTCCCCAATGAAAAATTTCTCTTCGTAACAGGTGGTATTGTGAATGCCGCTTTGAACGAAGGCGCTCCAAGCCCAATCGATATCGAAATCAAAACCGGTTCTCTGGACACTGGCCGGGCTGCGGCTGAAACGATTGAAGCAGCGATTCAAGGAATTCCTGGAGCTGTCGATATTCAGATCGCTCAAATGCTCGATTATCCACAGTTGGACATCGAAGTAGATCGAACCAAGGCCGCCTTTTATGGACTGACTCAAGAGGAGGTCGCCAAGAACGTGCTGACTGCCTATGGCTCAAGTGCCAGTTACCAATCGATGATCTGGGTCGATCCCAAGTCAGGCACAGACTTCTTTATTGGAGTTCAGCTTGGTGATAATGAAGCCGACTCTCTGGATGAACTGAGAAACCTGCCTCTACGCATTCAAACCGATGAAGGACCGTCAACGATTCCTCTATCCAGTATCGCTAAGCTCAAACGCGTAAACATTCCCGGAGAAATTGCTCACGCCGATATCTCCCGCGTGAATAACGTATATGTGAATGTTGAAGATCGAGATCTCGGTTCTGTTGTTTCAGATATTGAAGAGCGCCTGGAGGATGTCGAACTGCCACCTGGAGTAACCGTTTCCATGCAGGGACCTGTTATGACCATGCGTGAAGGTATTTCAAAAATCGGATTTGGACTCATTGTAGCTTGTGTATTGGTATTCTTAATACTGATGGCTCAGTTTAAGTCATTTGTGGATCCATTGATTATTATGCTGGCTGTTCCATTGGCGATGGCCGGAGTGGTTGTGGTGCTATTCTTAACAGGCACCAACTTGAATATTCAAAGTCTCATGGGGGCGCTCATGTTAATCGGGGTTGTGGTAAATAATAGTATCTTGTTGGTTGAATTTGCGAACCTGCAGTTGAAACAAGGCAAGACGCCCTTCGAGGCTGCCTACGCCGCAGCTCGAATTCGAGTGAGGCCGATCATCATGACCTCGCTCACTTTGATTGCCTCGCTTTCGCCATTCGCCTTCGCCCTGCTTCCAGGAAACGAGGCGATGATTCCTTTGGCCCGTGCGGTGATCGGTGGTATGTTAGTCTCTGCACTCTTAACCCTGCTGCTTATACCTAGTGTATTTGCACTGGTTAAAAAGAGCCCGGCCACGAACCTTCAATCGCAACCTGCAGTTTAATTTGTCATGAAACTGAAATCACTTTTTGCATTTCTTCTTTCTTCAAGTCTGGTTGTGACATCTTCCTTGGTTCAGGCCGAGGTGATGCAAATTGACCTCACCAGTGCATTGCGATTGGCGAACGATCAGAATACTGATCTGGCCATCCAACTCGAACGCGTTAAGCGCGCCGAAATTGGCAAGGATATTGCCTGGCATCAATGGCTTCCCACTATACGCGCTGGATATGGGACCGCTGATCAAAACGGCCCTCTGCAAAACACAAATGGTTCTACCATTGATGCAGACCGGACGGCTTCCTCTAAAGGTTTCGGCCTGCCCACTGTGGGATCTGGTTTGTCTCCTAAGCCGGGAGTCGCTCTAGAATTGGATCTGGCCGAGGGGATCTTTCAACCCTTAGCGGCCTCACAAAAATTGAAGGCTGCGCAGGCTGAAGAAATGGAAGCGCGTCAAAACCTAGCCCTTGAAGTCGCTGGTGCCTACTACGAATTGGTCCAGTCTCAAAGGCAAATGACGATTGCTGGAGAGGCGGCAGACAATGCCGGAGCATTGGCCAAAGCCACCGCAGACTTTGCAGAAGCGGGTGAAGGGCTTCAAGCCGATGCGGAAAGAGCTGGTGTAGAATCGCTCTTGCAGAAGCACAACTTGGAAGCAGCACGCATTCGTTCGACAGCTGCCTCGAGTCGTTTGGTTCAGTTGTTACGTCTGGAGAAGTCAGTCGAATTAGCGGCCGTCGATTCCATGATCGTTCCTTTGAGTTTCTTTCCAGTAGAACCGCAGTTGGACTCATTGTTAAACAAAGCGCTGACTAATCGCCCAGAGTTGAAACGATATGAAGCGCTGGTTAAGGCTGAGAAGGCTACGCTTAAT
>CALJGU010000302.1 GCA_938075565.1 uncultured Opitutales bacterium | reverse complement strand
CTTTAGCTGCGATTCGGGATTCTAGGAATTTCGCAGCTAAAGCAGCTCCTATATTCTGGCATTCACATTGGAAGATTTATGGAGCAGTTGTCTTCTTTTTAACCTCATTGGGGCACGCTCAATCATTAGATCCTCTGCATTTCATTCAGGAACATTGCATCTCCTGTCATGGCGAAAAGAAGCAGAAGGGCGATCGACGTTTCGATGCACTGGGTCTAGATTTTGAAGATCGTGACACGGTCTGGACCTGGGAAGAGGTGCTTGATATGCTCAACTTAGGTGACATGCCGCCAGAGGAGGAGCCGCAACCCGATCCACAGCACGTGAAAGAAATGGTGAGTTGGATCACCGAGAATCTGGAACAATCCATCGTATTGAAGGAAGCTCAGGAGTTGACTGGGCTTCGCCGAATGAATCGTCACGAGTATCTGAATACCATTCGGGATCTGATGAATTTGAATGTAGAATCGTTTGATCCCACTGAATCATTCCCGGCTGATGAGAGAGAAGAAGGGTTTGAGAATCTCGGTGGGGCTTTGATTCTTTCAGATTACTTGTTGGAGCGCTACCTGGATTCTGCTGCCAAGACGGTGGAAAAAGCCGTTAATTTTGGAAAGTCAGCTGAGATGGATCCTGTGTATCTCGTGCCCGATGATTTTACAGACCGAACCTATCACTTTCGTCCGCAAATCTGGTTCACGGTAAACGTAGATGGTGAGTATATCGACTTTGGTCATGGGGATGCTAAATCCGACCGGCTCTATGCACCCTGTTTTAAGGGTGTGCCTGCCGATGGATTTTATACTATTCGCATTACCGCGGAAGGGGTCAACCGGATCAATGGCTATGACTCGACTATGATGAATTACGATCCGGAGGAGCCTATAAAGATGCAGTTGCTCGCTACGGATCCTCGTGTCGCGTATCCGGGGCGTAAGTACAATAGTTCTGATCGTATTCTGGTGACCGTGCTCTTAAGGGACCACGAAGTTGAAACCTTCGAGTTTCGTGTATGGATGGATGAGGGGTTTGTGCCTATCATCCGCTACCCAAATGGACCGCAACCTTTTAAACAGATTCTTTCGCGCCTCACGGTAAAACATCATCTGGATGTCGTGCCTTCCAATTGGCGAGATGGAGTGGCAGCTCAGCCGAGTGAGAATCAGGAGATCTATTTGTCTGATGTTTATGAGGGCCCGAGGATTCGTTTCTATGGTATGGAGATTCATGGTCCTGAGACTGAGATTTGGCCACCTCGCAGTCATCAGACTATTTTTGGAGAACAATCGATATCTCCCAAGCGTGTTGATCCGGAGGAAGTGGTCATGCGTTTCGGTTCACGTGCATTTAGACGACCATTATTGGCCAGGGAGCGTGAACGTTACGTATCGTTCTACCACCGGCAACTTGAATCTGGGAAGTCTTCAGTCGATGCCCTGAAAGCTATGCTTACGGCGATTCTAGCATCTCCAAATTTTGTTTATATTCAGGCTCCAGTGGGTGAGGGATTGGAGCTCCCGAAGCAGGACTTGCCTCAAAAAATGGATCAGTTCTCCTTAGCTTCGCGCTTATCCTATTTCTTGTGGAGTTCCATGCCTGATCAAGCCTTGTTTGCTGCCGCCGAAAAAGGAATATTGAGCGACCCGGACGAGCTGAAGAAGCAGGTTGCTCGTATGCTGAAAGATCCAAAAATGCGAGCCATGGCTAATCAGTTTACTGATAGTTGGCTGCACTTAAATAAGCTCGGTGAAATGCCGCCGGATACTGGCAAGTTTACCGTTTATCACGAGCGCTACCTCGAACCTTTGATGAAAGAAGAGACGCGCCTCTATTTTCATCACGTTCTGTCCAATAATCGGCCGATCCAAGAATTTATTGATTCTGATTATGGATTTGTGAATCGCTATATCGCAGAGCTCTATGGCTTTCCGGGGGTGCAGGGGGATCATTTTCGTAAGGTCCGGTTTGACGACCGAAATATGAGAGGTGGGATTTTGGGTCATGCCAGCATTCTAACGGCGACGTCCAATGGAGTTGAGACATCCCCTGTGGTTCGGGGCATTTGGATTTTGGAAAACATTTTAGGAACACCTCCATCACCACCGCCGCCAGACGTGGATCCTCTTGAGCCGGATATTCGAGGTGCTACTAGCATTCGTGAACAGCTCCAAAAACACCGCAAGGTGGAGACATGTTTTGAATGTCATCGTAAGATTGATCCGCTTGGCTTTGCTATGGAGAACTACGATCCGATTGGTCGCTACCGTACGGTGTATCATGGCAACCAAGGTCATCGTATTAAGAAGATCGAATCCTCCGGTGAACTTCCGTCAGGTGAACAGTTTTCAAACATGGCCGAGCTCAAAGATATCCTTCTGGATCGAAAGGATCAGTTCGCCCGTTGTCTCACTGAGAAGCTGCTCACCTATGCGCTGGGCCGTAAACTCCACTTCGGCGACCGCGCCACGGTTAATCAAATTTGCGAGGATCTAAAAGACCGTGGGAATGGCCTCCAGGACTTGGTCGAGCTCGTGGTACTGAGTGAGGCTTTTCATGATATTTAATACGCAATCCTCCTCGTCCTCCTTCTTGCTTTGCAACCTCCTGCTTTTTCCAACGAATTTCAAGGACGAGGAAGAGTAGGAGGACGATTACGATTTTAATGATGAAAAAAACACTACCGCACCGAATCCTCTTTTTCGCACTTTGCTTCCTGCTCTTCACTCACGCTACCTTTGCCATTGAACCTGCTCTAGCCGGCAAGGGGTCGCTTCTCTTTGAGGATGATTTCAGTTCCGGTTCCGCCAAAACTGAATGGGTAGCCTTGCATGGCACTGAGTGGTCGGTTGAGGATGGTGTTTATAAAGGCATTCCCTCGACACCTGAGATTCAGGCTAGTCGGGAGCATCATAAAGGTACGACACCCAGCATGCGTCTGAATGTGCCGGCACGAGACTGTATTCTTCAAATTGATTTCAAAATCACGGGTGATCTTACGGCAGCTCACATCGGCTTTAATAACAGCACAACCGCCGCGGGAACCGGACACGTGGTTCGCCTGATTCCTTCCACGAATAAAGGGACCATTCTGCAAAAAGACCGACACTCTCAGATCGAAGGAGATAAGGATGAGGCTTTAGATCAATCAGAATGGGAAATCGAAAAAGATCAGTGGTATACCGTTTTGATTGAAGCGATTGGCGATCGTGTGGTGGCACGCATGGATGGGTTGCCGCCACTCGCTGCCAAGCATTGGCGTTTCGATGTGACCAAGACGTCGATTAACCTGAAGGCGCGGGGAAAGAAGGGTGCGATTTATTATGATAATGTGAAGCTGTGGGAAGCGATACCTGGAGACGGCTTCAATACTGAATCTGGCTATGCTTGGAAAAAGCACACCATCGTAGACCAAGTGAAAAGCAAACAAACCGACTCGGTGGTCGCGCACGACTTTGATGGCGATGGAAACATAGATGTCATTGGAACGTTTGATGGTAACGTCGTTTTGATGAAGGGACCCGATTGGGAACAGCAGGTGATTCATCCGTTTTTGGAGGGCTACGCATCCCGCAAGCCTCGTCCTCAATGCATTCACTCCTGCTTGCTCGATGTGGATGGAGATGGAGACGAAGATTTTATTGGATCCAATAACACCACTTTCTGGCTCGAATGTCCGGATGATCCCTTTTCGGGGAAGCCCTGGAAATACCATACGATTGATGACGAAATTCTTGGCACTCACTGTTTGATCACGGGTGACGTGAATCAGGACGGAGTTCTTGATTTGATCGCCAACTCATTTCAAAAGGAAGGTGCTACTCCCATTCATGATTCCATTTGTTGGTTTGAAACACCTGCCGCATCCGGGAAGTGGGTACGGCATGTATTTGCCGAGAAAGATGCACCCGGAGGAAATCACTACATGGGATTCGGTGATGTAAATGGTGACACCCGCCCGGACATCATGGCCGGAGCGAAGGGTGGGGAAGGTTTTGATGGCGGTGAATGGTTTGCCTGGTGGGAACAGCCTGTAGATGGCAGCGACCCTTGGAAGAAACATCTTTTGTCTGACGTCGAACCAGGAGCCAGCAACATCCTGCCCGCTGATGTGAATAGCGATGGAGTCATGGATCTGGTGGCCTCACGGGGTCACGGCAACGGTGTGCTCTTGTTTGTGGGTCCAGATTTCCATAAGGTAGAAATTGATTCCGAACATTACGGTCCGCATAGCCTGTTTGTGGAAGACCTCGATCAGGATGGCGATGTTGATATTGGAACCTGTGGTCGACATGAAGATAGTACAGCTGTCTGGTTTGAAAATGATGGACGTGGATTTTTTGTGAAACACCTGATTGAAGCCAACCAAGGGTCTTACGATACCCGAGCGGTCGATATGGACGGAGACGGCGATCTCGACATGCTCATCGCCGGCCACTGGTCCCGAAATATTCTCTGGTACGAAAACCCAATGGGAGGTCATCAATAAATCCCAACCTGTATTCTGATGCCTGAAAAAATAACACGACGCAAAGCGATGCTAGGTATGGCGACTATACCGTCTGTAGTTTCTATAGGTGGAGCCTTGGGTTCAGTTGCTATTGCCCAAGGTCAAACGTCCGGAGAAGGAAGCACCGACTCGGGGCCTTATGATTCAAGTTTACTCCCGGATGGTATTCGTTCCCGATTCGTGGAAGATATTAATGGCTTAAGAATGCATGTCCTGGAGGCAGGTTATGATGGAGATAATCGACCAGGTATTCTTCTGCTTCATGGATTTCCCGAACTGGCCTACAGCTGGAGAAAGATCATGGTGCCTTTGGCAGAAGCCGGTTACCATGTGATAGCGCCAGATCAGCGAGGTTACGGTCGCACGACTGGTTGGGACCGTGAGTATGATGGCGATCTTTATTCGTTTCGTCGGCTCAATGTGGTTCGTGATGCGTTGGGCTTGGTCTACGCCATGGGGCATAAACAGGTGATGGTTGTTGGGCATGACTTTGGATCTCCCATTGCGGCCTGGTGTGCAGTAACTCGCCCGGATGTATTTACCAAGGTGGCGTTGATGAGTGCTCCGTTCAGCGGAACTGGGTCCTTGCCGTTTGACACCGCGAATGCTCCTCAGGAGAAAGAACTTACCTACGATCTCTATGACGAGCTGGCAAAACTTCCCAGACCACGGAAACACTATCAGGCTTATTATCGAACACGTGAAGCCAACGAAAATATGTGGCAGGCTCCACAGGGGCTTCATGCATTTATGCGTGGCTATTACCACTACAAGAGTGCCGATTGGAAAGAAAACAAACCATACCGACTGAAGTCTCGCGCGGCGGCCGAAATGGCGAAGATGCCTACCTATTACATTATGGACCTTCAAGACGGGATGGCTGAAGCGGTGGCCAAGCATAGCCCGACGCAACAGGAGATAGTATCCAATCAGTGGTTACCTGACGAAGAGCTTCAGATTTACACCGATGAATATCAGCGCAATGGATTTCAAGGAGGGCTCAATTGGTATCGGTCCGGAAGTTTAGGGGCACCAGAAATGCAACTCTATGCCGGGCGAAAGATAGAACAGCCTTCCATCTTTATTTCCGGAGCAAGTGATTGGGGGAGTTATCAAAACCCAGGAGCCCTCGAGCGTATGCAAGGGGACGCTTGCACAGATATGCGCGGAGTCCACCTCATTCCCGGAGCTGGTCATTGGGTCCAGCAGGAACAACCTGAAAAAACCGTTCAGTTGCTCTTGGAGTTTTTACAATAAGGCGGGGCTTTTAATTGTTTTCGATGATTCGAATGGATGAAACTGGATGATAAGGAATGCAGAATCATTGAGGAATTGCCCGCAAATGAGAGTTTGGACCCTATGAAAAATTCAAGTAATTGCTGCTTGAGGTTTGCGCGAT
Organism: uncultured Opitutales bacterium; assembly: GCA_938075565.1. Classification (GTDB taxonomy): domain Bacteria; phylum Verrucomicrobiota; class Verrucomicrobiia; order Opitutales; family UBA2995; genus UBA2995. The sequence continues at coordinate 3,506 of CALJGU010000302.1, read as the reverse complement.
ACCTGATGAACATAGGGAAGAATTTTAACTAATAGTAATACAATAACAGAAAGTATAAGATGCCTACGGGAAAAATTAAGTGGTTTAATGATGAAAAAGGATTTGGGTTTATTGAGCCTGATGAAGGAGGTAAGGATTTGTTCGTTCACCACTCCGAAACCGAAGGTTATACTCTAGATGAAGGCGATGCCGTAGAGTATGAAGTTGGCGAAGGCCGAAAAGGCCCTTGTGCCGTTAAGGTTAAGACGGTCAATTAATTGTTGTTGGGCCACTCGGTCCACAATGATTCCTATATACCCGCTCTCGATGTCGAGTAGGCGGTCCATCAGATCTTAGAAGCTTACGGATTCGTTTAGATACGAAGCCGTTCTTAGCTTCCAAGATTCTGGTCGCACATCTAGTTTAACAGCGTTCTTACGTACTTATTTCCCGTGCTTGGATGCCTGTCCTTCGCGTCTGGATGTTGTGTGATTAATAGCTGAACCTCCGATTCTATGAGGGTTTCAGGTGCTGTCACGTCCAAGGAGATAGGTTGTTCTTAGTGTGTGTACGATTCTGATGGTTTTGTCAGATGACAAAATGTTCAGACAAACGCAGGGGATAAATTCATAATCGGAACCTAGCTTGCCTCTTCAATATATGAAGCCCAACGCTCTCCGAATCTTCCGTATATTACTTTGTGTCCTGTTGGCACTACATGTCGCCTACGGTCAGAATTTCTATCTTGTTATAAAAACCGGTGGGGATCCTGACTCCGTAGATTTGACCCTGTTCGGAATAGAAGGGACGGTTTGGACACTTCAATCTTCGCTTGATCTAGATCATTGGGAGCCTCTTGAAGAAGGTCAGGAGCAGGAAATCGGCGCAAGCGGTAGCTTCACCGTTAACTCAACGCTTACCGGGGCTCAGTGGATGTTTTTCCGGGCCATCGAGGGTTATGGGTTGAATTAGGAAGAAGCAATAGACAGCGACAGCGATTGGACTCCTGATTTGTTTGATGCTTTTCCGCTCGATTCGAACGAGCAGTTCGATTCTGACAGCGACGGGGTGGGAGACAATGCGGACGCTTTTCCGCTGGATCCGGGGGAGGATGCCGATGCCGATGAGGACGGTAAGGGGAATAATTCTGATCTCGATGACGACAATGACGGAACCGATGATGAATATGATGCGTTTCCTTTGGATTCTTCTGAAGATACCGATACCGACGGAGATGGTATCGGAAATAATACCGATGTGGATGACGATAACGATGATACAGAGGATTCCTCGGATGCCTTTCCTCTAGATCCAGACGAAAACGCGGATATCGATGATGATGGGATTGAAGACAACGCTGACCTCGACAACGATAATGATGGAACTCCCGATGAGTCAGATTCGTTCCCATTGGATCCAGAAGAAGATAAGGATACCGATAATGATGGTATCGGAAATAATGCTGATACCGATGATGACAACGACGGGACTGAGGACGAATTGGATGCGTTTCCTTTAGATGCCAGCGAAGACGGGGATATTGATAGCGACGGAGTTGGAGACAACACGGATCTAGATAATGATAACGATGGAACCTCTGATGCGTCAGATGCTTTTCCACTGGATCCATTTGAAAATGCTGACTCTGATGAGGACGGCGCCGGAGATAATGCGGATCTGGACGATGACAATGACGGTACTCCTGATCTGGAGGATGACCTGCCGCTTGACCCGACCGAAATTGCAGACACGGACGGAGATGGTATGGGCAACAACGCCGATACCGATGATGACAATGACGGAACGCCTGATGCATCGGATGCATTTCCACTAGATCCAGACGAAGACACGGATAGCGATGGAGATGATCCTGCTGAAGATACCGACACAGATGGAGATGGAGCCGGGAACAATGAGGATCTGGACGATGATAACGATAGTGTTCCAGATGCTTCCGATGAATTTCCCCTCGATCCGACCGAAAGCTCAGATAACGACGACGATGGTATGGGAGACAATAGTGACTTGGATGACGATAACGACGGCATACCGGATGCCTCGGATGCCTTTCCGTTCGATCCTGCCGAAGACACCGATTCGGATGGAGATGGTGTGGGTAACAATGCGGATCTTCGTGATGATCGGATTCCAGCGATTTTCGATCTATTCGGAGACAATGTGGAAATCTATTTCGAGGATTATTTTATCGTCATTGAAACTGATAATTTGCCAAATCACCCCAGTCCATATTTTGAAACAAGCGATAGCCGTTACGAGGCCTACAATGGCAGCAATGCGAGATTCAATCAGAACCCCAGCACTATAAGTGAGCAGACGATGACTTACCGGGTGCCTGCAAATCCCGTTGAAGCGACCAACAAATCAAACACGAACCTGGGGTCCATTGGCATCGCGATTAATGGGGTCGCATTATTTAATCAATATGCCGGTCCGAACAACCAGGCTTTGACAAAGGAGATAAACAGTTTCGATCAATACAATGGACATCCGCAAAGCAGCGGAGTGTATCACTATCATTTTGAACCGATCTACCTATCCTCTGAGCATGGCAAGGGAGCGTTGTTGGGAGTTCTTCTGGATGGATTTCCGGTTTATGGCCCTGAGGAAGATGGGGACACTCTGACCAGCTCCGATCTGGATACATACCATGGGCACTTTGGCGCTACGCCAGACCATCTGGAGGGAATTTACCATTACCACTTTACTGAGGATGATCCTTACCTGAATGGCGGTCAGTTTTTTGGGACACCTGGAAGTCAGACCAATTAAGCAAGAAACGGCGTGAACCGCTTCATCTCGGGCACCTGAGTTAAGAAGATGTTCTCGTAGGGCGGTTTTAGGCAAAGGTGCAGCTCTGGATATACTTGAGTTCATCTACTATCTCAGTTGAAGATAGGTCTGTGCTTTAGATTCATTGCGTGATGGCCAAGATCTAATAAAAATAGGCCAGAGCCACCAATATCTAATTTACGTTAGCTGCTAAGCTGAAAGTCACAAAATTACCCGCTTTTATGAAAACACTCTGTGCTCTTCTTCTTATTGTTTCATTAACCTCTGTTTATGCGGCTCCGCTTAAACTGGTTCAAGACAAGGAGGCCGGTACGATCTCCGTATTTCGACCAGGCGGGGAAGAACCGATTCTGGTGGAGAATGCTCGAGCAGACCATCGCCCCTATCTTCATCCCATTGTAGCACCAGACGGTAATGGGGTTCTAACCGAATACAGTCCAGGGCATCATCCGCACCAAACGGGGCTTTACTGGGGATTCACTCGTGTGAATGGCCGCGACTTTTTTCATAATCCTTCTAATGGGTATTGGGAACTTCAAGAGGCCAATGTGGTTACAGCTGAAGGTGAAGTGGTTCAGTGGGAGACAATTTACCATCTCCTCGGTGAAAATGGAGAAGCGCTCATGGAAGAGACCCAAACGTGGTCCATGCGTGATGCCGGAGACGAATACTTTATTGACCTGGTGTGGTCTGGCTTGGCGCATACCGATATCACC
>CALJGU010000301.1 GCA_938075565.1 uncultured Opitutales bacterium | reverse complement strand
GTCGGCAGACAACGTTGCAGATTCCCGATAACCGTACGGTATTTCGGATCACCGGCGAGATTGGTCCACTCATTAGGATCTTGCAGGTGGTCATACAATTCCTGGCCTCCATCGTTGTACTGAATGTAACGCCAACGATCGGTTTGCACGGCGTGATTTTGATAACCAAAGGTCATGAGCACTGGCTCATCCCAGAGACGTTTCGGATTCTCAAGGAGAGGAACGATACTTTGCCCATCAAGTCCATCGCGTTGAGGAACACCCGTTAGCTCTAACAGGGTTGGATAAAGATCAATCAGGCTTACCGGCCGATCACAGAGCTGGCCCTCTTGAGTCGAACCAGGCCCAGCCATAATCAGCGTGGTTCGAGTCGTAACATCCCACAGTGCGTGTTTGCGCCAATGTTGTTTCTCTCCCAAGTGCCAACCGTGGTCACCCCAGAAAACAATGATAGTGTTTTCTGCATGTTCGCTTGCTTCCAATGTATCCAACAGCCGCCCCACATGAGCATCTACAAAACTGATCGTAGCCAGGTAGCTCTGAACGGCTCGCTCCCACTGGCCGTGTTTCAAAACCATATCGTGGTCTTCACCATGTTTAGCAAAGTTGGTTCCATCAGAAACTGTGTGAACTTCTATAGCGAATTTCTTACCCCAAAAAGGAAGGTCATCCCGATCGTTATCCAGGGTTTCGGGTAGGATGATATTTTCGCGTGGATGCAGATCAAAATACTTTTGTGGCACAAACCAGGGCATGTGCGGCTTGGTAAATCCGCAGGCGATAAAGAATGGTTTTTCGTGCGATTTTTCCAATTCCGAAATCGCCCAATCCACGTTCTTCACATCAAACATTTCCGAATCCTCGACATCCAACGGTCCCCAGGGAGCCCAGGCATCTTTCGCCAGGCCTTCATCTCTTTTACCAGCCTGTCTCGTACGGGGTGGCGTATTGTAATAATCCCAGGAAGCCTCATCATAAGGACCACTACCATGAAACGTCTTTCCACCTCCTTGAACCGAATAACCACCCTCCTCACGCAGGTACTGCATCAAGGTCACCGTATCCGGAATTTTGTCACGCATCCTTTCTCCATTTCCGTACACCCCGGAATTCGACGGCAGGATACCCGAGAATAAACTCACACGTGAAGGATTACACAGCGGTGCGTTACAATACGCCTTGGTAAACGAAACGCCCTTCCCGGCTAAGCGATCAATATTCGGCGTCTTAGCCTGAGGGTGTCCCCCCATGTGCCCTACCCAATCGTTTAAATCATCGACCGCGATGAAGAGAATGTTGGGCGGCGGCGTTGCCGCCAAAGGCGAGAGACCAGAGGCGAAAGGCAAGAGGACGAAGAGAAACAACAAACGCCAAAGAAAGGTAGGAGCTGCTTCAGCTGCGATTCGTTTATCAAAGAGCTTCACTTTCGCAGCTGAAGCAGCTCCTACAAATTTAATAAATGAAAAGCTCATTACAATAGGAGCTACTTCTTAGTCACATAGACATAATAAGCACTCAGGACCGTACTTCCTGTTCCGCTTCCTCTGTGACCACTACCACCTCGAAACCAGGTGTGCAATGCTATGGGTCCTTTCTCAAGTTGAGCCGTGAACGTGACGGAGGTATCATTGGGTCCAACCGGTTTGGTTTCTCCCTCGAATCCATAAGCGCTTTTCTCACTAATACTCAAGTGATGGTAGTTGCTAAGGTAAAAGCTAGCCTGGTTAATCGGAATTGCGCCTTGCCCGTCCTCAGCTGGCGCGATGATGGGCCGGTCGATTTCCTTGGGCCACCGACGATACTCAAATTCATATTCCCCAGCTTCTGCGACTTCCAGCATCCAATAGCCACTCTTGTGCTGCCCTGCACGAATCTGTCTTTGTTGATCTATAAATACGTCCAGCCACTCGCAGCCGGTCAAACGCGATGGGTTTTCGTGCTCACTGCCGATAATCACCCGTTGCACATCATTGGCATTCGGCCCGACATCAGCCCACCAATCATCCAGCTTGCCTCGCATCTTCGCCAGCACCTCTGGATGCTTATCTATGACATTGGTTGCCTGCAATGGATCGGTCTCCAAATTGTAGAGCTCACGATCTTCCAGAAGTCGCCAGCGCTTCCATAGTACTTCACCCAAATCTCTCTGCATGAGAGTCTGCGCGAACGGCGTAGGATAGTTTACAAAATTCGGCATGCGACTGTAATTGATCACCAGCATCCGGTCTTCCGGTACGACCGCCTTTCCTTTCAAAATGGAAGCCAGACTCATGCCGTCGAACTTGGTATCATTCGGAATATCACAGAGGTCAAGGAGCGTCGGTAACATGTCCTGCACCTGGGTTAAGCCGTGGATATCCTGCGGCTCCAACAGACCGCCATTCGGCCAACTGATCAGACAAGGAACACGGTGTCCACCTTCCCACAATTCAGTTTTCCCACCGCGCATCCCTGCATTGTAATACCGTGGTCCGTGAGTACTGCCATTGTCCGTCTGGAAAATTACGATGGTGTCATCCTTCAGATCTTCATCCTCAAGAAACTTCATCATCGCGCCCATGTTTTCATCAATGTTTAAGATCATACCCAGGTAATCGGCTAACCGGACCTTGATCTCGGGATCCATGTCATCGTATTCCGGTTGAGCCAGGATCTTCTTGATCACCGCCTCATCTTTGTCCTTTGCGACCAAGGGGCCATGAGGAGTATTCGGCATGATGATAGAGAGAAAAGGTTTACCCTCCTTGGCCGCCTTCTTCATAAAAGACATTCCCTCTTCAAAGAAGACATCGGTGCAATAGCCCTTATACTGCTTCCACTCCCCATTGTTTACATAGGTGTCATCAAAGTAATCATTACCCCAATAATCCGGAACAGATCCAATATGGGACGAAGGAAACCACACCGTCTCATCAAACCCACGGTCCTCTGGACGAAACGGATAGTTAGAACCCAAATGCCATTTGCCGAATAGGCCGGTCTCATATCCTTCATCCCCAAAGAAGTTAGCCATAATCGGCAGTTCAGGGCGCAATAATCCTCGGCCACTACTAACATTGATACATCCATTACGAGCCGCATCCAAACCCGTCAATAATTGCCCGCGGGTGGGTGCACACATAGGAGATACATGGTAATCTTCCAGACGCAGACTCTCACCATGCAGTTGGTCGAGATGAGGCGTTTGAAGAATCGGATTTCCGTTAACCGACAGCTCCGGGTAACCCTGGTCATCCGTCATGACTATGATTATGTTGGGCTTTGCCAGCAACGAAGAGGTGATGAATACAAAAAAGAAGACTAATTTGAAGAAGTTCATTTTGTTAGATTAGGGTTCGAGCGAAAAACAGGAAAGCTCAATCGACAGTTACTGATTGAAGCTAATTTCCTCCTCTAGCCTACCTTTTAAAGCGGCGAAGGTCTTGGATGGAATGGCCTATTTCTATGAGATAATGGCCAATCAGCAACCACCAGAACCTAGTATCTAGATACATTTGAAACTCCTTGTACCTTTAGCGCCCAAACGCCTCTCGAGCCGCTTGACGTTCTGCTGGGCTCAATTGCCCGTCTTCATCTTTATCAAATTGCTCAAGCATTCGTTTCAACAAAGCCCCTCTGCCCTGATTGCCATTGCGAGCGACTCGTCCTCCTCTGGCTTTTCTACTGGCTTCACCTGTATGTTGTTGAATGGCCTGTCTGAGCTTCGAAAATTCATCAGGATTAGCCGCAACCATCTGTAAGGTCACACTCCCCATTTCATCATCCGATTCACGTCCCCATTTTACAGGTACGGGAGGATCATTCGGGTTATTGATATTATCGGAAGAATTATCCCAGGTAACGGAAGCATCCAGCTTTGTCCCGGCTGGTAGGAAAATATAGTCCTTGTAACGATACTGTTCCTGCCAGGAAAAATCCCAATCCGTGATCGATAGCATCTCCCTCTCTTCACCATTTGGCAGAGTGGCCGTCATATTCATGCTCTTTCCCAAATAGTGGGCATGAGAGCTCACGCCAAATGCTTTTACATCAATAGGAAGGACAAAAGAGTCATGTTTCGTATAATTGCTATCACCGGCAGGAATGTTTACCCCTGCCAACGCACCAAAGACAGGTGGCAATTGAACTCCAGTAAATTTCTGATTGGGCGGTTCATCAGAAAAGTAAAATCCCACGGTCGATACTTCCGTTTCCTCTTTTCCTGAAGGATGGAAGTGAGTCGATAGAATCAGATCAGATCCTTTAGGTAAGTGGTAGGCCAAACCTTCCGGCAGTTTCTTGGGAATTCCTCCAACGGCCCAACCACCGATACCTCCACCTTCGCGGTCACGCCCCATTCGTTTATAACCAGGAATAGGATCCTCGGCATCTCGTGCACGCGCTTCTCCGCTGGTGTCGTAGTAAAATAGAGAATGATGAACAACTGATCGTTTTCCAGGGCGAAACTCGATGGCTTGAATCCACTTATCCTCTTCCAGGTTAAGAGGGATCACAAAGTTGCGATAAATATCCGGTCCTTCTGCATACAGCGTATAACCTTCCGCCATATTCACGACTAGATCGGGCTCTCCCAGTTGCCAGCCATCGGTAAACTCCGGCATCGGTGGTAGTTTATCCAGATCACCTTTCGCCATACCAGTTTCGACCCAGGTCTCAAACAACCGGATATCTGAATCAGCCAATTGACGATGGTCCTGAAACTCAAAGTCTTTTGAGGTGGCGTGCCAAGGTGGCATGAAACGATCTTCGACGACGGTCAGTATGAGTTCTGCGCGCTTTTGCACATCCCGGTAATTCATCAACGAAAAGGGAGCTGCTTCATTGGGCCTGTGACAGGTAGCACAATTATTAAAAACGATTGGCGCAATATGCTCACTGAATGTAACCGGAAATTCCTTCGCTTGGATGGATATTCCGACTGACATAACGAGTGCGACTAAAAGGTAACGGAAGGGTTTCATAGTCTTAGATATAGAAGAATTAAAATTGTAGATTGGGCATATAGCAGCCAATGGCCTCGGTTCTGGAGACAGTTACTGGTTGATTTTCGAGAATGGCATTCAGCGCATTACGCAGGTCTTTTTCGGTGATAACTCTGCGGCGCTGCCCCAAGGCCGGGTACATGTTGTCGATACGACCACGATAAGACAAAGATCCATCAGTAAGCACCACAGCCACTTCAGGGGTCACGGTAGCGCCAACGGCTTTCACGAGACGGTGCGTTTTATCCGAAATCGCTGTGTAGCCATTTAAACTGAAATCCTTCATATGGGCTTTGATGTTTTCAACGCTCGCGTCCGGATCCACGTATACGAGCATCATCTTAAAACCCTTTTTCTGATACTCATTCCTTAGGCGACTCATTTCCGGGGCATAGGCATTGGAAATGGGACAATCGTGAGTTACAAAAATGAGCACTGAGCCCTGCGCTTCGTCCACCCGAAACGGATGTATTTCCTGCCCCTGAATATTCTTTATCGAAACCGTTAAGTGATCGGTGACGGAAGAAACCGTTCCCTCTTCAGCCTGCAACCAACTTGAAGATGGAATCAGCCATAAACAGACAGCAAAGAGCAGCCATTCCAAACTTTTGCTTTTTTGAACTGATAACATGGCTAGTCGCATCATTAATACAAAACGGACAATTTCAAAATTAGGTTACATCGACGAGGAGCAAGCGCAACCTCAATCATAGGCCTCTACCCTATTCCTAATAATACTGATCTACCTTGGAAACTCCCCGATCATCGGACAATGGAGCAGTGAAAGACAGTCCATCCGGATGGGTGGTAGCTTCCTTAATACGTTCACTGAGGCGTTTATCCAACTGGTTGATAACCCAGGAGTGATCGGGGTCATTCGCTAAGTTCACCATTTCAGCCGGATCCTTCAGTCGATTGTAAAGTTCGATGTTATTGGGGGCGCC
>CALJGU010000300.1 GCA_938075565.1 uncultured Opitutales bacterium | reverse complement strand
GCTCAATGGTCGTTGTCTGCGCAGGAAGGAACTCTGCTTAAAACAGACATTGGCAGCGGTGAATTAGGGAGCTCAGCTTCCTATGATGACGGATCTAAAGCCTATCAGCTGTCTGCCTCGGGTGGAAACATCTGGGGAAATGAAGATAACTTTCATTTTGTTAACAGCGCAGTTTCCGGTGATGTGGAGATAACGGTGAAGCTAAGCTCTTTGCAGGCTGCAACCGAGGACGCAAAAGCCGGAATCATGTTTCGTCAGTCCATGGACGACGATTCTATCCACGCTTTTCTTAAAGTATCCGCTGGTGAAATGGTTGCTCTTGAACGTCGTCACCAAACTGGTGATGGAACAACTCGTTCCGGTAAGGGAAATGTTTCTGCTCCTGTATGGCTTCGCTTAGTAAAGATGGGGACTTATATAAGTGCCTATTATTCAGAAGATGGAGACAAGTGGGAATTCCTTGCTGAGGATACCATCAACTTTACTAACACGGTATACGTTGGGCTGGCAGTTTCTTCTAATGCTCAAGGTCAATCCGTAGACGCTACTTTTGAAGACCTTTCAGTTCTAGATCTTGATAACTCTCATGTTTCGGAGACCTATGTGTCTTCCGATATCGGAAAGGTCGGTGTAAACGGGAGTGCTGCGTTTGATTCGGACAGCGACTCTTACATCGTAGAGGCAAGTGGAGGAGACATTGGTCACACCCAAGACGCCTTCCACTTTGTTTACCGTGAAATTTATGGCGATTTTGAGGGAGTTGTTAAGCTCGACACAATGATTGCTCAGGAAGATTGGGCCAAAGCCGGATTGATGATTCGCAGTGATGAACTCCCTGAATCCAAATATGTATCCCTTTTCTTAGCTAAAAACGTAGGTGTTGTATACCAGAGTCGGTCAGCAGTAGGTGGAGGTTCCGATTGGTCAAAGACCGATGGTATCGTTGACCCTATTTGGATCAAATTGGTCCGGGCAGGTAACTCGTATTCAGCATCCTATTCGTTAAATGGGTCAGATTGGATCCTCCAAGATTCAGCTACCATGGATATGCCTGATCGAGTTCTTTTCGGAATGGCTTTAACATCCCATGCAGAAGGGTCTTTAGCCTATGCTGAGTTTAGCAACTTAAGTGATAGCACAATTGTCGCCAATAACATCAACAATTCTCTACTCGGAGGAATCGGTGAGGGAAGTAATAACAATAATACCAACATAAATGATGGTGGAGGAAGCTCCGGTTCGTCTGATCCGGAAGCAGTATTTACAAGTGGTGTAGCCAATCGTGGAAGTTCACTCACTGTGAATGTGGATGCTTCCAGTTCTGTTGAAAACGGATCTGCCATTACCGAATACTCATGGGATTGGGGAGATGGCTCTGCGGTAAGCAACGGAGCTCAAGCTTCTCACACGTATGAGATTGCCGGGGTATACCTCGTAGCGCTTACGGTTAAGGATGCTTCTGGAACAACCAACCGGGTTACTCATCCGGTTCAATTTACAACCGGTTCCATTCCCTCAACGGAGATTGAAATTGTAGAAAAGGGATACCGCCATGTTCGTTTGCGCTGGTCTGACAACCAAAAATGGGATGCGCCCTTTTTAATTCAACGTAGCACTGTGCCAGCCTTTGTTGATCCGACGAATTTGGTGAACAACCAGCAGGAAGACAATACGGCTTCAGGAACCTTCCGCTGGCTTGGAATCAATGCAACACAGTATGTCGATATTGATGGGATGGAAGAAGGGTTTACCTACTACTACCGAGTAGCCACCTGCATCAATCTTTCTGATCACTACCAAAAAGGCGCAACTCCACAGTTCAGTACTTGGCAATACGGGGAAGTTTCCTTGGGAACATTGGAATCAGCCAAAAAGCGTACCTTCAATGTGGTCGACTATGGAGCTGTAGCCAATGACGGGAATAATGACTATCCTGCAGCACACGCAGCTTTTAAAGCAGCTGAATCTGCTGGTGGCGGAATCATCTACTTTCCCAAGGGTAACTGGGATCTTTGGCCGACAGATTCGGATGTGAAGTTAGTGAATGGTGTTCCTACTATTGAAAGTGGTAAGAAGGCATCAAGCAGGCTGTTCTTCGTTAGTTCGGACAATATTACTTTCCTTGGTGAGAAGAGTAATGGAAATCCAACTTCATTCCTTAAGTTCTATCTTTGGCATAAACAGCCCGCTACGAAGTATCTGGAGATACTATCAGGAGGTCCTGGGAGTAGTGTAAGAGAAGTTAAACGATACTTCATCTTTTTAATGAACAATGCGAAGGACTTTACGATTAAGGACCTAGACATCGACATGGGTGCAACTCCAGTAAATACCGGGAAAGCGTGGTATTCACTAGATGAAAAACGCTACCAATGGGATATCTCTCACAAGCTTCTGGCATCATTTGATACCCTTAAGTTTAAAAACGTAGTCGTAGACAATATCCGTGCTAAAAATTGCCGTGGAGAAGTGATCTACAATGGTGGAGGTTCAGAAAAGCTCTTAATTAAAGACTCTGTATTCTCTCGTAGTAACAGCTCTACTCTGTCTGGAACCTTTGATCTGGAACTTGTAAACACCACAATTAGAGACAGCGCTAACTCGTCGGTTGAATCCAACTGTTTGAACGATGCAGTGTCTTTCGATACAGGTGAGATTTATCCTATGAATCACATCGCACGGGGTTGTACCTTTATCGGGCTTGATCAGTCGGACCAAGGATTCATGAAAAACCTGCCCGGAAAAAAGAACTTTGGTGGATGGCTTTGCTTCAATGAAGAAGGAACCTATCAATCAGTTACAGATAGTTCTTTCTCTGATACTCTCGCCGTAGCCTTTGGCCCTTGGTATGAGTATCGTAACGGGTTTCGCTTTAACGTTACCTTCAATGAAATTCCCCAGAATTTGAGTGGCCAGCTCATCTATACTTGGACTTCTGGACAACACCTCTACACGCTTGAAGGTGGTATGTCTAACATCCTGTGGCTCGGTGATACCGTGAATGTAACTAAGGATTGGCCCAATCACCAAGTATTCTTTTACTCTCAGCCTGGACCACAAGCGGCGAACAGTGAGTCTCCTTGGACTTGGGAAGCACTGCATTTCAACAATGTCAACGGGGGGAACCACAAGGTGAACCGGATCTGGGTTGATACTGGAGGAGCAAATAGCCGGGAAGATGCTATCTTCAAGGATTGGACTTACGACCCAGGTATTTCTTTCGATGCAGGCAAATTCCAGTTCTTGAGTGCTGGTCACGTTGATCCTGAATATGTGAACTTCCTCGAATAACTTTTTAAACGATCTGAGCCTGCAAAGGCAAAAACCACCGGCGACGTGCCGGTGGTTTTTATTTGTACAGTTGTGTTGATGGGATCTCTTCTATCCCCGGTCGCTGGGCTTCCTTCGTCTACTAGGCGAAGCATGAGCAACATGACCACCAGCCCAATTCCAATGGGTTTTTAGGGCAAAAGAGTTTCGAACCCCACTGGTTCATTTGTACAATAAAAAACCCCCACTTTGCAGTGGAGGTTTTTTAAAATGGCGTCCCGTAGGGGATTCGAACCCCTGTTGCAGGGATGAAAACCCTGTGTCCTAGACCTGGCTAGACGAACGGGACGTCTAAAGAAGTGGGAAAACTGTTGGTTTTATAGGCTGTTTCAAGCATTTTTTTGAAAAAAGTAATCTTGGGCCAAATGAGGGCGTATGGATACTTGACAAGGGAAAGACAGGACATAGCTTATGTATCCTTTTTTTACGTCACAATGCAACCGACATATAGACCATCCAAACTTCGTAGAGCCCGCAAATTCGGGTTCCGCAAACGCATGTCCACCAAAGGTGGCCGCAAGGTAATTACCGCACGTCGTCGCAAAGGCCGGCAACGTTTGACTGCTTAAGAGCTAATTTTCCCGTGCTGAATGCGTTTTCGATTCACGGCCCGGCAGCACCTGCGTCGTGCCCGAGAATTTGAAGCAGTACGCAAATTCGGGCGGGCTTTCCAAAGTGCGCCCTTTGTTTTCACCTTATATATTCCAGAGCTTGACGAAGAGGCCACGCCGGTTCGGCGATTTGGTGTCATCGCTTCTAGAAGGGTGGGAAATTCCGTTGTTCGGAATCTCTGCAAACGCAGATCCAGAGAGCTCTTTCGGCGTCACCAGCAAGAACTACCGCAGCACTGCGACTGCGTACTCCTTGTTCGACGCAAGTTTCCTGAACTTTCCTTTGCCGACTTGGAGGAAACCTTTGTCAAAGCCTACCGGTACGTAACCCGGACGAAATGAATTTTCGATGAGCTCCGCGGTTTACAGAACTATCAAACAGGTACCACGATATTTGGCTGTGGCTCTCGTACTTCTTTACCAACGGGTTTTGAGTCCGATGAAGAGCGCTTTATTGGGCCCTAGTGGATGCTGTCGCTTTTACCCAACCTGTTCTGAATATGCTATTCAGAGTATCAAGCAACATGGTGCTTTTAAGGGAATTCTATTGGCAGCCTTACGCTTGGGTAAATGTCAGCCATTTCATCGAGGCGGGTATGACCCGGTTCAACCTGTCACTTCTCAATTTCAAACTCTGCCGAAACCTGAGTCTCTTTTGGATCTGTCCGGCAAATCTTAGTTTTCTAAATGGATAAAAAGAACACTTTTATAGGAATGCTATTCTTGGTGGCGGCCTTCGCCATGATTCCGCTTATGAACAAGCGGCGGGAAGATGCTACACCAACTGCTGCCCAAGAGCAGCCTCCAGCCCAAGCCGAGCAGGCAATTACCAATGCTGCGCCCCTTGATGAATCGCCTGTTTCCACAGAAGCAATCGAGCAAGCGGTAACTTCTGCGCAGGAAGTCATAGAGGCTGCTGAAGAAACAGCGAGTGTCCTTGAAGAGCTGAGCTATCTGAAGAATGATTTGATAGAGGTGATCTTCACCAATCAGGGTGGGGGAATCAAAAAAGTGGCTATGTCAGAGTATAAGGCTACTAAAGGTTCAGAAGATCCGTTCCTGTTCAATCATCATGGGTATGCTCCCATGTTGGGAATCTCGATTAACGATGGGTCCTACGACGAAAGTTACACTAAGACCTTCCAGTCTGATACTGAGATTCACTTTGAGCGGCAGAGCTCGGATGGACTCTTGGTGAGAAAAAAGTTTACGATTAATCCAAGCCATTCGGATAAAGAGGAATACTCCATTCACCACAGTATCGAGTTTGTAAATACCGGTTCAAACAGTCTCCTGGTCAACGACTATGCACTACACCTGGGAACGATGGAGCCTGCTCTGCTAGGTGGTGGGACTTTAATGGGAGGCTATTTGAATTTAGGATATTACGAAGACGATGATGAAGATTTCATTGGCTCCAATAAGTTCATCCCTTCGAATGGTGTTTTGGGAATTGGATCGAATAAGAACCCACCGCCTTATTTAGAAGAGGTTTCTCAATTTGACTGGGTAAGCCTCAAGAACCAGTTTTTCGTTAACATCCTTACGCCTGAAGTTCCCGGAACGGGAGTTGTTGTTCGCCCTCAACCCCTTTCCTTAATCAACGATAAAGGAGACCAGGTCATTGCCTTGAGCGGAGATGCCAAGTTCGAATTGGCCGGATTGCAGGCGAATGAAAAAGTAATCTCCGAGATGGATTTCTATGTAGGTCCGAAAGAAATCTTTCGTATGCAGGCTATGGATAAGAACCAGGAAGCTGTTATGCAGTTTGGCTGGTTTGGTGCCGTGAGTAAAATACTACTACTGGGAATGAAGCAGATTTACTCCTTCATCCCCAACTGGGGTATAGCGATTGTGCTCATCACCATTATTTTGAAGCTTGTTTTCTGGCCTCTCACTCAGATCTCGGCCCGTTCTGCAAAAAAGATGCAGAAGATCCAAGGACCGATGAAGGAGCTCACTGAGAAGTATAAGGACGATCCTCAGCGCAAGAATCAGGAGATGATGAAGCTCTACCGTACCCATAAGGTGAATCCTTTGGGCGGCTGCTTGCCGATGCTGGTGCAGATTCCGATCTTTATCGGATTCTTCTACATGCTTCGAACGTCTTCCGAGTTGCGCTTTGCGGAGTTCCTCTGGATTGCCGATCTGTCGCAACCGGAAAAGCTATTCTCTTGGGGATTTAATATTCCATTTTTGGGGCAGTACTTCAATTTGCTGCCGATACTCATGGCCACCACGATGTATTTCCAAATGAAGATGACGCCTACTGCTGGATCACCAGAACAGCAAGCGATCTTCAAATTCATGCCGGTTATGATGTTGGTTATGCTCTATAACTTTGGGTCAGGGCTGTGTTTATATTGGACGGTTCAAAATTTAATGACCATTCTGCAGCAAACGATTACCAATAAACGGAAGGACAAAGAGGAAATTGCTGCTGAAGAAGAGGCCCTAAACCCTACTCAACCAGTTGAGAATCCTCTCATCCGTAAGAAACCAAAACGTAAACCTAAAAATCAGTAACTCTACTCATGTCAGGTCATAGTAAGTGGGCTACCACCAAACGCCACAAAGCTGCTGTCGATGCTAAGCGTGGAAAAATTTTCAGCGTCATCAGTAAAGAATTAATCATTGCCGCCCGAGCTGGTGGAGGTGATCCGGATATGAACCCCCGCTTGCGGACCGTTTTGCAAAAGGCAAAGGCGGCAAATATGCCCAACGACAACGTGCAAAGGGCTATCAAGAAAGGCACAGGCGAACTTCCCGGAATCGTAATCGAGGAAGTTGTTTATGAAGGGTATGCTTCCGGTGGTGTGGCACTTATCATTGAAGTCGCGACCGACAATACCAACCGCAGTGTTGGAGAAGTTAGAAGTACGCTGACTAAGAATGGGGGAAATTTAGGAAGTCCAGGTGCTGTTGCTTACAATTTCAATCGCATGGGGCAGTTCATGATCGATGCCGAGAAAACTGACGAAGAAACTCTGATGGACATCGTCTTGGAGGCAGGCGCGGAAGACATTCTTACCGAGGACGACCATTTCGAAGTTCGTAGTCCGGTATCTGAATATGAGAAAGTGAGTCGTGCTTTGGAAGATGCAGGAATTGAACCCGATTCTTCCGAGCTAGCATACATTCCACAAAACCTAGTCCCTGTGACGGATGCGGATGATGCTAAAAAAGTGCTCCGAGTTATAGACATTTTGGAAGAGCTTGAGGATGTTCAAAACGTTTATGCCAATTTTGATATGGACGATTCGCTGTTTGAAACAGCTGAAGCTTAGTCCTTTTCAATCTTCCAAGATTCGCCTACGTTTTTAGCTCTGTGATCAGCTTTCTTCACAATCTAGGTTTATTTGTACTACGTTTCGTAACGGGTGCACTCGTCTGTTTCTTTGCCGCTCGAGAGATGGCCAACCGATCAACCATTCTCCTCGATACACTCGAGTTCTTCACAATAGGAGCTCCAGACATCGTTAAGGTATTTGTCGGTTGTATTATTATGCTCCTCGGCGGAATGCTGGTGATTGGGTTTTGGACCCGCTTCGTGTCTTTCGTATTATTGGTGCTTTTGGCCATTGGAGGCTACTATTGGCTACCACAGGAGAGTCAGGTCCATTTTCAAATAGAATCTCTTTACGGAGTCCTATTTTTCTACCTTTTCCTTGTAGGTGGTGGACAATGGGCTGCTTCTCGCCGTCGTTCACCGCAAGCTCAATCAGTCTTGGACAGTGAACAGTCCATACTCGCT
>CALJGU010000299.1 GCA_938075565.1 uncultured Opitutales bacterium | reverse complement strand
TGTGGCCTTCCAAATGCTCAGGATCGTCTACCAATTCGCCATCGAGCAAGAAACCAGCTCGAATGTGGTGAATAATAGCCCGGTCTTCAGGAAGTTGCTTGCTCTTAGCTTCTGCAAGTAATCGCCGAATATCAGCTCGTTGGACTATATTATCGGAGGATTTAACTGTAACCTCCGCGTCATTATAGAAGGTCTCGAGGTGCATTCCGGATTGGGCGAGGTAAACCGCCTCCACCCGCACACCAGCGCTTTCTTCTGCTGCCATTATGGCTGCGTGAGTACAGTCACTAGCCGCATTGAAATCGATAATTTCGCCTTTCTTAACACCGCGGCTGGAAGAGACTCCCATGCCGACAATATTTAGCGTTTTTTCGTTAACAATCTCGCCAACAAGGACGACGACTTTACTAGTACCGATCTCGACAGCTCCGATGATTTTGGAGTTCACGATAGGAAGGATAAGGTAGGATTAATAAAAGGAGTTAGGAAAAGAATTGTTAGCAAACTCCGCCGTTGGTTGGTCCAAGAGGGAGAGGTTCACACGGGAAACGGACGATACAGTAGGCCCCCCTTCACTGTCGAGGATGTATTCAAGTTTTTCCAACTGTTCAGGGAAGTTTTCTGGGCTGAATAAAATCTCATTTACGCCGGTAGATCGGACTCGAATATATCCTTCGGTAAATGTCTTAGCCATGATCAATTGATCCGCAAAAATGACCTCCCATCCACGAGATAAATCAGAATAATCACTCCGGGCAATTTGCAAGAGTTCTGCAAGAAGTGGAACTGAATCTATGCGATGATATCCGATATCACTCCTATGAAGATTTACACCAGCCAGAAAAGGTAACCGACCGACTACACTGTTCGGAAATTTGATGTTTCTAAAAACGAACCCTTCATCATCTACCAACAATATTTCGGAAACTCCGCTGGGTTGCTTGGCCTTTATACGAAAGACAGGAAACCGCTCGTGAACATTTACACAAAGGGTATTCGGAAACTTCCGTTCTATAGATACATCCTTGATTTGGGGAAATCGCTCAACTGACTCTTTCAAATCACTCATATTCACTTGCATGAGCCCCAAATTTTGCTCCAAGCCCATACGGAATTCGATCCAGGCTTTAGGAAGAACTCCATCAGTCTCGATATCCAGGTTTATAAAGGAAGCAGCCGCCGCATGAATGGTCGGTGCCTTGGGAGTGTTCACAATATAGTAACCGAGTAAGGACAATGCCAATACAGCACATCCCGTTCCGAGGCTGATCGTGGCAAAACGAAACAGCTTCCGCATACGTACGATTTGGGATTCACGAGTGATCGCCTGTTTACCCGCACGCTGGGGTATTTTTTTCCAGGAGGTTTTAGGACGAGTTGGTTTTTTCTTTTTAGGCATGAGATGGTAGCAGTTGAGCAAATAAAGTTAACCCGACGAAACAGGTTCGGTGGTACAAGAATCTTCAGGTAAAGGGTCCAGGTAGTTCTTCCAATCGTCTCCAAATAGAATAACCTCAGGCTCAAGTTGATAGCCTGTTACGCTGAATACTTTTTGTCGCAATTGATTGATCAAAGAAATGATGTCCGAGGCGGTAGCGTTGCCTTTGTTGATTACAAAATTGGCATGCACATCTGATACTTCAGCTGCTCCGACTCCAAAGCCTTTCAACCCCGCTTCATCAACCAGCTTGCCTGCAGCTGAACCTTCAGGGTTCTTAAAAGTACAACCCGCACTGGGCTGACGAGGCTGGGATTCTTTTCGAGAGCTCTGATAACTATCCATCGTATGCTGAATCGATTCGAGACTCGAAGCATCTCCCGCCTTGAAGATGATGGCCAAGCCAATGGAATCATGAAGTTCGCGACAATGCCGATAACCAAAATGAAGTTGCTCAAACGGAACAGAATACACTTTGCCATGGAAATCCATGAGCACGACTTCAGAGATCACATCAGAAATCCATCCGCCCATCGCTCCTGCATTCATACGAACTGCACCGCCTACATTGCCTGGAATGCCTTCCAGAAATTCAAACCCAGTGCGCTTGTGCTTCCTCATGAAACCACAAAGCTCTTTCAAGCGAACTCCGGCACGGGCACGAATACGGCCATCTTCCAAAACATTGGTTTGTTGAAAAAATGGCTGAGTCAAACGTATGACCACTCCTCGTACCCCAGCATCAGGTATGATCAAATTGGATCCACGTCCCAATATCGACACTGGCAATGATGCCTTGGAAGCATAGCGCAAGAGTAGTTGAAGATCTGTTTCACTTGCTGGTTCGGCGTAGAAATCCGCATTTCCCCCAACTCGCAATGTCGTTTTGTTTGCTAAAGGCTCATCCTGTTTGAAAACGGAATCAGCCGAGAGACCCTCACGCGCTGCGACTGCAAAATCAAACGGAAGCAAGGGATTCGCTTTGTCCAACTGACTGACGTAGCTAGACGCTACGTCTTGTATATTGCCCGCTCCGAGAAACAAAAGAACACCCTTACGTGGATTAATGAGCTGTAGTCGGTCCAATACAGCCGCTTCATCCGGGCAAAAGAATGATTCACGGTGAGGAGCAATATCAGAATAGGTTTCAAATAAATGCGTTCCGTAGCCACCAGGAATGGGTTCCTCCCCTGCTCCATATACTTCCATCACTATAAGCTGATGAGCTTTGGATAACACTTCAGCGAACTCATGCTTAAACTGGAGTGTTCGCGAGTAGCGGTGAGGTTGAAATACAACGATGAGCGGACCTTCCCGACGACTGAGCGCTTCAAACAATTGTCGAATTTCAGTTGGGTGGTGCCCGTAGTCCTCGATAACACAAAACCCTTCCGTTTCATAGACAACTTCCTGGCGACGCCATAGCCCAGGAAACTCCTCGAACATCGATGGAGTTATCTCAGCAAAATCGTTTACCACCGTAAGAGCGGCCAATGCATTATGAGCGTTAAAGAGCTCATCAAAAGGAACGGGTAGAGAGCAATCCGGCAATCGACCTCCAAAGCGTAAGGTGTGATTCTCGAAGTGAATGATTCGTGCATCCCCACTCTCTCCAAAGGTATGAACATCCGCTTTGAGTCCTTCCAAGTTTAATTCCTTAGAAATTTCGCAAGAGGCATTAATAAAAACCTGTTCCTGGGTACGATCAATTAAGCCCTGGAAGGTATGCACACACTTTCGTTTTGTTTTATAAAAGTCGGCATGATCCCAATCGACATTTACGATGAGACTAATCGAAGGTTCGAATGAATGAATACTTCCATCGCTCTCATCGACTTCGATGATCAACCAGCGGCTGTCTGCCTCAAAGTGTCCGGGAAAAATAGAATTGTCGGAGAACAATCCTCCTAAGATAAAGTTACAAGGGAACCCAGCTTGACGCAGCGCATAGATCATCAACCCACAGGTCGTCGTCTTCCCATGAGAACCCGCAACTGCAATGGTTTTAAAACGTTTACTGAGCGTCGCCAGAAATTCTCCCCTTCGCATGATGGGTGCACCCACCTTACCTGCTGATTTCAATGAAGGATGAGCAGGACCAATTGCATTGGAGTAGATAATACCATCTACCGACTCGAGATCAGTCTTCTTGCTAAGTGCAATACCTGCATTGATGAGCATCTGATGAACCCGCGGATGGAAGTTATCATCTTCCCCAGTGATTTTGCAGCCGGCTTGTTTTAAGAACATAGCCAAAGGCGCCATTCCCATACCTCCCACACCAAGCATGTGGAAATGCATTTTGGAAAAATCTGATTCGCGAGTAATCATCCTTGCGTGTGGGGAACGGGCAAAGCTTGACCGTTTAAACTGTGAGAAATCATCTCTTCCAATGACTCGGCAATCCGTTTTGCTTCATCAGGCCGATCAAGCGACTTTAACTGCTTTCGCATGGCATCACTGTTCGAGTCATTCCAGAGGAGTGCATTCACCTCATCCATCAAAGTAGTCAGCTGAGTCTCCTGTACGCTTCGAACCGCATCCTTTCTCCCGACAAACTCAGCGTTAGCCGTTTGATGATCATCGCGCGCAAATGGATAAGGTATCAGAATGGCAGGTACACCACAGCGAATAATTTCACCGATGCTTCCAGCACCGGCTCGTGACACGACCACATCTGCCGCAGACAAGACAGCAGGCATAGAATCAGAAAACGGAACAAACCATGAACGCACCAACCCGTGAGCCTCGGTCTGGATTCCCTGTTCACCAGGAAGCTCACTTCTCATTCCGGTCAGGCAATACAGAGAAACTCCTTTTTGGGCTAAATCATCCATGGACTCCTTGGCCCATTTATTGAGTGCAGAGGCTCCTTGGCTACCTCCGAACACCACCAACAGTTTTTCAGCTGGCTGGATATTGAGCGTTTGCCTCGCATCTTCCCGGCTCATCGACACGAATTCTTTCCGTAGTGGTAATCCAGCAAACTGGATTTTACTGGAATCAGTTCCTGGGATAGTCACTTCATCCGGAAGAAATACTCGTTTAGCAAATCGACTTAAGAATCGGTTGGATCTTCCCACTATACGATTCGCTTCATGCAGTGCGAAAGGAATACCCTTGAAGTATCCGGGTAGCGCGATCCCCGCAGTGACGAATCCACCAAAACCTAAAATCAGGTCCGGCTTGATTCTAGATAACAAGCGAAGCGCAAAGAAGAATGCGCTCAACTGCACCCAGATAAACTTAAGTAATTTCACAGGATGCCAGGCAAAGGGAGCACCGGGAGCATCGACGAACTCCAAAGTTGGATAGTTTTGTATCAACCGTGCGTCGACCTTCTTCCGCGAAACAACCAAGGAGCAATGGTGGCTGCGTGCGAGCAGTTCTTCAGCAATAGCGATACCTGGCGTCAGGTGACCCCCTGTACCGCCACAAACTATTAGCACTTTCGCCATCAGCCCGTTATTTCGACTAGTTTCCTTCGTTCACTTCGCATGGGAAGACTTTCCCAGCTTCGAAGACAATTGATGAGCACACCCGTAAAGACACACATCACGACCAAATTTGATCCGCCGTAACTGATGAAAGGCAGGGACATCCCCTTGGTCGGCAACAACCCGGTCACAACCCCCATATTGATTAGGGCCTGTAACATGATCATCAATAAAGATCCCAATACCAAGAGTGCCTGAAACATAGAGGGCGCTCGTCGCATCGATAAAATAACGGTGGTGAATATAACCAGGAAAAGTACCACCACCAAACAGGTAACCATGAACCCAAACTCTTCACCAATAATGGAGAAGATGAAATCGGTGTGGGCCTCCGGGAGGAAACTGTTTTGAGATCGGCCATTGCCTGCACCGACTCCACTGAAACCACCGTTACCGAAAGCCATTTGCCCTTGGTGAAGCTGGTAGGTTGCGTCGTTTTTGTTTCCCTCCACATCGAGGAAGGACAACAAGCGGCGAAGACGCACGGGATTCTGGAAAATTAAATAGAGGAAGAGCGTCCCAGAACTAATCACGGTAGGAATTAAGTAGGTCAATCTGGCACCAGCCAAATAGAGCAACATCAAACCAACAGCACCATACAAGGCGCAGGTCCCGAAATCGGGTTCTAGAATAATGAGAATACAAAACACCCCGATAATCGCCAGCGGTATAATGAACCCTCTCAACAAGGTTTTAAGAAAGCGTTGGTTTGCACTCAAGTAATAGGCCATGAGGAAAACAAACGGTATCTTGGCAAATTCTGAGGGCTGAAAACCTATAGACCCAATGGTGATCCAACGACGACTTCCGTTAATCGGCTGCGCAATGGCGGGAATGAGTACCGCGATCAAAAAGATAATTCCTAGAACTGCACCAATAGGTATGAGTTTTTTGGGGCGCTCTAGATCGATCATTGAGGCAGCTACGCCGGCAACGACAGCTATGCCGAGCCACATGATCTGCCGCTCAAGGAATCGGTACGAATCTGCGTCCAGCGATTGGGTAGCGCTGAAGATGGAGATAAGACCAATCAGAACCAGCGTCGCGACGCTGATTACTATGACTAGGCGTTGGTAGAATGAATGACCAGTGTTAGGAGTTTCTTTGGTAGCTTTGCTCATTCAGAATGGTTGGGAGCTAAACAAACAGTATCAATCCTGCGGGACGACCTCCACTTCCGGAATGTCGTCCAAACTATTGAATACGGAATCATCGAATAAAGTTGGAGTGGAAACAGGTCGGGATGCAGGCTGGGTGGATGGAGGAGGTGTAGTTGGGGCAGCCGCCGGCTGAGCAACGCCCAGGAAGATTTTCAGTTTCTGGCCTACGCGAATTTTACGTGCGTCACTGATGCCATTGTCCTTCATGAGCTGCGCAGTCGTTATGCCATACTTCCGGGCGATGGTGCTGGGATTTTCTCCTGAGGCGATCACATGAACGATTCCATCAAAATCACTACCGCTCGTCTGAGGCGTTGGAGCCGAATAAGTAGATGTTGGTGCAACGGTCGGCTGCGGCACAGAGCTCGCCGTAGTTGAAGAACGGCTATTAACTGGAATTGTCAGATTCTGATTTAACTGGATAACGTCGGAACGTAGACCATTCGCAGATTTGATAGCGCTTACAGTCGTATTAAACTTTCTGGCAATTTTGGAGAGCGAATCTCCTTTCACGACCGTATAACTTTCGGACGTGGTAGTCGGAGCAGCCGAATAGCTAGGAGCTGCAACAGAGGAAGCTGCGCCAGACTCGGATGGAATCACCAATGACTGACCTGCATTGATCGTGGAATTTTGAGTAAGACCATTCGCTTGAAGCAGGTCATTGAGTGAAACACCAAAGTCGCGAGAGATCTTCCAGAGACTATCTCCTTTAGCGACGACATACTCAATCGCTGGGGAAGTCAGTGTGGCATCGACCAACGGAGTAAGCATTTCCTCATTAAGCATCGGATTAATTTCAGGTGTAGCTTGATTAGCATATCCACTGTCGCCTGGGCGGCGTGGTGCGGATCGCTCACCTCCACGATTGGGACTGGGAACGTTATAGGCGTCTGAACCTGTGTTAAAAGCCGGATCGAGCTGGGTCCCTTGCTGAGGTGTATTGACCTCGGTCACCACTAGATTGTCGTCCTCAACTGGGCGGTTGGGTTGCGCGTAGCTGTCGTAAATGGATCCACCTGTCGAACTCGGACTGGTATCGGCTGCGGTTGGGCCGCTGCTGCTTGAACAGGCAGATAATAAATACAATCCGGCGATGACAACGACGTGAAACGCGAGAACGGAGATAAATACATGGGCTTTCATAGTAAATATTAGAGGGTTAATTGTAAGTTGACCTTAAGCTCGGACACCACTTTCTCAAAACATTTCCCTCTTTCTTTGTAATGTCGAAAAGGTTTTTGGCTGGCGAACCCAGGACTGAACAGAACGACGCCTCCCGATGAGGCTTCACTGTAAGCACCTTTGATTGAATTCTCTAAAGATTCGAAGGTGTCGCACTGGACGCCAAGACCTTTAAAGACCTTGGCGACTTCCTCTGCAGTTTCACCTGAGAGAAAGGCTTTTTTGATACGGTGACCGATTCGTTGGGCGAAGGCATCGATTCGGCCCCCTTTGTGCCGACCTCCTCCGATCCAATAAACAGGTTGATGAAAATGTTTTAATGCGGCTTCAGCCGATGAAAAGTTGGTAGCCTTTGAGTCGTTCCAAAACTCGATGCCATTAATCTCAGAAACAGGGGCCAATCGGTGTGGGCTTTGTCGGAAGGATCGAACCGAGTCGTGCAACATCTCAGGATCGTATCCCCACGCTCGAAACAGAACGGCCGCGAGTTGGAAATTTTCACGCTGAGGTTTCAGATTGAAAATGGAATGCTTGGGAACCCGAATGAATGGACTATCGACCACGTAAGTATCACGCGGCAGGGAATGCCCAAAATCGCAGTAAGCAGAAAGCACTTCCTTGCCCATGTAGACCGACTTGGCCTTGGCCACATTGAAAAGCTTCGCTTTGGCCAGGAAATAACTTTCCATATCCCCATACCGATCCAGGTGGTCTTCAGAAAAATTTGACCAGACAACCGTATCAGCACGAAAGCGTTTCATGAGCTCTGCCTGAAAAGAACTGACTTCAACGACTGCCCAAGCGTCGGGATCGTTTGTCTTAGTAAGCAACTTCGCAAATGGATAACCAATATTCCCTACGGCAAAAGCATTATGGCCTGCGTAATTCAGGGAATGCGTAATAAACTCAACCAAGGTTGTTTTGCCATTGGTTCCGGTAATGGCAAGCACCCGACCGCGCCAAAGCATGCTGGCCAAGTCTAACTCTCCCATTATTTCACAACCGGCAGCTTCGGCAGCAACCAACCAAGGATGGTTCAACTCAAACCCCGGACTCACGATCACAAGGTGGTGCTTAGAGGCTTGAGCTTTAGTAAATGAATCAGGGAAGTCAGAATTCTGCTCATCAAAAACAACGCTGGATCCACCTAGATGATCCACCAGATCAACCACAGCTTTGCCACTCACACCGGCGCCAAAAATGGCAACGGGCTTCTTGAGCCAAGCTTGGATGTCTTTAGAAATCTCCATGGTATTTAGCGCAATTTCAGCGTTCCTAGTCCTGCAAGAGCAAATGCAAGCGAAAGTATCCAGAAACGTATTACCACTTTGGACTCAGGCCAACCTTTTAATTCAAAATGATGATGAATAGGTGCCATCTTAAAAACACGTTTTTTGCGGGTCTTGTAGGAGAACACTTGGATGATCACCGACAGGGCCTCCATCACGAAAATTCCTCCAACAATCACCAGGGTAAGTGGCTGATGAACCATAAACGCAATGACTCCAATCAAACCGCCCAATGCTAACGATCCCGTATCTCCCATAAAGACTTCAGCAGGGTGTGAGTTGTACCACAAAAATGCCAATCCCGATCCGACCAGGCACCCACAGATAATACTTAGCTCCCCTACTCCTGGCACATAGCTGATATATAAATAGTCAGCGATAATCGAGTTTCCAGTGGAATAGGCCATGATGGCATAAACCAATGCTACTGAGATGGTGCACCCAATCGCTAAACCATCAATGCCATCGGTAAGGTTGATAGCGTTGGACGATCCAACTAAAATGAAAAAGAGGAAGACAAAGAGGAACGGAATGGGTAATGCCAGGACCATTGGGTCTTTAAAGAACGGAACCCAAAGTTCTTTTACCTTGGTCGCACTATCAGGATGAATGAGCAGCATGCTCAGAGCGGCTAAGGTAATGAGTGTCTGCCAGATAATTTTCTGCTTCTTATTTAGACCTGCACTATTCTTCTTCGTCACCTTGGCATAGTCATCAAGAAATCCCAACACAGTAAGCCCGGTGTAAACAACCAAAGCAGTCAGAACATACACATTAGGCTCAGCCCAAAGAAAAGTACTTAATGTGACGGAAAGATAGATCATCAAACCACCCATGGTGGGCGTACCTTTTTTACCTGCATGCAATGCAGCCAGATTCCCCACTTCTGATTTATCGCGAAGCGATTGATGCAACTTAAACTGCCTCAAGTGAGAGAATAGCGGACCGGCAATCATGAACCCTAACACCAATGCGGTGGCAGAACCGAAAAGCGCACGGAATGTGATATAGCGAAACAACCGAAGCGGGCCCCAGTATTGCTCAAAATCTGCAAGATAACTTAACATGTCGATTCAACCGGCCGGAAAATTTCCTTCAGTTTATGATAGATGGTTTCCAAAGCATAGCTGCGACTCCCTTTTAAGAATACAGCTCCTCCAAGGTGACGGAGTTCCTTCACAACTTCCGTCGGATCTTTAAATACTTTCACATGCTCTTCGTCTCGCCCAGCGGCACGGAATCCAGATAGGAATCCATCCACCTCATCACCCGTCAGATATAGACGGTCAACGGAACGGAGTTTGAAGGACCGTCCAAGCTCCCGGTGATATTCCTCCGTGTACTCACCCAATTCCTTCATACCACCTATCACATAATAACGCGGCGACTCCTCCGGCGTGGTGGAATTAAAGAACTCAATGGAATCACGCATGCTCGCCGGGTTGGCGTTGTAGCAATCGATAAAGAAGTCCAGTTCACCTAATTGGTCCCGCTCACATCTCATGTCGGTCGGTTGCCAATTTTCCAAATGGTTTTGCAGGGTATATGTGTCCAGGCCGAGCTCTAAAGCCAGTGCGAGGGAAAGTACAATATTTCGAGCCATTCCGTCGCTGGTCCGACCTACTGTAAAACTCAGCACCGCTCCACCCTTAGGGCGTAGCACGATATCTGTTTTGTCCGACTGCTGATCGAGGCTGAAGTCAATAAAGGTAGAAGCCTTAGGATATTCTCTTCCGGGTTCCGGTTTACCAACGATTAGGCAGGGGGTAGTTATCGATGCAAAAGCAGGAAACCTGAAACATTGAACCGGAAGCACGGATAGCTTTTTGGTAGCCTTTACTAATTCTGCTTTTTCTTCCGCCACACCTTGGAGCGAGTGAGCCCCTTCAAGATGAACGGGCGCTACTGTGGTGATAATTGAATAATCCGGCTGGAGTACGCGTGATAGCGAAGCAATCTCACCAGTCCCATTCATTCCCACCTCCACAACGGCCTGCTTGTGGTTCTGGCGCAGACGAAGTAAGGTCAAAGGAACTCCCAAGTGATTATTGAAATTGGCAAACGTCTTTAGAGTATCTTCACCGAGCAGTAAGGCCAACATCTCCTTAGTAGAGGTCTTGCCGCAACTACCCGTAATGCCAATTGCGGTTCCAGAAAATTCAATACGCTGTTGGATGGCCAAATCCCGCAGAGCCCTCTCAACATCGGGAACAATGAGTTGGGGCAGATCGATATGTGCTTGGGCCTTGGAAACTAGAGCTGCTGAGGCACCACTTTCTTTGGCTTCCTCAATAAAATCATGACCGTCTCGCGTGTCTGATTTGATAGCCACAAACATCTGACCAGACTGGAGTTTCCGCGTATCGATCGTTAGGTCATCCACCGAATCAGGAGGAGTACCTTGCCAATGCCCTCCGGTCCAATCTGAAAAATGCTGCGTACTCAGGGGCGTCACTTCTTTCTGCCCTTAACCAATTGTTTCATCTCAAGCAAATCGCGTGCAACCACCCGATCGTCGAACGGTACGATTCGATCTTTAAATTCCTGCATCGTCTCATGCCCTTTTCCTGCAATGAGCACGGTATCCCCAGGTTCAGCCATATCCAACGCACGATTAATGGCCGAACGACGGTCTGAAATATATTCTACTTCGTCAGGTTTGGTAACCCCTTCGCGCATGTCAGACAAGATGGCCTCCACGGATTCGCCACGTGGATTATCAGAAGTTGCACATACAAAGTCGGCGTGCTTTTGCGCTGCTTCCATCATGGATTTCCGCTTATCCCGGTCACGATTTCCACCGCAACCAAAGGTCACGATCAGCCTACCCCGAGTTATTTCACGAAGCATGCCCAACGCTTTATCCAAAGCATCGTCGGTATGAGCATAGTCGACGAACACATCAAATCCTTCGGCACCATCGATGCGTTCCATTCGACCCGGCACTCCGGCAAAATCTTTCAACGCAGGAAAAACACTATTTAAGTCCAAGCCAACTCCTTGGCACACAGCCAATGCCGCCAATATGTTACTTAAATTATAAGGACCTGCTAGAGGTGTTGAAAGACTCTTGCTCTCCCCATTCCAATGAAGAGTAGACATCGACCCTTCGTGGTCGCACTTGTATTCCCCTAAATAGATATCAGCGTCTGGATTATTGAGCGAAAAGGTAATAACCTTGGTTTCCTTAGGAAGATCAGTAGCCAATCGCCTACCAAACTCATCGTCTAGGTTTACAACGGATACCTTGGGGATCTTTCCTACTTCACCTGTAAAAAGCCGACGCTTTACCTGAAAGTACGTCTCGAAATCTTTGTGATAGTCGAGGTGATCACGCGTTAGATTGAGAAAAACGGCTACATCGAATTCAGCACCAAAAATACGTTGTTGATCGATGCCATGACTACTCACCTCCATTACGCCCCGTTGACATCCCCCGTCTGCCATTTGCTTCAGCAGGGCAAAGGTATCAATCGCTTCAGGTGTCGTTTTGAAAGAAGGGATGGTTCGCTCTCCCAGATCGTATTGAACTGTACCGATCAATCCTGTCTTCTGGGTCTTTGAGGAATTATTTAATAAACTCTGCACCAAATACGAAACCGTGGTTTTTCCATTCGTTCCGGTAATACCGATCAGGTCCAATTTTTCGTCGGGAGTTCCATAAAAGCGGCGTGCAACTCGTGCGACTACCTCGCGGATGTTGTCCACCTGAATGGTTGTCGTTTGAGGGTAAAGACGATCGCTTTCGGAAACAACAGCGACAGCACCGCGATCGATAGCCTCCTCCACAAAATAGGTTCCATTGGTACGCAGACCTGGGAAAGCGAAAAAGACAGCTCCAGGTATGACGCGGCGACTATCGGTAACGAGAGCCGACACGGGTCGATTCAAGTTCCCAACATGCTTTACGCGCAGTGATTCTGGAAAAAGTTTCTGGAGGGTTGGTTGCATTCGCTTTGTTTGAGACCGGGATCCGTATTCGGCTGTTCCCCAGCGTCTGTGAGTCCGGTAAAAAGTACTGAATGTATGTGTTTCAAGATCCGCAAATCCTATCATAAATGGGTTACTCCTCTGGGGCGTCCATAGCTAAAAAACCACGGATGGGTGCTTTGGGCGAAATGCCCTGTAAATGGATTAATTGTTCAGCAACCCGCTTGAAGGCCGGACCGGCGAGATGACCGCCATAACGGATACCTTCCTGTGGGTTATAAATGACTACTGTGATGACCAAGCGTGGGTCGCTGGCCGGAAAATATCCGATGAAAGAAACATCCACTTCGGTGTTAGAGTAACCGCCTGTTTCCTTCAGTCTCTGTGCCGTACCTGTTTTACCGGCTACTTCCATTCCTGGGATCTGAGCCTGCGGAGCAGTCCCTTCCGGACTGACCGTCTTGACCAACATACGGGACAATGAGCGCGACGCTGATGATGAGATGACACGCCGGATCGCTTTTGGCTCAAAGCTATCAATCAGGTTTCCATCAGGATCCTCTACTCGACTAATGATCTGGGGCTTCATCAGCACTCCGTCATTTGCCAAAACTGACATGGCGAAATGCGCCTGAAGCGGAGTTACAGCAATGGCATGCCCCATTGGTAAGCGAGAGATGGTTAATCCATCCCAGTTCTTTGGTTCATGTAAAATACCGTCACGTTCCGGACCTAACAAAAAGCCAGTGTCCGTTCCAAATCCAAAGGCTTTGGCATAATTGTAGAGTCGATGCTCTCCAAGCATGATGCCCACTTGCGCCGCACCTCGGTTACTGGAATACGCAATGACATCTTCCACATTTATAACTCCATAATCTTTACCGTGATCTCGAGGAAGTCTCACGATGCGGCCTTTGTATGGAACTCGATCGAGCGAACAATTGAAAGTCATGGCCGGATTGATCATCTCCTCCGAAAGAGCAGCACCGATCGGCACAATTTTGAAAGTCGATCCCGGTTCGTAAATATCCGTCACCGCCAAGTTGCGTTGAAAGGCGACTTGGTACTTTTCTGTATTATTAAATTCGTTCGGATCGTAAGTTGGCCAATTGGCCATACCAAGAATGTTTCCGGTAGAAGGATCGCTTACGATAATGGTAGCTCCATCGGGATTCAACTTGGTGAGCTCTTTCAATTCCAGCTCGATCACATGCTGCACCATCATATCGATGGTCAATGAGACATGGAATCCATCCTTGGCATCGACTTGCCGCTTACGGAATTGAGCCATTTCTCTCCGACGACCATCATACTCGGTCTCCAACCAACCCGTCTGGCCTTCGAGGTAGAAATTCATTTCCTTTTCGATGCCAGTGACAGCCTTGTCTTCTTTATTTACATAGCCGAGAACGTGAGCAGCGAGCGTGTTGTTTGGATAGATGCGCTTGAAGTAGCGATTTCCATAAACACCATCGATCTCCAGTTTTAAAATCTCGCGGTAGGCTTTTTCCTCAACCGTATCCGCAAGCACCCTGAATCGAATCTTCCGAGCCTCGCCGTCAACCAGACGGGTCCCGCTCTTCATCTTATTATATAGATCCGTGTAGCTGATATTGAGTATCTTCGCTAGCTTGTGCCAGTTCGCCTTGTCTTCAGGATCAAGAGATTCCGGATCGACCCCCACCTGCCGGACAGTTCGGGTAGTTGCCAATAAATTGTGATTGCGATCATAAATATCACCGCGACGAGCTTCTTGCTCTTCAATCCTTATACGGATTCGTTCGCTTTCCTCAACAAGCGCATCCGGGTGCAAGACCTGAAGATCGACCAAGCGATAAAGAACGGCCGAAAACCCAATGACGAACACCACAAAGATCCAGAGGAGTCGTGTTAATCGAATGCCACCTCTCGCCATGCCTAATCGCTTTCCCCTGGATGGTTATTGGCGATCTGAAATCGAGTTCTATAAACCGGTGACTGACCAACTACTTCATTTCTTCGGCTCGGTGAGACCTGAGAGCTTGGGGGAGGCACTACGATAATTCGATCCTCCCTCGGTGGACCCAATTCAAGACCCGACATTAAAACAAGTTGTTTAAGGTAAACAGGATTCAAGGAACTAGCTAAGTCTGTATCCAGAATATCATGACGACGACTAAGTTCCTCCAATTCGGTTTCATTCCTATTAATATCAACAGCCAAGACACGCAGGGTTCTTTTGGAATGCACTGTGAGCATGCCAACAGCGAGTAGCCCCATGAGACAGAAAAATGTCAGGGTCAGTAACCAACGAGTATAGACAAATCCGTATTTCATTCCTCAGGTGAGTCCTACAAGCTTGCGGACGGCCCGCAGCTTGGCGGATCGCGACCTGGGGTTTTGGGCAATCTCTTCCTGGGTCGCCGTAATGGGTTTACGTGTAAGTGCTTCCGCGACGACCGTTCGTAACTGCTGAGGCGTGGAATCTAAACGATCCACTGGCTGCCCGCAGAGCTGACGAAAATAACGTTTTACTATCCGATCTTCCAATGAGTGGAAGCTTATGGCAGCAAGGACCCCGTCCGGAGCAAGTAAATCAAAAGCCTTGGGTAATGCAGTCTCGATAACATCGAGTTCGCGGTTAATCGCGATCCGCACACCCTGAAAGGTTTTGGTAGCAGGATTCAATTTACTGCGCCTCCGGACGGGAGCTGGGATTGTAGTGGAAATAAGTGAAGCAATGCTCTTCGTGTTTTGAAGAACCTGTGTACCGCGTGCATTGAGAATAGCTTCTACGATGCGTCTCCAAGAAGTCTCCTCTCCATATACCTTGATGGCTTGGATGAGTTCATGGCGGCTGGCGGTCTCTAAAAATTCGGCAGCGGTCTGACCTTCGCGCGGATTAAGCCGCATGTCAGCATCAGCATCAGCCTTGAAGGAAAACCCTCGGTCGGGTTGATCAAAATGGAAGGAAGAAACGCCATAATCAAACAGCACGCCGTCAAAGGCTTTTTCTTTGACTCTATCCATTTGAGAGAAATTAAGATCGTAAAACCGAAATCGGCCGGGAAATGCATCACTTATGGCATGAGCTCTCTCAGCGGCTTCTGGATCGCAGTCAATAGCTACGACAGAAACAGTTGAACCTGATTCCAGCAGTGCACGGGTATGCCCACCTCCGCCAAACGTGGCGTCTAAGTAGGTTTTATTTTCACCAGGTGCAAAAAGCCCAAGCACCTCCCGGAGTAATACCGGGAGGTGTCCTTTGCCAGTGTCCCCACTGACAGGGCTATCCGATCCGCAAAACATTTTTGAGTATCCTCCATCGGGAGGGTTCTTCTTTCAGTGTAGTTTCAAAATTAGGGTCTCTTCGGACTTCCGCATTTCGCACCCAACGTGCAGCTGAACTATTTGTAGACCTGTAATCACCAATATCCCATTCGTTGCAATGGAGGACCTTGCCGTTATTTAAAACGCCAGATGAATATAGTGATTTTGATAGTCTCATTAATTTAGCTGCTCTTTGTGGGATTACATTATTCCGGTTTTCCAAATCTTCTCCATGACCGCGAGGAGGCGGCGACCTTTGGCTCCAATATTCAATGAGTATGGGTCTTCT
>CALJGU010000298.1 GCA_938075565.1 uncultured Opitutales bacterium | reverse complement strand
ATTGTCCAGTTGGTTCGTCCGTCCAAATAAGAGGGCATAGTCTTCTTTGTTTAGTTGGGTCAGATCATAGAATTTATATGTAGCTGATAGATCCTCGCCTTCTTCAAGCTTATCCAGAATCGGATGTTCTGAAAACAGATCCAGCATGTTTGCCAGGACAGCTGTTGCATCCGTTTCTTCCAGGTAGGAGATAAACTTACTTAGGCTTATACGATCTGAGTTCGGAAAGTCAAAAAACTCGTCGATGTCCAAAAGTAGACCCCAGTTCATTTTGCCATACGATTCGCATAAGAAATTTTTGAATGACAATTTGTAATCTCGAAAAGATAGGCGGCTATGGTAAAGAGTGGTGTCGGGCTGAGCTTTAATGAATTCCATGGATTGATCCTTCGATCCGTTGTCTATGAAAACAAAGTGAGCGACTCCTAGTTTTCGGTGATAGTTCAGGAAATATGGTAAGTAGGACATACCATCTCGATAGAGACACAGGACAGCTACCTCATTGGATTTTAAAGATAATACCTTTGGCCCGTGGAGTTGTTTGATGAATAACTTTACGCGCAGCTCCCGAATATTTTTTACAAACACCTGCCACAGAAGACGAATTTTATCAGTAAGGTTTCCTTGCAGAAAAATGCCTACCAGAGACTTTATTCTACGTTTGGTTTCATGGAATGCCATAGGTGAGGGGGAAGCCTCTCACTAGAATAATTGGATATCAAGGCTGTACTGATAGTGAAAATACTTTATAGTAGCCCATATACGGATGGGTGGGTTGCAAAGAGCTAGGTCGGTGCTGTTGATGAGCGACTCTTTGAAGAGGGTTTCGCTTCTACCGGGGCAGCTGTTTTGTTCTGGACCTGTTTTTGTGCGAAACTCCCGGCTTTGAAATGTTTCGCTAGCAACTCTTATTGGTCGCCCGGTTTCATGCGCTTGGGCATGCTTGGGGTTGGGGCTGTGGGAATAGCTTTCGATAGGCGCTTGATAATGGCGGGGCTTCCAGGGTTGTTGGCAATATTGTTGAATTCGCGCGGATCGTTGAAATGGTCGAACAGGTCCTCAGCATTGTCCGATCCCGAAATAGCTAAACGCGTCCAACGCAAAGCAAGCTACAGACAAGTTGCTTACCCGGAGCATGGCTTCATATGGATATTCGCGACGGCGTTCAGTTCTCGCAGTAACTCAATACGATCGCTGTCCCGGACACTCAGGCAACCCTGTGAGTGGGATGAAAAACGTCAGCTAGTTGCCGTTATAGGCGAAGCTACTAGAAAGGGGGTCGCATAGTGTAATATCCATGCACCCCCGGAGTGGGCAAACGGGATTTTCTTTGGGTTATGTGCCCTGAAATTCTCCACGAGACCAATACCCCTAGTAAGATCATCCATGCCCATATAGGGCAAGTTTGGTCGACCTTATTTGCAGGGAAAGGAGGCTCTTAATGATCGACCTGGACAGCCCCTTACATCGGGCTAAAGAAACAATCGACATACACGACGCCTGGCATCGACTAGTATTACCGGGGTCACCTGGGAAGTCCTGTAAATCACCCTTCCGAGAAGACAGGTCACCTAGTTTCTCAGTCTATGATGACGGTAGAAAGTTCAAGGACCACGCAACCGGTGAGAGTGGCGATGTGGTAAGTTTCGTTGCACTGGCTTGCGATGTTAACCTATCCGATGCCGCAAAGGTTTTGATAGAATGGAATGGTGGGCATGTTTCGTTGTGGGGGAGGTTAAATCCGAAAAACAAAAAACCCTGCTCTTTTTTGAGCAGGGTCTTCGAAAAAATCGTATCCAGTTATACCTATCAGGTCTGGTTCCGAGTCGCCTGCTCGGGTCGTGTGTGGGTCCAAGTATTACATACATACATCGCCACTTCACAAGCGAGTGCTTTACGGTTGAGTTTAAAGAGTGGTTTTAAGCTTGTGGACATACGTTTGTGTGGAGAATCGAGTTAGGAAAAGACAGGGCTTCCTCTGGATCGGCAAGTGAAATTTTCAGGAATGCGGGTGAGGTTCAGATTTCAGGGCGTTTTTCAATACTGCGCCTGTATGGCCGGATTTTGGCTGGAAGCAGTGATTCTTCCAACAAAAGGGCGGGTATTTTGATATCGCACAGCTAGTTAAAACTTCCATACTCGCCGCCATCTTTTCTCCATCCGTCTGCAGCTCTGTATGAAACTTGGGCACCTCCTATTTCCGATATTATTCTTTGCGATCCTCATTTCTGGTGCGGTTTGGGTCATGCGTACCGTAGAGGAAGTCAGTCGTACCACTGTGAGTCCTACAGTGTATCTCGATGCGAATGGCCGTGATCTGAATGTAACGGCTGAAATGGTTGGCTCGACCCGAGAAAAGGCCCATCAGGCCTTCGGTCGGTTTGGGGATCTACTGGTGGTGAACGAAATCCTCTCAGTTGAAGAGCAGGAAAATTTGCAGCAGATACTCCAGTTGGGTGAAGCGCATTGGGGAGAAGAGAACTGGGCTCCTGCCTTCTATTCATTCGAACGTGTGCTTAATGAGTTAAACCCGCTTATCGACGAAGGGTTAGGCCAGGAGAGGGCCACTGAAATGGAAGCTCGTTACACAGAGTTCTCTCAGTCTCTCTCTAGCGAAATCATACTAGTTGAGTCGACTTACCTGCAGGCCATTGAAATGGCGAATGAGGGGTACAATGCATTGATTTCCAAGGATTGGATCGTTGCCATTCAGACTTTTGCAAAAGCCTTGGATACCTTGAATCTGGTGAAGGCTCAATCCTCTGAAATTCTAAACAACAAGTTTAATGAAGCCTACGACCAGTTTGAACAAGGCAATTTAGACAAAGCTTCAGCGCTGTTCAACGACGTGCTCACTGCTATCCCTGACTCAGAAGATGCCATGGCCGGTCTTCAATTGATTGAAACCGAACGAAGCCGTGAGACGGAGTTACTCGAGAGTGAACTGGTGCTGGAACCTGACGAGGAGTTTGCCGTTTCTGTACTGGAAGAGACAGATACGAATATGGAGCTGACTAATTATCCGCTGATTGTTGAAGCAGATCGTCACTACGAACGTCGGGAGCTGAAAGAGAGTTTAAAACTTTATTTTGAAGTTCGGGCAAAAGCCCCCGGGCTACCTGGACTGGATGAACGAATTTTTAGGGCACGGAAAGCGCTTAGAAATGAAGAGGTCACTCGCCTGATGGACCGAGCAGCTATCCTGGCTGACCTTGGGCAATGGGATACCGCCGTTAAAACCTACCGACACATACTCAATGTCGATCCTGTTCATAGAGAAGCTCGCATTGGCTGGGAGGAAGCGCTCATACAATTGGTCGGTAAAAAGCAGGTGGAGCAATATCGAGCTCTCTTAAAGCATCATCTTGAAGCTCGTGAATTTATTCATGCAAGGTCTGTTATGATCGAAGCTCAGAATGTGCTCCAGAATCGTAAAGACTTTGATGAACATTTCCTTACATTATCTACCCAGTTGGAATCACAGCTAAAACCGCTTGAGGTAACTGTAGAATCTGACGGTGAAACTTGGGTATGCATTCCTGGTAAACTCGCACCGGAACAATTCAAAGAAAAACGCATCACTATTTTCCCCGGTAATCTTAACCTCATCGGTTGGCGGAAGGGCTTTGAAAGTAGCCGCGTCTCCCTGGCATTTAATTTGGAGGATGCTCCAGAATCTGTGTCGATAGAATGCCAAGCTCGAATTAAGAAAGTCTCTTACTCCAAGAAAGCATGGGAGGAGAGGGTTAACGAAGCGTTGCGGGCTCACCACCTAGAGGACCTCCTCGTTGATACTGAAGGGTTTATTGATTGGTTCCAATCTGAGCCCAAAGCAAACATGTCTTTAAGCAATGATTCGCAAGTCGCTACTTGGGATGAATCTTTTTACACCAATCTTTATACTGCATTAACACAGGAAGCTGGAAGAAAAACCGAACTGATTGATCTCGAAGCAAGAGGTCAGTACCTCCAAGTTCCAGTAGTTCTCAGTCGACAAGAAACGATTGAATTGGGGCAGTATCTTGCCAGCTTAGATTAGGTATTTCCCGAGCATTTTTATTACTAATCGAAAAACCCGAAATGTGAAATTCGTCCGTGACGTAAAGCAGGGCTTTGACGGGATTGAGATGTGGGGATTGACGATTGAGAGACGAAGGCGCGCACTTTATGTGCGTAACTGAGGCAAGAATGAGAAACACGCCGCATGTCGGCCCGAGAAAGGGAGCAAAATCAAAAATCTGTGAGCAGCAAATCTAAGTTGAGTGAGCAAATTCTATCTAAGGTTGTTAGCCTATTTGCTCACTTTCGTTCAAATCCCTGCTTTAGTATCCAAGGTTTGGAGACAGCCACTTCTCGGCTTCTTCAAGGGAGATTCCTTTGCGGGAAGCGTAATCCTCAACCTGCTCTTTGGTGATTTTTCCAACATGGAAGTATCTAGCCTCAGGGTGGGCGAAATACAGGCCTGAAACTGCCGAGCCAGGGTTCATCGCGAAATTATCCGTCAGCTGAATCTTGGTGTTCTCTTCTGCATTAAGAAGTTCCCAGAGCGTTTCCTTCTCCGAGTGATCTGGAGACGATGGGTAGCCAGCAGCAGGACGAATGCCCCGATACTTTTCTTTAATCAAATCTTCGTTGCTCAACTTCTCATTGATGCCAAAGCCCCAATCATCTCGAACCTCTTTGTGCAGTTTTTCTGTAAGCGCTTCAGCAAATCGATCGCCAAGGGCCTTGATGATGATGGATGAATAATCATCCCCTTTATCTTCAAATGTTTTGGCAAACGTATCCACTTCGAATCCGGCTGTAGCAGCAAATCCGCCCATGTAATCTTTGTGTCCGGAAGACTTTGGCGCTACGTAGTCTGATAAGCAGAAGTAGGTGTCTCCTTTGTCTTTTATCTTCTGCTGGCGCAGGAAATGGAACCGGTGAATTACTTCGCTGCGGGTTTCATCCGCATAAACCTCCACGTCGTCACCAACTGAATTCGCCGGGAATAATCCGTAGGCGGTGCGGCAAGCGAAAACCTTTTGTTCGATGATTTGCGCCAATAGTTTCTGGGCATCGTTAAA
Organism: uncultured Opitutales bacterium; assembly: GCA_938075565.1. GTDB lineage: Bacteria > Verrucomicrobiota > Verrucomicrobiia > Opitutales > UBA2995 > UBA2995. The sequence goes on along the minus strand of CALJGU010000298.1, from coordinate 37,182 downwards.
TAGGCTCGTTGCTTCCTCACCGTATTTCTCGTGTGTCAGAATGTTCGGGTAAACGCCCTTCAATCCCCAAGACCAGAAGAAGGGTGACCAATCGATGTAGGGGACAATGTCTTCCAGAGGCACCAGGTTTTGAACCTGAATTCCTGCCTCTTTAGGATTAGGAACATCCACGGTTTCCCAATTTGTTGGGATGGCCTTAGAGCGTGCTTCCTCGAGTGAGTAGTATGTATCCTTTGCTGAGCTCTGGGCAAATTTTTCGCGTATGGTGGCCTGTTCCTTTTTGAGATCAGACACATATTGTTCCTTGCGGTCCGGGCTAAGGAGTTCATTACAAACACCAACGACCAGAGACGCATCAACCACGTGATCCACTGGACCCGAGTAGGCAGGAGCAATCTTGATGGCAGTATGTGCCTTGCTGGTAGTAGCCCCTCCAATGAGCAATGGAACATTGAGCTCCAAGCGCTCCATTTCTGAGGCATTGTGAATCATCTCATCCAGAGAAGGTGTGATCAATCCACTCAAGCCAATCAGGTCGGCCCCTACCTCTGCTGCTTTCTTTAAAATATCATCGCACGAGACCATCACGCCCAAGTCGATCACCTCATAATTATTGCAGGCCAATACTACGGAAACGATATTCTTGCCGATGTCGTGTACATCTCCCTTCACCGTAGCCAGGACCATTTTTCCTTGAGAGCTGCTAGATGTCCCATCCTTTTCTGCTTCCATAAATGGAAGTAAATGAGCAACCGCCGCTTTCATCACGCGGGCGCTTTTCACCACCTGAGGCAGGAACATCTTTCCGGAACCGAAAAGATCTCCGACCACCTTCATGCCATCCATGAGGGGGCCTTCAATGACGTGGAGTGGTCGGTCATGTTTCAATCGTGCTTCCTCGGTATCCTCGACAATAAATTCTGTGACTCCTTTTACCAAGGCGTGGGATAAACGTTCTTCCACCGTTCCGCTCCGCCACTCGAGCACTTGCTCTGTTTTCTCCTTACCTTGGCCTTTAACTTTCTCAGCATAGTCTACCAGACGCTCAGTTGCGTCATCGCGTCGGTTCAGGACCACGTCCTCTACATATTCCAGTAGCTCCTTATCGATATCCTCATAAACCGCGAGCATACCCGCGTTGACGATACCCATATCCAGGCCTGCTTCGATGCCGTGGTAAAGAAAGACGGCATGCATGGCCTCACGAACCACATTGTTTCCGCGGAAGGAGAATGATACGTTGCTTATGCCTCCGCTTATACGTGCACCAGGGCAGACTTCTTTGATTTCTCTCGTGGCTTCAATGAAGTCTAAGCCGTAGGAGTTGTGCTCCTCGATCCCGGTCGCGACCGTAAGAACGTTGGGGTCAAAGATTATGTCTTGCGGATCGAAGTCCAAGGTATCGCACAAAAGATCATAGGCGCGTTTACAAATTCGAACCTTGTCCTCCCTCGTAGCTGCTTGCCCTTCTTCGTCAAAGGCCATCACGATCGCAGCGGCTCCATAGCGTTGGATCGCTGCGGCTTGTTCGAGAAACTTTTCTTCGCCTTCTTTAAGACTGATGGAATTGACTATGCCTTTGCCCTGGACGCATCGCAAACCCACTTCAATGACCGACCACTTGGAGCTGTCGATCATGATGGGGACTTTCACGATGTCTGGTTCTGCGGCAACCAGGTTGAGAAAGCGCTCCATGCAAGCCTCACTATCAAGCAGGCCTTCGTCAAAATTGATATCAATACAATTGGCACCGTTCTCGACTTGCTGACGTGCGATATCGAGGGCTTTTTCAAAGTCCCCATCTTTAATCAACTTTCGGAAACGCGGTGAACCCATCACATTGGTTCGTTCGCCGACCATGATGAAGGGTGCTTTTTCACCTTCAATATTCATGGCTTCAAGACCGCTCAGTCTTAAGGCAGGAGAAATCTGTGGAATCTCGCGTGGGGAAAATTTGGATACGCGCTTAACGATAGCTTCGATATGTTCAGGCGTCGTTCCGCAACAGCCTCCCAGGATGTTTATGAATCCTGAAATGGCGTAATCTTCCAATGATCCAGAAGTTATGGCGGGCGTTTCGTCGTAACCTGTTTCGCTCAACGGGTTCGGTAGCCCTGCATTCGGGTAGCAACTGGTAAAGCAATCGGCTATGCGAGATAGCTCTTCCATGTAAGGTCGCATTTCCTTAGCTCCCAACGCGCAGTTGATGCCTACGCTGATCGGGTTGCTATGTCGCACGGAATTCCAAAATGCTTCTACCGTTTGTCCCGACAAGGTTCGACCCGAAGCATCCGTAATCGTGAACGAAATCATCACGGGGATGCGCTCAGGTAATTCGTCCTGTAATTTCTCTATACCGTAGAGAGCTGCTTTGATGTTAAGGGTATCGAAAGTTGTTTCAGGAAGCAGTATGTCCGCTCCTCCGTCTACCAACCCTTTGGCCGCCATGTAGTAGGCTTCTACCAATTCCTCGTACGTCACAGCGCGATAGCCCGGATCGTTTACATTGGGTGACATCGAAGCTGTGCGGTTGGTAGGGCCCAGGCCTCCCGCCACGAAACATACGCGATCAGGGTGCTCAGCCATAACCGTATCGGCTGCCTTCCTGGCAAGTTCTGCGGAGACTTTGTTTAACTCGTAGGCAATATCTTCCAAGCCATAATCCGCCTGTGCGATCGTAGTCGAACTAAAGGTATTGGTTTCAATAATATCAGATCCCGCTTCCAAGTATTGGCGGTGAATTTCCTCGATAATTGCCGGTTGAGTCAGACTGAGCAGGTCATTATTGCCCTTTAAATCTTTGGGGTGCTCCTTGAATCGCTCACCGCGGAAGTCTTCTTCCGACAACTTGTGCCGCTGAATCATAGTGCCCATCGCTCCGTCCAAAAAAGCAATACGTTGCCCCAATAGTTCCCTTAACTGTTGGTATCTCTGGGTTTCTGGTTTGGTACTTGGAAGACTTATCGGCATGGGATCCCTTAAACTTAATAACATATCATCATATCAGGATATTTTGATATGTAAAGCGCAGGATTTGCCTTCTGGTTCCCCTTTACACCTTATTTTAATACCCATTCTGGATTAGTTTTTTGTGTATTAATTGCCCGCCCAGTTCGACAATTGATTCTCTTTGGACTTCTATGTTGAGTGATCCTGCTTTAACTTAGTTTTTTAAGCCAATGAATTGTCGATTCCCCCTCTACTTCGTTGCCACATGCAGTTTGGCATTTCTATTCTTTAGTGGCTGTGTTTCCTACAACAGCACCCCTCTCCTTGATCAAGGTTCACTCACAAGTCATAGTGAGGTAGGAGTTGTTCTGGTATCGAATGGGCGACTGCAAAACGGTATGTTTTCACTCAATTCTGCGAGTAACGTGAATTGGTATGTATACGCAGTGGATGCCGATGGGAATAAATCGGAGGAGATTGTATGGTTTATTCCATGGGAGGATGAAACGAATACAGCATTAATGAATCCAGGAAGATTTCTTGGAAAAGGCACTTACGGATTTATTTATTTTTCCGAATTGCCTGCGGGGAAATATCGACTGCTTGCGGTGGCTGATTCTCGAGGAACTCTGGTCGTCGGTGGTTACTTCATCCCAGGTTCTTCTGGTCGCCAATCTGGAGTGGAGCTGGAAATAGAAGTTGAAGGCGGAAAAATTAACTACATCGGTGAAATCATGAGTGTCGGCTCCGGAGAAGATTCCAAAGCCGATTTTCGTATCTCCGACGAGCTTGAGCGTGATCTTGCTTATGCCATTGGGAAAAAAGCGAATCTGGCTAACTTCGAAGTCATTACCACCTTGGTTAAGCCGGTTAAGTAAGTCGTCGGATTTCGGAATTGAAGATTTTCTTTTCAATATGCTTCTGCAAAGTAGCTCTTTAAATGACCCACCAAGAGCGACTTGATAAATTCTTATCCAGGACACCCCAGATCGATCCTACGGCTTGGATAGCTCCATCAGCCGACGTGATGGGTGATGTTCGAATCGGACCAAGAGCTTGTGTACTTTATCAATGTGTCATTCGCGGAGATATTGAAAAAATCATCATTGGAGAGGGCTCTAACATCCAAGACGGAACGGTGATTCACTTGGCCGATGACCTTCCTGTAATCATAGGCGATTACGTAACTGTGGGGCATAAGGCCATGGTTCACGCGTGTACGATTGAGGATGAATGCTTGATCGGTATGAGCTCTACCATTCTCGATGGCGCTGTTATCGGTCGTCGGTCCATCGTCGCCGCAGGTGCAGTCGTCCCGCCAGGAATGATTGTGCCTCCTGGCTCTATGGTGATGGGAGTACCAGGCAGAGTGCGACCCTTAGCCGAGGAACGTCAGGAAGGTCTTCGTTTTTGGGCTGAGAAATACATTGCCGTGGCCGCCGCTCACCGTGAACGGATTGATTCAGGCAGCTAATTCTGCTTTTTCAGAAACTTCTGGGTCTGCTTCTTCAGTTTTCTGATCCGGCCTTCAACAATTTCCAGGCTCTCCTTTTCCATACGGTCAATAAACAAGACTCCGTTGAGGTGATCTACTTCGTGCTGAACGCATCGCCCCAGGAGTCCGTTGCATTCCATTTCGTGTGGATCTCCATTTTCATCCTGGAAGGAAACCCGGACTTTATCGGGGCGAACGACACTTCCATTTATACCAGGAAACGAAAGACATCCTTCCTCATAGGTAGTCTCTGCACTCGGAAGTAACTCAACCGTGGGGTTGATGATAGCCATCGGCATAATGAGTTCTGCCGGAGGGCTTTTGCCGTCGAGGGTGAATGAAAAGCTATGGTCTCTTGATTGGGGCACATCAATCACACAGAGCATGAGTGCACGGCCAATTTGCTGAGCAGCCAGACCAATCCCCTCGTTTTTACACATGGTCTCGACCATTTGATCGCAGAGTTCTGCCAGTTCGTCGTCAAATAGTTCAATCTGTTTCCCTGTCTCGCGGAGAATCGGTTCGTTGTAACTGGAAATTCGAAGCGCCATGTTGTGTTAGCTTGAGACTGAATCTTCCGGCGTCAAGTCACTGGGTATCTCTGAGGGCCAATGTCTTGATTTGATTTTCGACAAAGGGATCAAATAGCTCATTGAGATTACTCACTCTCTTGTTCACAGTTTTTATAATTCCATTAGCCACCCATGTTTCGCCCATTTATCCTTCTGATCACCGCCGTGTTGCTGGCATTCGTGGGATGGATGGTCCCCGTATACTGGCAATTGGTAAATAGTCAGCTCCTTGAGGCTGTGGGGGAAGACACACCAAGCCTGGTTGAAGCCGCCGCCAATCAGGTGCAGCTCGACCAATTGGGTGCAGCCTCCATTTGTCTGGATGCTGCTGAATCGCTGGACGTGGGGGACGGCTCCCAAGTTCGGCAGAGTATTGCTCGAGCGACTGAATTGTTTCCCGAATATGCCATTACCGGAGGGCCGGATGTCTACTTCGATCAGATTTTGCGTATCGATCCTCAGCTGAGAGCAGCCAAGCGAACTGAGCTCATCCCTATACTCATTCCTTCCCAAACGCGCGTTTCGTTGTCCTCCTTTTTGACCAATTCCAGGAGCACGTCTGTTCGTGCCGTTCTGGAAACAAAGAAGATGGCTGGCACACGGCAGTTTATGCCGGTGGATTCTGCGGCCGGTCAACCACTTGAGGCGACCATCTTATTGGGCGCCTTATTGATGCAGGGAAACCACTTCTCGCCTGAAGTGGCTGCGACCGTGCGCTCCTTGGCCGATAATATTGAAGATGTCTACGCCGTGGTGGACCTTGAGCGGGTTTACTTCGCGCTTTTCTCATTGGGCAAGCGCATGAATTGGAACCAATTGGTCCAATTACTGCCTTTTCTGGAATCACCTGAGGCACTGGAGCAAGTGGCTGCCTATGCGCGCAACTATGACGAGACCTTTAGCTGGATCTATGTTGCCATTCTTCAGGCGGAAAGCGCTCAGCGAGTAATCGCCTATCTTGATGCTTTTCCTAAAGAAGGGCTGGATGACCTGGGCCTAGGTCTCAGTTATGGGGAAGGGGCGTTGTATTATTTACTGGATGAGATGAAAAAAGTGGAGCAGCCGACCAGGCGCCTGGCGCTCGCTCAAAAGATGCCGACACTGCTCGACAATCCAGCCTTACTTTTGCCCGCAGCCCGCAATCCAGGAGTCTTCCTTATTTTCAAAGGACTGTTTACCGCATTGGCGGCCTTATGTTTGACCGGCTTTGGGCTGAAAGCCTTTCCGCTCCTGTTTCATACTTTTAAGCGTACCCGAAAACCGAATCCATTCGTAGGTACCCTCCGCACCATCACTCTAACCTTGATTCTTTCGCTGCTAATTATCCTCATAATGGAACCAGGCGTTTTTCGACAAAGTCAAACTCTTCAACCGGAGGTTCGACTCGAATGGGCGTTTCAGGATACCGTTGAATCCCTTTTTACTCCAACCGAACGTAACGACACCATGGACCAGATAACAGTCATCACCATTTCGATCTTCTTCTTGATGCAGGTCGCCCTTTACATGGCAGGCCTGATCAAGATTACAGAGATCCGCAAAATGGCCGGATCGCCCAAACTAAAATTAGAGCTCTTGGAGAATGAAGATCAGCTCTTCGATAGCGGGCTTTACCTGGGGCTCACCGGCACTGTGCTTTCGCTCATTTTCTTAGCGATTGGTGTGGTTCAAGCCAGTTTGATGGCTGCCTATTCCTCCACTTTGTTTGGCATCATTTTTGTGGCATTATTGAAAGTGTTTCACCTCCGGCCTTACCGAAAAGTACTTATCCTTCAGGCGGACGAATAAACCATGAACAAGACGCTTCTGCTTATCATCTGCGACTTTCTGCTGCTGAGCCTGTTGGCTTTGGCACGGTTTGACGCGCCCGAGGAGGATAAACCCGAAATGGAAGTCCTGCCCGAAGATCCCATCCAAGCGCAGGAGGACATCATTGAAGTTCTGAAGCTGTCTTTGGAGTTGGAAGAGGAATCGAACGAGAACATGGCTGCTTCCTTGCAGGATACTCAAAAGGAGTTGGAGGAGAGATCCACGAACCTCGAGGAAACGCAGGACGCCTTAAGTGAGCGTGAGCAAGAGTTAGCCATGACCGAGGCAGAACGTCTGGAGCTCGAAAAGAACAAGGAACAATTGGAAGATGATCTCGAGGAGCGTATTGCAGTTCTAAATACAACGCAGAAAGAAGTTGAGCAGATGAACGACGCGCTCGAGGAGCAGCGGCGGGATGCTGAGCGCAAGCTTCGTCAGATGGAGGCCCTGCAAAAAGAGCTTCAAGATAAACAGGCGGCGATTGCTGCAGCTGAAACCAGGCAAGCCGAACTGGAGGCATCCCAACGTGCGGCCGAGCAAAAAGCGGCCGCGTTGGATACGCAGCTTCAACTTGCCGAAACAGAAAGCCGACTGGTCCGAGAGAATCTGCAGCAAGTACGTTCGGAAGTCTTAACTGTGCGTGAAGAGAATCAAAAGCTTCAGGAACATGCCGCACAATTGGCTACCAACTTGACTGAGGGTGTGAATGCACAAACCGAGCGCCTTTCTCAAATTGCCGAGGAAGTCCGCCGAGCCCAGCCACGGAATGCCAACCAGATCTTTTCAGACTTCCTCGGAAGTGGCGTGAGCATTGATGTGCGGTTCCAAAAATCCAATCGGCGTGGAGGTGACGAGCAGTTAGTAACCATTTTGCCGATCGTGGTCTCCGATGGGCAGGACCTCAAAGTGGTATTTACCTGGGAAGATCTTGGCATTTCCGAAAACGATCTTCGCAATTCGACGATCAATGTCCGTGGTGATATCCGACTGGGCAGAAGGACCTATCCTCTGAAAACAATCGACTTTCTATCCATTGATAACCGCATCCTTGCAGTTCCCCTTGAAGCGGGGTGGGCAGAGTTTATCGAGTCCGAACCATTCTATGTGGCCACTGATCCCTTGCAGTTTCCGCAGGCGGTATTGGTCGATCGAGAAAACAATGGCTACGGCGATGCACGATTCACTTTGGATACGAATACTCCTGAACATTTTCGTATTGATAGCCGTTTCATGAATCGCCTCATGGGGGAGTTCAAGCCCCGTGAATCCAGTGTCATGTTCAGTAAATCCGGTGATTTCCTCGGGGTCATGGTCAATAAGGAATACTCAGCCCACATTGACAACTTCGTGGCTACCGAAACGGTTACCTTGGGCCGAGCCGATACCTACAAACAATTCCAGAATAGCTACACCAAGATGATCAATCAGACCCGTCGATTTCCTTCTGGGGTGCGCTAATATTGGTTTATCTTGGCCTATCTGTCCTTTTATTTCCTTCTTGTGTTGAAATATCAGGGATTTTAAACCCTCTAGCCAATATCGTCTTACTAAACACCTTTAAGAAAATACAATTATGCAAATTAAAGCCTATCTAAAGCCTAGTTGCGGATGGAGCATGGGAGTGCGTGCCATCATGCAGAAACATGATCTTGAATACGAAGACATCGATATCATCAATAATGCGTCCAATTACGCAGAGATGGTTGAGAAGTCAGGCCAGCCGCTATCTCCCTGTGTGGAGATCGACGGTATCATGCTCGCTGACGTGAGTGGTGAAGAGGTCGAAGCCTATATGGTCTCCAACAAGCTGGTCGGTCAAAATGACGCATCAGTGGACGTTCCAACTGATCGTGGTTGCACCGATGAGGAGCATGAAAAGATGCGCCAAGAGCAAGAAGGCCAAGGCGGTCAACCGATTCGCTTCTTCTGATTCTGCTCGTCAGATCAATTTCCAAAACGTCGTAGGGTTTCCTGCGGCGTTTTTTGTATCATTCAAATATTGACAGTATATATTAACAGTATATACGTTTGAAGAATGGAAACTGCAAAACTCTTTAAAAATGGAAGTAGCCAGGCTGTTCGATTGCCCAAAAATTACCGGTTTCCTGGGAAACAGGTGTTTATCAAACGGCTAGGGAAAGGTATTGTACTAATGCCTGAAGAGAGTTCATGGGATACATTGATTCAAAGTACTCACAATTTCAGCGATGATTTTATGCCGACACGCGAGCAGGGTACCGTAGATAGTCGAGAAAACATGTTTGAATGAGATACTTACTAGATACCGACATTTGTATCTACATCATAAAAAAGAAGCCTGAATCCGTTTTTGATAAGTTTCGTAGGTGTTCCATTGGCGACATTGGAATTTCCTCCATCACTTATTCGGAACTTTGCTTTGGAGTCTACAAGAGCCAAAATGTAGATAAAAATCTGGGAGCTTTAGAAGGTTTTGTAGCTCCCTTAGAAATCGCACCTTACGATGAGACTGTTTGTCACTACTATGGACAGGTGAGATGTTCACTTGAGAAAATTGGGAAACCGATTGGTCCTTTAGATATGCTGATTGCTTCACACGCTTTGAGCCTCGGAGTTACTCTTGTTAGTAATAACATCAAGGAGTTTGATCGTATCGAAGGGCTAAACGTCGAGAACTGGACTCAATTACTCTAGCCGAATAAATGTGTGTAGTTAATTATCCGGTACGGCTGGTTTTGTAGGAGCTGCTTTAGCTGCGAATCGAATGCCTAAGAGGATCGCAGCTAAAGCAGCTCCTACAATTGAGGTTTCGAAACTGAAAAGGAAGGTAACTATCCCCTCCTCGCAACTGGCCTAAATTCGAACTTCGACAAATCGATGAAGTATACCCGGCTTTCCCCGGTGTCGGTGCTGTTGAAGTAAATACCTTTTCCATCGCGTGACCAGCTGGGGTGGGGGTGTAAATTGTTTTCTGGGTCATCCTTCGCGGCTCGCATTCGGGCCAGGACACGATAATCGCCCGAGGCAACGTCGTAGAGTAAGACGGCATGACGGCCTTTTTGAGGCCAGTCGTGGATATCAGTTACAAACAGTGTGCCATGTGGATTGAGTGAACCGTGAATGCCAAGTGCATTGGGAATGAGTGGATAGTTTTCTTCACCATTAGTCGGATGAATCATGACATCCTGAGCGGTTGGGTTTTCCCCATGGTCGAACCCTGGCTTGCGAATATAGGATAGCAGATGGTCGTTATCCGACCACATCGAGTGTTGCCCGATCTCGGAAACGTAGCGGATGTTTCCACCATCGCTGTCGGCTAGCAGTGCCGATTTTACCAGTTTTGTATTGGTGCCCTTGATCTCCAGCATGTAGACCCAGAACAGCTTGTCGCCTTCAGGTGACCACTTCGGGAGTTTGAATACACCCATACCTTTCCATTTAGGATCAGTGATGATGTCTCGGCGTGGATGCATGGAGATCATTTCCACTTCGTTGAGCAGGGTTTGGGTCGTTCCCTCTGCCAGGTCCATAATCATCATTTCGGATGGCTTGTGATCTTTCCCATATTTACTGATGGGGTAGTTGTTGTGCGTGAGGCCATTCCGATTGATTTCGGATACCATTCCAATGGAGCCTTTAACACGGCTGCTGGTCTTGTCGTTGATATTGACGATGATGGACTCTTCCTCGTCTTCCACGCCAAAGATCAGGTGATCGTTATCTAGCCACTGTTGACGAGTCCCATCGTGGGAGTGCCCTAAAACGCGGTCAGATACGTAGCGTGATTCTCCTGAATTGCGATCAACCACGATAACATGACCCCAACCGGGGATTTTGTCTTCAAACTCAAAATAGGTGATGTGTTTTCCATCCGGACTCTCAGGGCAGATGTCCATGTAGGCATGAACGGAGGGCGATCTTCCTGTTGAAACCTGACGAATGGAGTAACCTTCATCATAAGCGCCAGTGTGCATGAGCGGTGGGTTGATATCGACGCCGGCTCCTGGAATGAGACGTGTCACCTTGAAGTTATCTGCGGTCATGTGATTCTTGACTGTTCGGAAGGCGAACCAACCTTCGCTGTAGGGCTCCGGGTCGTAAAAGTCGAAGATCACTTCACCGTCTCGGATGTATTGGGTTCGGTTTCCTAGAACCACGATTTGGATCTTCATGGTTTGATTGGGCGGAAGCATGAACTCCTTGCGACTCAGGTCGTGTTGCGGCAGCAGAGGCTTCTCGCCCAGACCGTTGTATTTTCGAAACCGAGTTTTCGTATTAAAGTGCCCTCCATAGCCCACGTAATATAGCCGCAAATAATCGTAAGTAGTGAACTGACCTGTTCGGGATGTACTCCGAAAGATGTCCGTCGGATAGTTCGGGTCGATTGCCATCCAGAAGCAGTTGAGATCGCGAGTGTTATCGTTGGCCCCCCCTGCTTTAATCATGTGCACATCGTACTCGATCATCACGGGGCCCTCCATTCTGTGCTTAAACCAAATGGTACAACCGGCGACATCATCAATCTCCAACTTTCCGCTCTTGATCTCTACGGTGCCTCCAGGTTGCTGTTCCGCTACCCAGTTATCCATCGTATCGAATCTGTCTTCGAAAAGGACTTCGCCGCGTGAGTAAGGAAGGGGGGCAACGGCAAAGGCACTAGTCGCCACAGCTACTAGGCAAATTGAAATCAGGAAATGGGTAGTCCCATTGGGAGTAGACATGGCCTCAGCCTGCAACTTTCGGGAAAGTTGGCAACTCAACTGTAGGAGGTAGCTTGCTGCCGAACGAACGGTCCAAGAATTACGAATCGGCAGCAAGCTACCTCCTACAGTTGAGGATCTAAACACCTCAGAAAAAGGCCGGACCCTTTCGAGCCCGGCCATCAACGGTTTGCCAAAATATGTTCTACTAGCCGTAGATCTTTTCGTCGATGTAGGCAGCAAGCTCCCCTTCCGGAATACGGATCTGCTCCATAGAATCGCGATCACGCAGCGTGGCGGTGCCGTCTTCGAGTGAGTCGAAATCAATCGTGATACAGTAAGGTGTACCAGCTTCGTCCATACGACGGTAGCGGCGCCCAATAGCGCCAGCCTGATCGTAAAAGACGTTATGACGGAGACTTAGGTTTTTGTAGATGCGCTTGGACATCTCAACGATCTCAGGTTTGTTCTTCATCAATGGAAGAATGGCCGCTTTGATCGGAGCGATGCGTGGAGCAAATTTCAATACGTTACGCGTTTCGTCTTCGACCTCTTCCACCGTGTAAGCAGAACAGAGAACCGCGAGTAAGGTGCGGTCAACTCCGAGAGATGGTTCGATGACGTGTGGTATGTACTTCTCACGTTTCTGGTCGTCGAAATATTCCATCGACTTGCCGGAGTGCTCCTGGTGCTGAGTCAGGTCGTAGTTGCCTCGGGCGGCAATCCCTTCGAGCTCTTGAACGCCAAAGGGGAATTCGAACATGATGTCGGTGCAAGCGCGTGAGTAGTGAGCGAGCTTATCCTTCGGGTGCACGTGGGTGCTCAGGCGGTCGTCCTTCAGGCCGATTGCCTTGTGCCAAGCCATGCGAGTTTTGATCCATTCGTGGTAGTAATTTTCCCAGGCGTCTTCATCGGCTTCGATGAAGTATTCGATTTCCATTTGTTCAAACTCACGGGAACGGAAAATGAAATTCTTCGGAGTGATCTCGTTGCGGAAGGCCTTACCGATCTGGGCGATTCCAAAGGGGATCTTTACGCGGGCCGTATCCAATATGTTTTTAAAGTTAGCAAAAATCCCCTGAGCGGTTTCCGGGCGCAGGTAAGCAACTGAGGAGTCATCCTTCAATGCTCCCACAAAAGTTTGGAACATCATATTGAACTCACGGGGTGGTGTGAGTGAACCTGGCTTGCCAGTAGCCGGCGAAGGAATCAGCTCGTAGATATCGGGAGTCGCTTCCAGATATTCCTTCAGTTCGATTGGCCCGAGTTCGCCTTGTTTGGCCGCTTTACGTTTCAGCGTTTCAGCCTTCTTCTCCGCATCGGCTTGTTGATCGTTTCCTTCCAAGGTGGAAACGTAGCCAATGATTTCTCCATCAACCCTGACGGCCGACCAGAGCAGGTGATCTGCGCGGTAACGCATCTTTGACTCCTTACAGTCGACCATAGGGTCGGAGAAGCTGTCTACGTGGCCGGAGGCTCTCCAAATATTGGGGTGCATGATGATCGATGCATCCTGCCCGACGATGTCCTCACGGCCGTGCACCATGTCTTTCCACCAGGCGTCTTTGATGTTCTTACGAAGCTCAACCCCCAAAGGACCGTAATCATAGAATCCATTGATGCCTCCGTAGATTTCGGAAGATTGGAAAATAAATCCCCGTCGCTTACACAGGGAAATGATGTCGTCCATGGTCGGATTTTGTAATGAGTCTGTAGACATAAGGGCGCTAAGAAGCCAGATCAGCGGGTGGCGGTCAAGCTTTCAGCTTTTCCGTTGCCAGCCCAGTTTGTCGGGCCTACGACCCTTTATCTGATGAGTTTTAACGTCGCCAGATTCCTCCCGAAAACCGCTGCCGCCCAGCCAGAGGATTGTGCGTTGAAAATTCCGCGGGGTTGGGACGGGGATAATATCCGTTATCGCAGCCTTACTTTTGGGGAGTTGGAAACGCTGAGTAATAGCTGTGCAAACTACCTGAAAAAGCAGGGCGTCGTCCGAGGTGCTCGCGTTCAACTAGCTGTTCGTCCGGGGCTAGAGCTCATTCTGATTACCTTCGCACTCTTCAAGCTTGGGGCCGTTCCGGTGGTGATCGATCCTGGAATGGGTGTGAAAAACTTTCTCGCCTGTGTCCGGCGAACCAAGCCGGATGTATTGGTGGGCATTCCCATGGTCATCGGGCTGAGCCGATTATTTTGGGGTAGTTTCAAAGGAGTCCAGTTTCGTGTTTCAGTGGGAGGATCGTTTGAGAAACGTTTGGGCAAAGCTTCATCTGAACCGGTCTTGGAGAATACTGAGATCGACGACTTGGCAGCCATACTGTTTACCTCAGGCTCCACGGGTGCTCCCAAAGGAGTGCTTTATGAACACGGGATGTTTGATGCGCAGGTGCGGTTGATTGGAAAGGCTTACGGCATCGAGCGAGGTGAAGTGGACCTTCCTATGCTGCCTGTGTTCGCTCTGTTTAACCCTGCATTTGGGATGACAACCATTGTGCCGGAAATGAATCCGAGCCGACCTGCTACGGTCGATCCCAGAAACATCGTCCAGGCCATTTTGCAAAACGAAGTAACCAACTCCTTTGGCTCACCTGTGTTGTGGACGAAGATTTGTCGTTACTGTGAAAAGGAGTCGATTCAACTACCCAGTATTCGACGTGTCCTAATGGCAGGTGCTCCTGTTCCTCCTCAGCTGATCGAATCTTTCAAAAAGGTAATCGTGAATGGCGAGATTCACACACCCTACGGCGCTACCGAGTCATTACCGGTGAGTAGCTTGTCGGGAAAACAGATACTTGAAGAGACACAGTCAAAAACCAGTCAAGGTGCTGGAACCTGTGTGGGTAAACCCGTTACTGAAATGGAGGCTCGCGTGATTCGGATTGTGGAAACTCCCATCGGTACCCTGGATCAGGCGGATGTATTACCTGCAGGCGAGGTAGGAGAATTGATCGTGAAAGGCCCGGTTGTAACGAAGGGATATGATCATCTTGAAGAGGCTACCTCCAAAGGGAAAATCAAAGATGGCGATACCATCTGGCATCGCATGGGTGACTCAGCTTATCTCGATGAGGATGGCAGCATTTGGTTCTGTGGCCGGGTTGCCGAACGGGTGCAAGCAACCGACGGGGTTTTGTTCACCGATCCTATTGAGGCGATTTTCAATCAGCAGAATGGAGTCTTTCGCTCCGCTTTGATTGGCCTGGGCGAACCGGGAAATCAAGTTCCTGCGATTGTGATTGAGCCGGAACAGGATCAACAAGCAGGTGAGGAATGGGCAGAGATCTTGTTGAATGCAATTCCTGAAGATTCGTCAGCTGCTCAAGTGAAACGAGTATTTTTCCACAAATCATTTCCCGTAGACGTGCGGCACAATGCCAAGATTCACCGGCTGACTTTGGCGAAAGAGTTTAGGGACCAATAAAGTAGAACAGGCATCTTGCCTGTTTTGTCTTTAGTTAAAGAAGCACACAGCTGTGACTAGTTCTCCTATTGGGCGTTTTCGAATGATAAGTGATTCTTTTGTCTTCGGAAAATAAACAGGCAAGATGCCTGTTCTACTCTGAAGGAAGGGCGTAAGGAGCCACATATACTTCTACTAACCCGGATCCCAGTTCGCCGTTACTTGATAAATGCACTTTGTAAGGTCCGGGATTTAAATACGTCACCAGTGCCGATTCGTTCTCGTTTTCTGGAGCTAGCTTCCAGTGATCCAAGGTGTCCGACCGGAGCGTGTCCTGCCAGTTGTCATTGGTGATGGAATTCTCTAAGTCGTCGTTGAAATCCTCTAACAAGTATTGATCGGCATGCAGAGTAATAACTGGATCGTCGATGTATCCAGATTCCAAATTCATGGAAGGGCCGATACCGCGAATGATGACCCAAGACGGTTCGTTTAATACAAATCCTGCAATGGCAGGATTCCCTTCTGATACCTCCGCGCGGTTGGAGGTATTTGTCATCGGCAGGGCACTTGGTGCTTCGTAAAGAATGACACTGGGTGGTGCTATGACATATTGGATGGGGCAGGGTGTGGATTCAAAGGTTCGACCTTGCCAAAGGAAGGAAGCATAAACGTGTTCGCCGAATTGATTGACCGCGTGGATTTATTCAAATGGTTGGCTGAGGATGGGGATGCTGATATGCTCATCGAAATCGACGAGGGCCTGAAAGTGAGGACCTGGAATCTGCATCTCGATGTAGCGAACGGTAGCGCAAAGGCCTTCTGAAGAGATTGATTCGACCTTAAATACATGGCCGCCATCTCGTCCTGTTGTGAACGTTGAGAAGGTGGCGTGAGGGACTGGCTGCTTCTGCGCATAGGAGGATGCGGTTAGTCCGAGTAGCAAGAAAACGGTGGTCAATTTCCCGATAGGATTTTTCATTTTAAAATGAAATAGAGGTTTAAACGTATGAGCTTAGAATTTGATACGAGGCTCTCTGAATCGCGGATGCATAAGAAAGGGAAAATTTTCGTGGCATTCCTCGCAAAAAACGTCACATAGGTTTATATGAAGATATTGGTTACAGGTGGCGGAGGCTTTCTCGGTCGCTATGTAGTGAAGAAACTCCTAGCCCGAGGTTATACTGTCAGGGTGCTTGGAAGGTCGGAAAGACCCGACCTGAAAGAAGCAGGCGTCGACGTAATTCAAGGTGACATTCGCGATGCGAAAATCGTGCGCGCAGCAGCCCGCGGAGCAGAAGTGATTCAACATATCGCTGCCAAAGCAGGTGTGTGGGGAAGCTGGGAAGATTATTACCAAACCAATGTCATTGGAACCCGGAACGTTCTCAATGCATGCAAAGAGCTTGGCACTCAAAGGCTCGTTTATACCAGCACTCCCAGTGTAGTTTTTAATGGAGAAGCTCTCCAAGGGGTCGATGAGAATCAACCCTATGGCAAAGACTGGCTTTGTCATTACGCGCACACAAAGCGTATCGCCGAAGAAGAAGTTCTTTCCGCCAACGATCCCGATGGTTCGGGATTACGGACGATCGCACTCCGACCGCATTTGATTTGGGGTGTGGGAGACAACCATTTGATTCCTCGCGTTGTGGACCGTGCTTGGGCAGGCAAACTGCGGATTGTTGGCGACGGCCTGAACAAGGTGGATGTCGTTCATGTAGAGAATGCAGCCGATGCCCAGATTCGTGCTCAGGTTGCCTTGGAACGTCAGGAAGGTTGTGGTCGAGCATACTTTATTACTCAGGGTGAGCCGGTTGTGCTTTGGGATTGGATCAATGATCTACTTCAGCGCCTGGGGGTAGCCCCAGTTGAAAAACAGATTTCGCTAAAGTCCGCTTACCGAGTCGGGGCCGTGATGGAGGGTGTTTGGAAAACGCTTCGCTTAAAAGGGGAGCCTCCCATGACACGCTTCGTTGCAACTGAATTGGCAAAGGACCATTACTTCGACATCTCCGCTGCTCGGCAAAACCTGGGTTATCAACCAGCGATGACGACTGAGCAAGGCGTGGAAGAGTTGGTCGCCCACCTTAAAGGGTAGGGACGGACCGCCGGGCCGTCCGAAACTCATTGGTTCACGAACGGACGCCTCGGCGATGCGTCCCTACCACTATTTTGCTACTCTTGGGTTTCTCCCGTTTTTGGCTGAAGCGATATAGCCTTCTCAACGAGCTCGATAAACTCGGAACGAAGTCCGCCGGAATCATTGCCTTTTGATTTGGTGGCTATGGAGAGTACGTCTTCAAGATTCATCTCTGCAATCCGCTCAGATTGTCTCAGCAACATTCCAAAGCTGGCCACGGCGGTGGCGAAACGAAAGTCTGCGTTCGTTGATTCCAGCTCAGAACCGTTGTCGATGAATGGATGCTCGATCAAAGAGCTGACATCTTCGTCGGGCTGTTTGTAGCGCAGCTTTACGGTGAGCAACTCGGCAGATTTTGCTGAGGGTTCTGTTGCGGCTTGGTATTTGAGTGGGTCCACTGAGGAAGTCTTTCCTTCAGCAATCCCGGGGGGGACGATCTCGTAAAGAGCTGTCACCCGATGGCCAGCACCGATCTCGCCTGCATCTTTGGTGTCATCGTTGAAGTCTTCTTTCGCTAGCATACGATTCTCGTATCCGATGAGTCGGTACGAACCAACCTGAGTCGGGTTGAACTCCACCTGGATCTTCACATCCTTGGCGATAGTGTAGAGGGTTCCGAGCATGTCGTCGACAAACACCTTGCGCGCTTCTTTGAACGAGTCGAGGTAGCCGTAATTGCCATTCCCTTTATTGGAGAGTTCTTCCATCGATGCATCCTGGTAGTTGCCCATTCCGAAACCGAGCACAGAGAAGAAGACGCCGGTCTTGGCTTTTTCTTCGATCATGCGGGTCAGACTTCCACGGTCTGTCGTTCCGACATTGAAGTCTCCATCGGTGCAAAGAATGACGCGGTTGATACCATCCTCAACGAAGTGCTTCTGCGCTACCGAGTAGGCCAGCTCGATACCGGCTCCTCCATTGGTGCTGCCTCCAGACTGCAGGTTGCTAATGGCATGCTGGATCGTCTCCTTGTTATTGGCGGTAGTGGAGGGAAGGGCCAGGCCGGACGCTCCAGCGTAGACAACCACGGAGATGCGGTCACGAGCTTCCATCTGGTCGACCAGTAGATTAAGTGAACGCTGGACCAGAGGCAGTTTGTTCTGGTTGCTCATGGATCCGGATACATCGATCAGGAATACCAGGTTGGCATCGGGACGTTCGGATAGATCGATCTTCTCTCCCTGTAATGCGATCCTTACTAATCGATGATCTTCATTCCAGGGAGCCGAAGCTGATTCAACGTGCACCGCGAATGGTGTTTCATCTGTTGGCCCTTCATAGTCGTATGAGAAGTAGTTTATCATTTCCTCAATCCGCACTGCGTCAGCCGGAGGGAGCTGGCCGTTATTCAGGAAACGACGCATGTTTGCGTAAGAGGCAGTATCTACATCGATGGAGAATGTGGACAGCGGATGATCGCTTGGATTCTTGAAGGAGTTTTCAACGAGCCGATCGTAGGCTTCGCGGTTCCATGGTTCTTGTTTCGGCGGCGGGTTGAGGTTGATCGTAACCGTGCTTCCACCAGATACGTGTGCTCTTCTTTCAATAGGGATGGCAAGCCGGTCTTCTATGAGTTGAGCATTTCGATCTCTTTCAGAGGAGTTTTTTGTATCAACGAAATTATTCGTGAACGCTATAGGTGAGGGAGTTGCTGGTGATTTCGTAAGTTTATTTTCCTTCGCTTGCATTCTGGAAGAGGAGCC
Organism: uncultured Opitutales bacterium; assembly: GCA_938075565.1. GTDB lineage: Bacteria > Verrucomicrobiota > Verrucomicrobiia > Opitutales > UBA2995 > UBA2995. The sequence continues at coordinate 18,435 of CALJGU010000298.1, read as the reverse complement.
GCTTGAAGTGCCTACATCTTCCAGGTATTCCTCGGTGATGGCTGTGATTGATGCTCCTGCAAGATCGAGTGAAGGCTGACTAATTAGCGGTTCCTGTTCGGGTTCAAAAACTTGATTAGAGTCTGGAAGCCCGAATTTAGGGGAATCTTCAACCGCCACTTCTGTTGGTAGCTGATAAAAGTCTTGAGCTGCAAAGATCACTGGGTTGTTCTGGCGATTCGTGTGTTCGAATTGAGTTTCAAGCTGGGGTAGCTTTTCCTGAAAAGCACTAGGAGTTGGACTCAATAGTTGAGCTGGTCTGCTTCTTGCATCCAGTTCTGCGATTTCAGCTTCAATCAATGTTCCTTCTTCCGGAGTAGATCTGCGTAAGGGGATATGTTCGCTGCTTTCCGGCTTCATAGGTAGATCAAGCCGTATCTCTTGCTCCCCTTGAACGATTGGTGTGTCGTGGTTATCGACGGTCTTGAGTGAGACAATCCCCACCAATCCCAGAACGAGACATGCGGCAACTGCATTGATCCACACTGGAAAACGTAGAACCTTCTTTTGTTTCGTCTGAACAGCTGAGCGAACGCGTTCCTTTTGTTCGCTGGTCAGCACTTCGCTTTCATCACGGGATTTTAGCTCGTCTCTGAGTGTGTCCGCGAATGACTGGAGAGAGTTAAACTCTTTATTCGCGTCTGGGTTGATGTCTTGGGTTTCTTCTTCGCCAAGAGCTTTGGCGGTGAAGCGTGGATCATTGGGGTCTAAATGTTTCATGATAGGGTTCCTCCGGTGGGGGCGGTTTCTAGGGCTTCCCATGATTGTTTCAGGGAGCGGATGGCCTGGTGTAGGATGTAGCCGACGTTGCTGACCGAAAGGCCGGTGACGTCGCTGATTTCCTGGTAGCTGAAGTCCTGTTGGAATTTGAGCAGGACTAGCTCGCGTTGTTTAGTGGGTAGGGTATCGACTAATTCGAATAGGGAGGTGATGGCCTCGCGTTTCCGTTGTTCTTTTGGGTGATCGTCGGCTGGGTTATTCTGGACGCTGACGGTATCCAGATTGTCTAAGTGACTCATGCGTTTTTCCTTTCTAAGGATGTTGAGACACTGATTGCGAACGACGCGGAAGAGCCAAGGGAGTAGGTGGTCGGCGATGTGGTCAGGAGATTCCTTGCAGAGTTTTATAAATGCTTCCTGCACGGCATCCCGGGCTTGATCGCCATCCCGCAAAATTTGCTGGGCATAACGAATTAAGGCGGATTGGTGTAGCTCCATCGCTTTCTGCACCCACGCCCATTGGCTTTCTTCTACGTCCGGCGGCATGGTGAATCAGTGTTTTGTGGGGGGTTCATTTACAGAGCTAACACCTGATACGCCCCTTTTCTTAGAAAAAGATTCAAAAAAGATTCACGCCCAGTGGGACGTACCCGGGCCTTACTACTCTTCGGAGTCTTCCGGAAGAGAAAAAGTTTCCTCCAAAAGCATGATCCGATTTTCAAGATCCGGATGTGTTGATATCATCTCAGGCAATTCTGCTCCTTCCGATGATTCATACAGCTTGGTGAGGATGGACTTGAGAGATTCCGTACTTCCGTATTTTGATTGTAGCCATTGTCCGGATACAAGGTCGGCTTCAGATTCTATTTTTCGTGAGTAGCCGTTTTCCACCAACATATAAGGGATGGATGCTGACAAGGTTGTTACGGTAGAAGCATCACCCAGAACAACTGAGACGAAGATAAATACTCCAGCATCCCGAAGGACCATTTGAAGCGAATGCCGCTCTAAAACATGAGCTATTTCATGTACCATGACAGCTTCAAACTCTTCACGATCATCCATCAGCTCGATAAGCGAATCGGTAATAACAATCATTCCGTTGGGCAGAGCAAGAGCGTTGGGACCCATGAATGAAGCGCGGAAATTAATTTCCAAGTCATGATCACTTGGGAAATCTATTTTTAGCTCATCGAACCAAGTCGTGTATTTATCTTTGTCTTCTTCACTCAGTTCACTTGTTTCCATGAAGTATTCATCCAGTGCTTCCATCGTGCCATTGCCCAGAGCATCATTCCATTCCACTGGAGACGATTTTGCAACGACCCTCGCAACAGCCGGTATGCCTCAAACGAAGGCTGAAATCAGAGAGATTATGAGTCCCAAGACACAAATGCCTACTAAGGGCCATTTACTCTCTAGCCAGAATACTAGCCTCATCCCGATTTTTTGGTGACGTTTTCTGTAGAGTTTATCAAAAATCTCCAGGTTTTCAGTTTCGAGATGGGATCCATCCGGCAATGCGACAACGCGTCGGATATTAGCAAGTGGTGGGTCCATCCGGCACTCGGATAATTTAATTACTTCTGCCTGATCTTCACAAACAACCTCTATTTGCGTATCTTCAAGGATTGTAACTTCTGCTGGGATTCCCGAGCTTCGGCTGCCGTCAAAACGAATTGCAGTAAACGTCTTCATAGCCCTATGTCAAAGTCCAGATATTCGATAGCAGCATCGCCTATGGCTGCTTCATGTTTAGTTGCATGCTCAAGTGTTTCACCAAGTTTTCCCAGATCAGCGGTGATGTAGCGGTTCTCCATTAGAAAGCGGGGCCTCCGTATTGTGGCCCAAGGAATGGCCAATCCAAGACTGCCTACAATAGCTAATAAATTAGTAAGTTGCACTAGCGTGTAGGCTCCGATCCGGTAATTGGACCTGAAAGATATGCGTCCGCCCATTTTGATATGTTGCCAGGAATAGTTCTGGATCATGGTAAAGATCACCGAACGGCCAATAGAATAGGCCACCATGATAACCGCATAAATAAAGACAGTTGCGACTATCCACTTGGTGTTACTGGGTTCTGCAGCATCCTGCGGACTCAAGATCGAAGGATAAACCAGGGAGAAGAGTCCTATGAAGACTAAAACATAGCCACTTATCATGATGATCCCTCCGATGAAGTAAGCTGGAAAGAAATGTCCGGCCTCGCCATGAAACCAAAATGGACGTCTGCCAAATAGCATGAAGTTTACTAGGTATTCTTTCTTAAGGTAAGCAATGTATGGAATAATGAGACCAAACTTAAATGGGATCAACAAGGCCCAGACGAGGTATCGAATATAAGCGACATGAAGTTCTCCCACAAAATGAAATCGGATGTTTCGATAGGATGAGTATCGGGCACGGAACCGAATGGCTTTATAGGCAAGAAAAGGGTATAAGATAATAAAGATGAGCAATACCGTAAACGGGATAAATACATTCAAATAGCCTCCTTGAGAGTATAGTATGAGACCCACAAAAAGATAAAGTAGTCTGTAAGGATAGCAACTGGTCTGCCATGAAATCCAAAATTGTCATTGTCCAACCAGGTATTTCCGTAGAGGTACTTCCTCTGTCTTACTTTTGCCCACGCGAGGAAAACTCCTAACGTGATGATTGTGAGAAACAAATTAACAATCCAAATGCGGAAGTACTCACCGGTTGTCCCGGTGAAGGAAAATTTGTAAATGGTTGGTTCACTAGTTAATGGTATTTCAGGAGGAGGAGGAGGAGGATTTTCCGGTGTATCCTGGGTATCATTGGAGGGGGAATCATCATAGGACTCCGAAAGATTATTTTCGGTCATTTATGAGGGAGTAAAATTTATGGGGGAATTAAGTACGCTGCCGAATGGCTTCATACAGCATGATGGCGGTTGTAACGCTGACATTTAAAGAGTCCGCCTGGCCCGACATAGGTAATCTGGTTTTTATGTCGGCTTCCTTCAACCAAAAATTGGAAAGTCCGTCTTTCTCGCTGCCCATGAGAATAGCGGAGGGTTTGTTTAACGCCACATCGTAGTAGAGGGTGGATGTATCAGGCGTTGTAGCTATGGACTGGATACATTGAGATTTTAAGTAATATTGTGTCTCCTCTGGCGACGCTATGATCGTGGGGACATTGAAAACCACACCCGCTGAAGCACGAATGACATTGGGGTTAAATATGTCTGTGATGGGGTCATTGAGAATCAAGGCATCAACACCAGTGGCATCCGCTGTGCGTAGGATGGTCCCGAGGTTGCCTGGTTTTTCGACGGATTCGAGAACGAGCAGGAGCGGGTTGTCGGATAGTTTAATGTCCTCAAGCGAACGGCTAAATGTCCTGCAGGCGGCAAGGAATCCGTCGGGATTTTCCCGGTAGGAGCAATGTTCGAAGACATTTTTAGCGAGATATATGACAGGAACATCTCCTGATATAAGTTCCTCGTGCAGGTGCTCAGAGGCCTGCCCATGCTTAAAGAGTTCAGGGCAGAGCATAATCTGTGTACTTTCAATACCAGCCGCAAGGCCGCGTGCTAACTCGCGTTCCCCCTCCAAGAGAAATAAACCTTCCCGATCTCGTTGCCGTTTTTGGGACAGAGCTTTGGCGCGTTTGACGCGTGGATTCTGGAGACTATCAATGGTTGTCAGAGGCATTGGTTGATTCGAGTATTGATATGGGCGCACCGTAGGGCTTCACTTCCTGCCTTTCGAGTACATTATGCCCAAAGCACCTAGAGGATTCCGTGAAGGAAAATTTCAATACCACGAAGAGGTGGATGTCGATATCGACAATCTGACCAATCTCGGCCAGGGCGTTGGACGCGTGGATGGATGGGTGCTGATGGTGCCCTTTGCTCTTCCAGGTGAACGGGTGAAGGCTCGTGTCTATCGTAATCATGCCAATTACTCGGATGCCGACTTGGTTGAAGTTTTGGAGCCCTCTCCGGACCGGGTTGAACCGAGCTGCAACCTTTTTGGACTCTGCGGCGGGTGCCAGTATCAGAATTTGAACTACGAGGGACAGCTGAGAATTAAAACGAGCCACGTCCAGGAGTTGGTTGATCGCCAGATTGGTGAAGGCTACACTGTGGAGCCTGCCATTGGTTCTCCAAAGCCATTTGGCTACCGCTCCAAGCTGACTCCTCATTTCCAAAAACCACGTGCAGGAAAGGACTTCAAAATAGGATTCCTTGAAGTGGGCCGTCGGAATCGCCTGGTGGATGTGGAGCAGTGCCCGATTGCCACCGACGAAATTAATGAGGAACTGCCAAAAGCTCGGCAGAATGTGTTTGATAACTTTAAGAACTATAAAAACGGAGCAACCATTCTCCTTCGGCATGTGCAGGAAGGGGTGGAAACCGACTTCAAAGCCATTGTCACGGAAGTCGTTGATGATGTAGTATTTCGCTTTAAGGCCAGTGAGTTTTTCCAAAACAATCCGTTCATACTTCCCCTTCTTGCTGAGCATGTTCTACAGGAGGCTCAAGGAGAAGGCGTGCGCTATCTATTGGATACTTATTGCGGGTCAGGGTTGTTTGCACTTTATGCAGGGCGCCATTTTGAGCAAGCGGTAGGGATCGAGATCAGCGAAAAATCAGTTGAGTATGCCCGCGCCAATGCGGCGCTAAATAGTCTTGAGAATTGCACCTTCCAAGTCGGCGATGCCGCGCACTTGTTTGCTAATATTGCCCATCCAGCCGATGAATCGGTTGTGATTGTGGATCCGCCGCGCAAGGGCTGTAGCGAGGAATTTCTTGAGCAGTTGTTTGCTTTTGGCCCAGCTCGAGTAGTGTATGTTAGCTGCGATCCGGCGACCCATATGCGTGATTTGGCGAAGTTTCTGGAGGCAGGCTATAAGATCACGAAATTGCAGCCATTTGACCTTTTCCCGCAGACCAGGCACATCGAAAACGTGGCGACTTTGGAAAAGTCCGTGTAACAATCCGTAAAAAACGGGTTTCAAATAACGATCGTTTTTTCGAGAGTAAGGAGCTTATTTATAGCTCCTTTCCTAACTTAATCCCATACGTACTATGAACTAACTGCCTTCGTTGTATCTGCAGCCCTGTTCTCGCTCATTTCCAGCTCACTCTTCAGCGCTAGTTATATAAAAATTGGCGATATCAAAGGTGAAGCCATTGATAAGAGTAATGCCTCGGAAGTTGGACCCATTCGCTGGATGGCTCCAGAAAGTACAAGTAATAAACGAGCCGCTGCTGGAGGAACTGTCTCCTTCACCAAACGTATCGATAAGTCCTCGCCCTTGCTAGCCAAGTCCCAAAATTCTGGTGATGAAATCGGTGAGATGGCGCTTGCTGAAAATGGGAAACAATTTCTGTTGAAGAATGTGAAGGTGGTTTCCATTCAGAAAAAAGGACAACAAGAGGTAGTAAAGCTACGCTTTAAGCACCGTGAGCAATTTGGTCAGGTTCAAAAATCGGCAGCGAACCACAATACGACTCGTTCGAATCGACTAGCTCCTGCAAAAGCTACTGACTACAACACTAGTCGCTCGAATAAAAACGGTTAAGACCTCAGGACTCTCAAGTCCTCTAATTGATTTTCAAAAGGTGCTGGTTCTGTTTGGACCAACACCTTTAGTTTGGAGCTGTCCATCGTTAGGTTGAGTGGACGATCTTTGAATTGAGGGAAATCGCGAGCTAACGTTCGTTGTAGCAAATTCTTGGGTACGCCCAGTTTATCGGCGATAAGATTCCCCATCTCCCAGCGATTCAAATGAGTGGGGCCTGCCCAATGGAAGAGGCCTTGAATGGTGGGCGTTGCAAAGAGTTCCTTCGTCAACGATGCAACATTGCATACCGAGACGGGAGTACGCCACTCGTCCTCGAAAAGAGGAGTCGTTGCTCCCTGGCTCCATTGGCTCCAGAGAGCTTCATGAACAGAGCGCGTTCCAGCTGGGCTGTTGCCCATCAGTAATGGCAGTCTGACGATGCACGCCTCGGGGTATAGTTCTTGTATTCGATTTTCGGATTCAAGCTTATGCTCGCCATAGAGGTTGGTCGGGTTCGGCGGACTATTCTCTGCGTAGTTCTCGGCTTTGCCGTCGAAGACCATGTCGGTGGAGAAGTGGATCAAGCGTGTTTTATTTTCCGCCGCGAATTCAGCCAGCGTGGTTGGGAGGTTTATGTTGAGGGCTCTCGATAGATTTGGGGCCTTTGCGCATTCTGCTGGGATGGTGATGGCTGCAGCATTGATGATGGCGTCAGCTTGAACGGTTTCCAGAGGCGGTCTTAAGGCATGGGTTTGCGAAAGGTCGCAAGGATACAGCTGCAGTCTTGGATCTAGTGGTTGCTTGGTGTGAGAGCTAGCGTGGACGGTCCAACCCGCATCGAGAAAGGCGGAGGCAAGTGCGTGGCCAAGCAGGCCAGATGCGCCAGTGAGAAATAGATTCATTTTTGCGTTTGAGTTATGGTGCTAATTGTTACCTATTGCCATATTCAAATATGCCATCTGACAACCTTCGTTTCACGGATCTTGCTAATCCCTCGGTCCTAAAGCAGCCGATCTACGAGCCTGGTAAACCCATTGACCTGGTCGTTCGAGAGTTTGGCATAGATCCATCCACAACGATCAAGCTTGCCTCGAATGAGAATCCCCTAGGGGCTTCGCCCAAAGCATTAGAGGCCGTAAGATCGTTTTTGGATGAGACTTATCTTTATCCAGATGGTGGCTGTTATTTATTGCGACAAAAGCTATCCGAAAAGCTTGGCTTGGCACCTGACCAATTTGTCTTTGGAAACGGATCGAACGAAGTCATTGAGCTCATCGGCCATGCGTTCTTGAAAGCAGGGGATGAGGTGGTGATGGGAGAACAGGCGTTTATCGTATACAAACTGATTACTCTCTTGTTTCAGGCCCATCCCGTTGAAGTTCCACTAGTGAATTTCACTCACGATTTGGCTGCGATGGCAGCGGCGGTAAATGAACGCACCAAGTTGGTATTCCTGCCTGCTCCGAATAATCCTACGGGTACGTTGAATCCAGCAGATGAGATTTTAGACTTCGCGCGTTCACTGCCTGAGCATGTTATTTTCGTAGTGGATGAAGCGTACGCTGAATACCTGGAAGATCCAGTGGATCTCCGACCTCTAATCGAAGAAGGACGCAAAGTCATTTGCACTCGGACGTTTTCCAAAATTTATGGGCTCGCAGGTTTTCGGGTGGGTTATGGTTACTGTAGCGCTGAATGCGCTTCCTTGATGAACCGTGTCCGTGAGCCATTCAATGTAAACGCTGTGGCTCAGGTGGCTGCGATTGCTGCGCTTGACGATGATGAATTTGTCAATGCCAGCCGCGAGTGTAATGATGCAGGGCTTCAAATGCTCACCAACTTCTGCAAAGAAAATCGCCTGTCCTATGTGCCGAGTGTTGGGAACTTTCTCTTGGTGAATGTGGGTGATGGCATGCGTGTATTTCAAGAGCTGCAAAAAGTGGGGGTGATTGTAAGGCCGATGGCCCCATACGGATTCCCTGAACATGTGAGGATATCCATTGGTACTGCCGCCGAAAACCAGCGACTGATTGCAACATTGCAAACAACTCTGGGACTTTCATAGTTTGGTTCCATGGAGCAATTTACGCATAAGTGATCACCGCCTCGACGATACAGTTAGCTAGCTTAGTTGCGGTTCTCATTGGGCTCAAAGCGGTATTTGTCATGACCGAGTTTAGCCTTATCAGGCTGAGATTTAGTCACTTCAACTCTGAGCTTCTAGAGGAGCTACAGAAAGCCAGGAGAATGTCTGGTCTTCTTGATGGGACCGACCGTGTTTTGCGGTTTTTGCGCTTGGGAGCTACCGTGGTAACACTGTTCTTAGGATTGGTGTTAGTGCCTTTTACAAAACAAGTGGGGTTAACCTTCAGTGTAGGAGAAACGACTGGATCGTGGCTTGTTCTATACGTTGTGGTCTTTTCCTCGGCCATCACTCTCCATTATGTGCTGGGGCATCTCCTCCCACGAGGAATTGCGTTGCAGCATCCAGCTGGGGTACTCAAGGCGACTTCCTGGCTGATCTGGTTTTTGGTGGGAGCATTCTCTCCAGTCCAAAAAATCTTTGATATGATTTCGCGAGGCCTCCTGCGCCTATTCGGGATGGATCCAAAAGTGAGTCTTAATAAGCTCGATCTTGAAACTCAGATTAAGAATTTGGATGAGCAGACCGAGATCCCAGAGTTCACTCAACGGGTTTTTAAAAATGTCATTTCGATGAGAGACCTTGTTGTTCAGGATGTTTTGTTGCCGCGAAATCAGCTTCAGTTCTTCGACCTCCAGGACGGGAATGAGGTGAATTTCAGATTGTCCAAAACGGCTGGCCATACCCGGTTTCCTCTCTGTGAGGGTGATTTGGATAATTGCATAGGTATCATGCATATCAAGGACCTGTATTGTTCTGAAGATGAAATCCTGGAGATGGATTTTCGCAAGCTGGCCAGACCGGTTGTCTATGTAGGAGCGGATGATCCTCTTGAAACGGTTTTGGAAAGACTGCTAGAACTGAGAATTCATATGGCCTTAGTTCGGGACGATTTTGGCGGAACCGTTGGAGCCATAACTATGGAGAATATTGTAGAGGAATTGGTCGGCAATATTCAGGACGAGTTTGATTCCGAGACCGAGCAAATCGAGGAAGTGCAGGAGGATGTCTTCATCGTGGATGGCCTCACGCCGATTCATGATGTGGAAGAGAAACTCGATATGGAGATTGATGAAGAGGAAGTGTCTACAATCGGTGGACTTATAACCTCGGAGCTCGGAAAGATTCCTGATGCTGGACAGACCATACGTGTGAAGAATCTTGAGATTGAGGCAGTCGTTGTAGACCAGAAGCGCGTGCTCACTGCTCGGGTGAAGGTGATTCAGCCGAGCGAGGAAGATTAATAAACCTAAAGAACTTCCAACAACTGGCGTTTCTTGGACGGTGTCAGTGCATCGAGCAATTGTTCGACCAACTCTGCTCCTTCCGCGTTATAGAGTTGTCTATCCTCCACCAAGTAAGTCACGAGCTCTTCTACCAATTGATAGGGCATTGTCTTGTTTTCGATCAACGAGCGGCTTTGAGCGATTGCTTGTGCCGTTCTTTGAGTTCTCAGATCAATTTGGATGAGCTCTGCGAGAGCGGATTGATTCCCGGGGTTTTGTTTGAGTAAAAATTGCACTACCCGTCCTGTTTCCTCTGGGCGATCAAGCTCGATCAGCTTACGTGTGAGGCGCAGCAAGGTTGCAGGTCGGATGTGTCCTGAAACGAATAATTGCTGCATGGCCAACCGCCCTTTGTCGTCCTGCCCGTGGGCATAGTAGGTGGTTAGGGCGAGGCTTTGAAATAGAATTCTGTGGAGTGGGATCAGGTTATTAATGTTCTCAGGGGGGTCTTCCAGTAATTTTGCCGCTCCTTCGAAGTCACCTCCGTTAACCAAAGACTCTACCTGTAAGAACCAGATCAGTGGAGAATCTCCAAAAGTAGTTCCTGCTTGTTCAATTACGGTCGTCAATTGAGCTATAAACCCCATTTCAGATAGGAAATTGGCGAGTAGGAAGAGGGCATCCTGATTGTCATAGATCTCTGGCACTCTGACGAGGAATCGATCAATTTCTTGCGGCGCATCCAAACCGAGAATACGAAAGTAGTTAACAGCTGCACCAATAGAGTATGGATTTCCCAGATAAGTAATACGGGCCAGTTTAAGGGCTTTTTCTCTCTCTCCCGAGTCCTTATAGAATCGAGTGAGCAATGGCACTACTTCTCGCTGATTGGGAAACATCGTGTTTAGGGATTCCAAATTCTGGATGGCGAGGAATTTCAGGCCTTGATCCCAAACAATTTGAGACCGAACCAGTTGATTGGATATGGTATTGCTATCTTTGATGAGTTCAACGGCTTCCTCGTACTGTGCCTGATGAAAGTATGCTTTAGCTAGGGCGGCCGTTGCAGCCTCATTCTGGGAATCTGGTATCAGATCCTCATTCAGCCCTCGACTCAGAATCCGAATGATTTTCTGGTCGGCCTGGTAGTATTCCAGAAAGCGGATCAAGTTGGCCCAAAATGCTTCGTCTTTGCTCGCATGCTCAAGTCCCGCTTCCAGGACCCTCACGGCCTGAATCACGTCATTTGCTTGGAAAAGTAAGTCGGCCAAGGCTAGCCGTCCCTTCAGATTAGCAGGGGATTTGGAAACGCCCACTCGAATAAAGTAGAAAGCCTGGTCCCATTGCCCTTGTTCATGTAGCTCAATGCCCTTTTCTACAAAGTAATCCCCCCATTTGGGCCTCAACTCGCTCCAATTCCAAGGTAGGGCCACTTCAGTAAACTTGATTACGTCATAGCCTTTTTTGTGTTTGATGAAGAGGAAAAGAATGGTAGACGCACCGAGCCAGGACAGGACGAGGAATCCGGTTATTATCAGTGTGATCTGGCGTCTACTTATCTGCATGAGTGGAACAAATGGCTCTTCAGTCGGCTCAAATTAGCGTGAGGGTTCTCAAACCTGAATGAATTGAAAATCTCCAGCTTTTATCGAGATCTCCAGCTTTTTTCGGGAATTTCGCTCTCTATTTTTAACTTGTTATTCATGGGGTCATTGGCAAGCTTCATGGTTTCGGGAATCAAATCACCAACTTGCTTACCACTATGTCCTTAAGAACAATTCTGCTAACGTTAGTGGGATTTCTATCCCTCACGATCTGCTCAGCTGAAGGTCCTGTTATGTTGGGAGAGAACTCCAGTCTTAATATGACTATCGGTGGGGCCATTCAATACAATGACAACGTCTTCTTGGATTCTGTTGATAAGGAGAGTGACACTATTCTGGTATTTTCACCGGGCCTTGAATTGAATTTCGGCCAGGAGCCATCGAATGCGCACGTGAAACTAGTATATGTTCACGATTTTATTAGTTATTCTGACAATACCCGCTTAAATCGTGATAACCCTGACATAAAATTGGACGGTTTGCTCAAGTCAGTTAAGTCCAACGTCGATTTCGGAGTGAGTTACAAAGAAAATTCACAGAACGATGCCAACAACAATCTTACGGGGGACTTGGCGACGCGAAATATTTTGACAGCCCATGTGAATGGCGAGTGGTCCATGTCAGCGAAATCTTCTTTGGCAGGTGGATACAATCTTGAAGATGTTCAGTATGATGATGCACGGTTTTATGATCGTGAGTCTTATTCCATCCCAATAAATTACTATTGGGCTGTTACTCCTAAATTGGATGCCAGTGTTGGCTATCGTTATCGCAATACTTCCTATGATCCCGATGGAGTGCGAATCCGCCAGAATCCTCAAGCTCCAGATCTTTACCGCTCAGATACAGATGACCAATTTTTTAATGTCGGTGTTCGTGGTGCGATCGGTGCGAAAACAACTGGAGAAATTCGTGTAGGTATCCAGGAACGCGATTTCAATACACCAGGTGTAGAAGATGAAGATCTCCTATCTGTTGACGCGCGTGCTGTCTGGCAGGCTACCGAGAAATCCAATTTATCCGTTCTCTTTTCGCGTGACTTCAACGCAGACTCATTTGGCACGTCCATCGAATCCTCGGACTTTCAAGTGGGAGGCTCTACCGCACTTCAGGAAAACCTCACTGGATTTGCGAATATCCGATTTTCCAAAGACGATTATCAAGGAGGACGCAGTGATGATGGCCTATATGGTCAAGTGGGTGTATCTTTCTCTCCAAGCTCCAACACCGCCGTGTCTGTCGCTTACGTCATCTACAATAATAATAGCGACTTTATCCCAGCGGATTTTGACAATAATGTCTTCAATATTTCTGGAACGCTTCGCTTTTAAGATTTTCACATTTTTACTTTGAAAAGGAGGCGCACGAATGCCTCCTTTTTTATATCAAGATGAAGCGATTAATTCAGTTTATTTTTCCGGTGTTTCTAGCTTGCTCCTTAGGAGTTTGTTTGCCCAAAGTCTTAAGCGCTCAAAATACAAAAGATAGTGCCGGGAATTACCTATTGAATCCTTCGGATTTACTAAGAATAGAAGTCTTTCAGGAACCAGATCTAATTCGTGAAGTTCGAGTGGCTCAGGATGGAAGCATCGTTTTACCACTGATTGGGAAGATTTATGTGGGAGGGAAATCGGTTTTCGATGCCGAGAGCTTGATAACTGAACTCTACAATCGAGACTATCTAGTTAACCCACAAATAAACGTAACGATCACCGAGTATGCCTTACGCAGGGTAAACGTCATCGGACAGGTTAACAAGCCGGGTATTGTCATCTTTCCCCCTGAAGAGGAGATGGTTTTGCTGGAAGCGATTTCCTTAGCGGGAGGATTCAACCGCTTGGCTGACAAAGGCAAAGTTACGCTCACGCGAACGCTCCCAAATGGGAAATCAGAAACCTTCAGCATCGACACTCGCAAACTCATAAGCGGGGATCAATCCATGACATGGGATCTTCAAAAGGACGATGTGATCTTTGTCCCAGAGCGCGTATTCTAAGGCCATGGATCCTCGAATGAAAAAGGACAATCCCGAAGGTAGAGGTTATTACTACTACGATTCCGGGTACAACAATGGTGGCTATGGTGGGGGAGGCGATATGGGGCCTCAACGAAGCTTCCACGACTACATGCTTATTATCCGGGAACGGATCTGGTGGATTCTAGTGATATTCGTGCTAGTTCAGTTAGTTACCACTCTCGTAGTTCTCAATCAGACTCAGCTTTACAAATCGATTTCCACGGTTGAGGTAAAGCGTGAGGCCAATCGGGTAGTCCAGTTCGAACAGGTGGACAACCAGGACATGCGTGGCACGGAAGATTTTAATACACAGGTCGGCATTCTGGAAAGTAATGCCATCATTGAGCAGGTTGGTAATCGCCTCAAAGGCGATGAACGGGAGCGCTTTCTGGAACCGTATTTGAAGGGTAAGGATCCGAATGACGTTTCGATTAATCTAATCCTTTTTGAGAACCGCAAAATTATTCCCAAACGGTTGACACGGATTATAGCTGTCGAGTTTGTTCATCCGGATCCCGAGTTGGCTGCCAAGGTGGCCAATCTCTTTGTGGATGAGTATATCAGCTACAATCAACGCAAACAGTTGGAAACCTCACTCAAAGCGGTTGAAGATCTTCGAATTCGCGCCGATCAGCAAAGGAGTAAACTTGAGGAGCTAGAATTTAAGCTTCAAGAGTATCGTGAAGAACATAACACCGTGTCGTTTGACGAACGGTCAGTGGTTGAGAATGAAAAGCTTGGGGTCCTAAACCTCAAGAGCGCAGAGGCGGAAGCTTTTCTTTATGAAGTGCAATCTCGCTGGAATCTCATCGAGATATACCAAGCAGAGGATAAAAAAGTTAATGATCTCAGTTTTATCGCCAACAGTCTGCTCGTTCAGAAACTGAATAGCGACCTTTCGGTTGCGCGTGTAGAGGTGGCATCTCTCTCGAAGCGCTATCGGGAGAAGCACCCCACTATGATTGCAGCTATGCGATCTTACGAGGAAATTGTGGGGGAGCTGGAAAGTGCCCTTCAATCCGAAGTTGACCGCGTCTATTCCGACTTACTCCAAGCTCGGACCCGTCGAGAAGAAGCGGAATCTTCGGTGGCAGAGCAGGAAAAAATTCTGATGGGTATCGATCGTTTGAGTGTCGACTATGAGACCATCCAACGTGAGGCCGAGGTGAACACGGTGATGTATCAGACTCTGGTTGCACGGATGCGCGAAACGAACATTTCCTCAAGCTTGGACAATGCAAATGCGCGTGTGCTTGATAGGGCGGGTATGGCACTCGATCCATACTGGCCCAATTATATCCTGTTTTTTGGAGCTGGAATTTTCGGCGGAGGGATTTTGGGAATAGGTATTGCCTTCGTGATCGCTTACATGGACGACCGTGTGAAATCGGCATTCGATATTGAGAATGTGATTGGGGTGCCTCTCCTGGGGATTATTTCCGAAGTAAAAAACCTGCCGGCTCCTGAAAAAGCCAAAATCGTCAGTTCGACGATAGAAAACCAGGCTTCCGAAGGTTTTCGTGCGTTGCATTCCGGCCTTAAGCTAAACGGAGAAAGCAAAGTGGCCCAATGCTTCCTCGTTACTTCGACGGTTCCTGGAGAAGGCAAGTCATTCATCTCTACCAATCTAGCACTGGCCTTCGCCTCTCATGGCGAAAAAACATTGTTGGTGGACTGTGACCTGCGCCTTCCGAATATCGCCAAATCGCTCGAGCTTAACAACGAGTTGGGAATCATCGACTACTGCTATGAAAAGGCCACTTTTGACGAAGTCATAAAGAAGGATGAAAAGACGGGTCTCGACATTATTTCTACGGGTGGCCGCGCGAACAACCCTTCCCAAATTCTTAGTTCAGGAAGGCTTGAAGAGTTCTTTAAGGAAGCGCGTCCCAAGTATGCCCGAATCATTGTGGATACTCCTCCGATTTCAGCGGTGAGTGACTCCCTGCTCATTTTGCCTCTGGTTGACGGTGTGCTTTACACAATCAAGTTTAACGCTGTGAAACGGAAGGCCATCATGATGAACATGCGTCGATTGATGGATTCCAGTGTGCCTGTATTCGGTGCAGTGCTTAATAACCTTAAGCTATCCTTTTCGGGATACTATTACTCCTATCAGTATCACAAGTATAAGGACTATCACTATAGGCAAACACCGGTGCCTCAGTCCGATCCTAAAGAGCCTCAGAAGATTACTTAGTAGCTCTTAGCGGGCGGCTGCTCTATGCATGCGATCTCGGATTGCCGTACCTGTTCCGATGTCCTTGGGGAGTTCCATGTAGATCCCTTCGAAACTTTGGTGATCCAGTTCTTGCAGCAGGTCATAGAGCTTCCTTGCTACTTCTTCAAGCTCTCCATCTTCGGATAGAGCAAAGTGATTGGGCTTTGAGCAGGATGCTGAATTTATAAAAACGATCGCTGAAGAACTCGAAGATTCAGGTGCTTGGCCCTCAAATAGATTCACCGGGGTATTAGGGCTGTAATGACGCTTCATCAATCCTGGTGAAGGCAGATTTTGTCCCTTGTCCGCGGCTCGAGTGTCTGGCGTGTGTATCTTTAATCCCAACACGTCTTCGAGCTGTTCTGAAGAGATGCTGCCATGGCGAAGTAGAGTAGGTTGTTGAGGATCAGCCAAGGAAAGGATAGTCGATTCGATTCCACGTTCACAAGGTCCGCCATCTAGAATCCAATCTATTTTATCTTCCATTTGCTCTTTTACGTGCTCTGCCTTGGTGGGGCTCACGTAGCCAAACGGGTTAGCGCTGGGAGCAGCTATGGGGAAGGGGCATCGTTCTGCCAGCTGCCTGTAAATGGGATGAGCAGGCATCCTCACCGCAACGGTGTCTAGGCTCGCCGTAACGCTGTCTGATACCGACGGTCTTTTAGGAAGTATAAGGGTCAGAGGTCCTGGCCAAAATGCATCCGCTAGGCGATTTGCTAGCTCAGAGGGTTGAGCAATTTGTTCCAATTGGCCCAAGTCCTCGATATGGACGATTAAAGGGTTTCTGGCAGGTCGACCTTTTGCTTCGTAGATCCTGGCTATCGCTTGAGGATCTAGAGCGTTTCCGGCTAGGCCGTATACCGTTTCAGTTGGAACGGCTGCAATTTCCCCATCAGCCAATGCAGTAGTAAGGCGATCTAGGTTTTCTGGGGTAGGTTGGAGGATCTGGGCCATATTGCTGGCCCTCAAAGCACGAGGGCTCCTTTACTTCATGAGAAGCATATTACGTGACCGCTTGATGACTTTCGTAATGTGGCGTTGCTGCCGTGTAGAAAGCTTAGTGATCCGCTTAGGCAGGATCTTTCCGGTTTCGGTAACGTAACGTGACAAAATCTCCGCGTCGGTGAAATCCAAATCCATTGGGTTCCAAGAGCGCTTGTTTTCTTCTGTAATTTCTTCTGCCATAAGAGGAGCGTAGGAAAGCTGATAAATTTCCCAAAGCAAGCTAAAAAATTTATCTATTCTCGAGAATGGGCGATCAGCTCACTTTGTCGGGATCAAATTCATGGCTGCAATAAAGTCCTCTGCACCAAAAACGAAACCAAAGTTGAGCGATACGCGCCAGAGTGCTTGTTGTTTTTCACGTTCCTCCCGAGCAGTTTCTGCATTTTCAACTGCTGTGACTGCTTCCCGAATAGTGGAGCACAGAATACCGTGTCGTTTCATGTCCACCATGCCACCTGGAGACATCAGTAAACACCAGTTGAGGGCAAATCCGGTATAGACCAGATGATTGATACCATAGTGATGGCACAGGCTGGCTAATTGATGGCTATCCTCCGCTATGAGCTCTTCCTCTTGGGGCTTCGCCACTTGCATAAACTTCAGTTGTATTTGTCCTGCATCCACATCGGCCCGGTTATGTTCTCCGACAAATACATTATTTTCCCGAAAATTCTGTAGACGATCGTAAGCGGGATCGGGACGGACTTGTCTTAACTCCGGTGACCCTCCTGCAATCTCCAAGGTTTTTCGGTAACCTTCTTCGCTGCGGTAATAGTCTCCACCTCCAACTACATGAAAAATAAGAATGGATGCTGAACGCACAGAGGCAAAGAGATCGGGGAAAACTTCTTCGGCGACGGTTTTTGCCCGTGGGTGATACTCCACGGCACGGTCCCAGCCCGGCCATTCTTCTGGCTTCCCACAATCCCAGGCATGCATGATCACTAAGGCAGTATGTTTGGTTGAAAGTTCGACTATCCCTTGTTTCCAACCTCCAAAGTTCTCCGCCGGAACGTCTGCTTTTGGATCGGCATCGAATTGCTGATAGTAGGAGGTAGGCAGTGAAACTGATTTCATAATTTTGGTTTAGGAATGCTACCCGTCCATATTTACTCTAGGCAAACCGCTTTGCCATTGACGCACACCTGTCGACCCACTTTCACTTTTTTTCTAGTGGGTCCCCGTAGTTCAATGGATAGAACAGTAGTTTCCTAAACTATTGATCCCAGTTCGATTCTGGGCGGGGGCACCATACTAAAATATCTAGGCTTTATAGGCGTTTCAGATTGATTTGGTAGGGTTAATAGCTACCCAAATGCTTCCGCTAATTTGCAATAATCAGCAGAAATCAGCAGAATACTGCAAATATAATGGCAATTAAATGTCAGTGACCTGGCGGAGTAGGGGCGGAGGTTGCTCATTCCCACTTTCGTTCACATTATGTATAGTTCCAAGCGGACGGGATTTTTTGGGGAAAAGGGAGTTTCTGACACCCAGTGAGATTTAAAATCTTCTTTAACCAATCTGCAGGTGGCTTGATTAGGACTACTTAGTTTTTATTCAACTCTAGGAGTTTTTTCTTTTCTTGCTGAAATTCTTCTTCTGTCAGGACACCGCTATCTCTTAGCTGTCCGAGTTTCTTAAGTTCTTCATAAACATTAACGGAAGTATTTACTGTTGATGAGGTCTGGGAGTCTTGAGGTCTTCCCATTGCGTCATATGCCACCGTCGAACTGGAAACAATTGTTGGTTTTTCGTTGGGTAATGCGGATGACGAGCTAACAAGCCGGAACCTTACTTCAACTGGAGGCCACCTTCCGCGATTTGTACTACTTATCAACAGCCAAGGAAAAGAGCTGGCAAAAAGCTCACCGTATTAAGGATACGAAAATTGAAACTGGGGACACTAGGAATATAGTG
>CALJGU010000297.1 GCA_938075565.1 uncultured Opitutales bacterium | reverse complement strand
ATGTGAGTGCTTTGCCCACTGACGTTCCGTTCACGAACACTTCCGCCTCAGATACGAGCTCAACCTTCGCCTCTGATTCTTGAACATCCTTCAATCTGGCAATCGTTCCCGTGAAAGCACCTCTCCTGGACGAGGGCGGTTCCGGTAGCGCTACAAAGCGCGCCATGGCCTTTTCCGGCACCTCGGCCAATTGGAGCTTCGTTTTAAACTCAAAACTTCTGGATTGCGGCTCGGGTTCGCTCCAAATCCAGGGCACTGAAACTTTCTTAAATTTGTCAGGCCATTTATCTGACAAACCTTGTTGGCGCTGTACCGCCAGGAGTTCAAAATCAAGCGCTGTGTTTCGCCCGTCGAACTCGGCCAATTCTTTTTCCTGCTTCGGAGTGGTAAGATTAATGAAGGGAGGCTGCAGACCTCGCTCCGGTTCCCTGCCCGTTTCCGCAGCTCCACCGAAATTATTAAAAAAGGCGTAGAGCTGGTAGTAGTCCTTCTGAGTGATGGGGTCGTATTTATGATCGTGGCATTGCGCGCATTGAACCGTGAGTCCAAGGAAGGTCGTTCCGAAAGCCTCGACCCGATCGATCACATTTTTGTGCAAACTCTCTTCAGGAAGAGCGGTGCCTTTGTCGATGATCATGTGAAGCCGATTAAAGCCGGATGCTACCAGCTGCTCCCGAGTCGGATCCTCATACAAATCCCCTGCCAACTGGTATTTTATAAAATCATCAAACGGCAGGTTATTATTATAGGATCGTATGACCCAATCTCGATAAGTTGAAAACTCCCGATCGAAGTCATGGTGCATTCCATTGGTATCGGCCAGGCGAACCATGTCCGCCCAGTAGCGAGCCATGTGCTCACCGAAACTTTTCCGACTGAGCAAGCCATCAATTAAGCGCGTGTAAGCATTGCGGCTTTTGTCATTAAGAAACTCATCAATTTCGCTGAGCGTGGGCGGCAGCCCTGTCAGGTCGAAGGTAGCTCGTCGAATGAGGGTTCGCTTATCAGCTTCCGGGTTTGGCTTAGTCCCCTGATCTTCCAGAGAGGCCATTACAATGTGATCGATCTCGCTGGAGGCCCATTTCTTATTTTTGACCTTCGCTAACTTGGCTTTTTCTGGAGGTATAAATGCCCAATAGTCCTGATACTCCCCACCTTCGATGATCCATTGCTTGAAGAGTGCGATCTCCTGCTCGTTGAGAGGCTCCTTGTGAGAATTGGCAGGAGGCATCCGGTCATCTTCGTCTTCTTCATTGATGAGCCACCAAAGTTCACTTTCTTCCGGCTCTCCGGGCTTGATGATAAAATAGTCATCGCGGGGAGTCAGAGCACCCAGCGGACCATTCGGGATATCCAACCGTAAGTCCTGCTCTCGATCCACTTCATCCGGACCGTGACAAAGAAAACACTTGTTCGACAATATCGGACGAATGTCGCGGTTGAAATTGACGGAGTTTTCCGCAGCCGATGACACGGCAGCAAAGGCACTCAATAATACGGGGTAGATTAAAGTTTTTCCTCTCATTCCTGTTCAATCAGAACAAAAACGAGTGAAATCATTGAGACCCTTAAAGTCAAAAACGATCGCAGCGGAAAGTGATTCTTAACCCTGCCTATAACTCCAACTTCGAGTAAGGGTGCGTCTTTACGTGGACGGCTTGCATGCCGGCAGCGTGTGCCGCCTCAATACCGAGGCCCGCGTCCTCAAACACCAGACACGCCTTTGGATCAACCTCCAACAACTCTGCCGACTTTAGAAAAATATCCGGAGCCGGCTTTCCCCGCTCCACATCTTCAGCCGTAACCATGACCTCCACCAAATGATCAATCTCCAGAAGCTGGAGGGTCCGACCAACGCAATGACGCGTTCCGCCAGAAGCAACCGCGATACGGTGCTTACCAACCGAGCCCTTTAGCACATCAACCACCGCATCAACAGGACCGACCTGATCCAATGTGTCGCGATAGAAACGATTCTTCACTTCGTCGAGCTCATGGCTATCGATTGTCGTTCCGTACTTCTTATCCAGATACCGGGCAAACTCGTGAATGGGAACCCCGGCCAATCCATAATAGACTTCAGGGCTCAAATCGATCACGACGCCCATTTCAACAAACGACTTTTGAAACGCCGCGTAGTGCAGCGGCATCGAGTCAGCTAAAGTGCCGTCGCAATCAAAAATATAAGCTTCAAAAGGTCCTTCAGGAATATCCAGTTTCATAAGAAAGGCTGGAAGGAAATGGATTCACTGACGGAGGGCAATGAAGAAGCGCCGATTTTAGCTCAAAGCGAATATGAACCCAACGGGCTTTAGATTAATAAAGAGCATGAATATTGATCGCTTTCAGCTCTGCAATTTGCTTCCCTTAAGGGCAGACTGCCTAAGGGAGAGGAGGAGGCTTTTCAGTAGTTCGAACATGTTCCGTATTGGGAGCGATTTCATTGTCGATTAATCCAAAATACTTCTTAGATGACCTAGCTGTAAGTCCCCAGATTTCGGCAATAATTATTGCGATTACGAATACCTCAATAAACGCATCGATTAAGTTTAAGTTGGGAATTGAAGAAGCCAGACCAATAGATCCGATGATTCCAATCCAGCAAATGACGAGCATAACCATTCTTGTCACTGTAGACTTTCTTAGAATTCCAATTGCGAAAATAGTTCCTATCACGAAATTCCCGATAAAAATAACTCTATCCTGGTTAGTCGTCTCATTAAACATGATTAATACGAAGACCAAATTCAGAATACCAACAATTGTAGTGACCCAAAAAACTACTCTTAAGGGAATCGGCAATTGTCGATAATTACTTAGCATAGTTTAGTTAGTCGAACGCATAGCGGACTAATCGGAGGCACCTCTGGTGCCGGAGATTTGGTCGCGCGTCTTGTTCTGGTTTTGCGTTTTGGTCAGTTCTATTGTCTTAGGTTTCCAGTTTGGATTTTCAGTATTGGATGACATTGATTGATACGCCATCGGAGAAATATTCAGGTTGTAGGGCTGGTATCCTTCGGCGATCGCTATGAATGTCTTTTCGTTCCTTGCAACAAAGATGATCTCAATAAATCCATCATGAAAAACAGTCGTATACGAATCCGGCGAACTTTCTTTGAATATTCGTTCCCAGAAACCTGGATTAGTCGGAGGCGGTGATTTTATCTTTAAATTCGAAATTGGGATTTCTTTTTTTGTCCCGGAATCTACGAATTTAAAGTAGGCGTGGCCCAGTCCAAGTTCATTCGCGCAACCAGCGAAACTACAAGCGATTAAAACGACTATTAAGCTTCTTCTCATTTCTTCGCAGAACTATTAGTAGTATTGATTTTTTCATGTACTAACAACATACATCTATCTTTCGATATAGGTATTAGCTCATTGATTATAAGAGATTTAGTGTCACCAACGTATGTATACTAATTTTCTGGGATTTCTTTGGTTAAATTCAAGTACCACTTAGTAGACATGTGGGATCGAAGCGGAAGACTGCCAGAATCTGGATTGGGATTATCTGAGGAGGATCGTACGGCATGGGACTTATTAGCTAGAAGCTGTTATCAATCCTGAGTAGCATTAGGGTTAGCCAACTTCGCAAATATGAACAATCGTAAAGAAGAAGAAATCAACCTGCTCCTCATAGTAGGGGCAGAAATAAGCGACCCTATTTACCAGGGCATACGTTGCTCACACGCGGCGGCAAACCCTAACTAATCCTGAAAGATTTCGTCGGGAGTCACCGTGATGATCTTCCCCAACTTCTCGATGCTTGCCAGATCGATCCGGTCACTGGGACCTACGATAGAGATTAGCTTCGGCTTGTTTGCAATGCGTGTCTTGTGGAAAGATGTCAGGTCGGCAAAGTCAGCGCTGGCAAGACTCTGGAAACGTTGTGGCCGGGGGTCGGACTCAAAACCGAGGCGTTCCCAGGATCGCACAGTGCCTGGAATATCGCGAAAATCCAACT
>CALJGU010000296.1 GCA_938075565.1 uncultured Opitutales bacterium | reverse complement strand
TTCTTAAAGACCATTCGCGAGCGCGTTGATTTTGTAGCCGACAATGCTGAGCACTGGGAAATCGAAAACGGCAACGAAAGTTTTAAGGTCGTATTCTTGCCGCGAACTGAGCCGCTTCCACAGGAACCTTCTATGGGAATTGTTCGTTACGTTATCGAGGCGGGATTGGATTCTGAGGTCGTAGGGCTTGTTTACCCTGATCGGCGCGGATCCGGGTATGGGCTTTCTCGATACAAAGATCACCCGAACTTAGACTTTGTCAGAGTCGAAACAGAGCTGGACGTACACTTTGCGCACAAAAAAGGATTTGTGGCCAAAAGCTCTGCGACGGACCCGGTTCGTCTGAGAGAGCTGATCCAAATAGCTTGGCAAGTGGAGTAGTTGGTCTAAGGTTTTCATAACTAGTATGAAAACTCTACGCTTCCTTATTCTTCTTATTATGTCTTCAAGCGGTTTTGTTTCAGGGGATGATCGTCCCAATATCGTTTTTCTATTTGCTGATGACTGGGGGCGATACGCCAGTGCTTACGAGCAAGTTGAAGGTCCTGATTCAATTAATGCTTTGATCGAAACTCCGAACTTCGATCGCGTGGCCAATGAAGGCGCACTCTTTTCCAATGCTTTTGTTCCCGTGCCATCCTGCACTCCTTGCCGAAGTTCGCTGCTTTCAGGTCGTTACTTTTGGCAAACAGAGCGCGGTGCGATTCTCCAGTCGGCTGTTTGGGATGAGAGCATTCCATCTTATCCATTGGAGCTAGAGAAATCAGGGTACCATATCGGCTACTCCTACAAGGTATGGAGTCCAGGCACTCCCGCTCATGCACCCTATGGTGCCAAGCGAACGGTGTATCACCAAGGGGGAACCAATTTTAATCGATTCTCGCAATATGTAAGCGCTAAAGCTCCGGAGATTGGAGTAGAGGTAGCTAAGGAGCAGCTCTACGAAGAGGTGCGCCAGAACTGGGATGCATTTATTGCCGATCGTGAGGAAGGCGAACCATTCTGTTTTTGGTGGGGCCCGACCAACACGCACCGCAAATGGACCAAAGGTTCAGGTAAGGACTTATGGGGATTGGACCCGGATAAGTTAGAAGGTCGCTTGCCCAAGTTTCTTCCCGATAACCATGAGGTTCGTCAGGATGTAAATGACTACTTGGGCGAATGCCTGGCCGTCGATGCGGGCATAGGAATCATAATGAAGAAACTGGAGGAAATGGGAGAGCTGGACAACACGCTGATAGTCATAAGTGGTGACCATGGCATTCCTGGGATTCCGAGAGCCAAATGTAATCTTTATGACTTAGGAACCGAAGTTACGCTGGTTGCACGTTGGCCAGGAAAAATTAAACCAGGACGTGTAATCTCTGATTTCGTAAACCTTCGTGAGCTAGCTCCTACTTTCCTGAAAGCTGGTCAGACCGATGTCCCTGAAGGTATGTCCAAGCGAGATCTCATGCCGTTATTTGTATCCGACAAGTCAGGACAAATCGATGAAGCTCGTAATTCCGTGATTGTTGGACGTGAGCGGCATGTGGCTGAGGCTCGCGATGATAGACTGCCATACCCGCAGCGTGCGATTCGTACTAAAGATTTTATATACATCCGCAATTTTGAACCCGATCGGTGGCCGATGGGTTCACCTGGGGTTGTTGTGGGTGATGAACCTGTGGATTACAACTTAATGGAGAATAACACCTTCGCCGCTTTCGGAGATTTGGATGCCAGTCCTACCAAGGCATGGATTATTGAACACCGGAACGAGCCAGAAAATCGAATCTATTACGACTTCGCTTTTGATAAGCGTCCCTATGAAGAGCTTTACGATTTGCGTAACGATCCCGATTATATGACCAATGTGGCGGAGCATCCTGATTATCAGGAGGTCAAAGAAAAGCTTAGTAAGGAGCTTATGGATACGTTGGTAAAAGAGAAAGATCCG
This sequence comes from uncultured Opitutales bacterium, assembly GCA_938075565.1. GTDB lineage: Bacteria > Verrucomicrobiota > Verrucomicrobiia > Opitutales > UBA2995 > UBA2995. Next base: position 3,702 of record CALJGU010000296.1, on the reverse strand, counting down.
CGCGTGGTAGAAGATCCGGTACGTTTTGAACACCCGCCCTATACGAATACGCACGTCTGGCAGAATGACTGAACGCGGAGTGGCCTGTGACCAGTAATCAGTAATTGGTGACTGGTGTTTTGTAGCCGCGGTGGATACACCGTGGACTGGTAAGGCAATTGCGTCCTCGCAATGCCGGAAGGACGAGTAGGAGGAAGAGGCGGTTCTTTAATCTTCAAGCGGTGCAACTTGCTCGGGAGCGGTTACGCCTTGATGAAGCTCCATAATACGCATATTGCGAAAGTGAATTTCTGCCCCTTCAGATTCCAGACATAGGTAACCTTTCTTGACCGAGGCTTTTTGCACGCCATTCACAAACTTGCCGTTAATCGAAAGCTTCACGGTCCCATCCACGGCGACGACCACATACTTGTTCCATTCACCAGCAGGTTTACAGCGATACTCGAGAGACATACTGCGCGGACCCCGTGGATTGTCTGGGACCACGGTCAGGCCATTGGCGCCAAAGAGTTCTCCGCTTACATAACCGGGATGACGATTGTGCATCTTGGAGTAATTCAGTTCCAGCATTTGCACCTCCATTCCTTTAGGAAGTGACTTTTCAGGAGCCGGTCTTCCTTCGCTCCAGATAAACACCCCTGAGTTTCCACCGGCTTCCATATGCCGCCACTCAATCTCTAGAATGAAATTCTCATACTGCTTCTTCGAGCGCATCACACCGATAGGCAACCCTTTGCACTTCAAGAGCCCATCCTCAAACCACCAGGTTTCATGACTGGTATTCACATCCACCCAGTTTGAGAGATCCTTTCCGTTGAATAGGTCCTTCCAGACCATGGTTTCGGCGCTGGTTGAGTTTGCAGCCGTTACCAGGATCAGGCTCAACAGTACAAATAGTTGTTTCATAGATTACAGAGTAGATTTCAGCTCTTCAGGGGCAAGCTCACTTCCGGAATTTCTTGGTTGGTTTAAAATGGACGCAGATGAAGTATGAAAATTGTTCGGCCTAATGGTCATGTTTACGGGGTAATGAGAATAAAAAAACTTGCTGACACTAGGTTTGAATGTGTTTATTATTGGCCCTCCAGGCAGTGCTTCCAATTGGTTGGATAGGAATGGCCTTCCTATCGAGCTCGTGATTAACGAGGAAACCATCTACAACGGACAGAAAGTATTTCCTTACTATGCTTTTAATCGAAACTTAGGTGAGCAAATCGATTACCCGATAGTTAGTTTGGGTGGAGGGTTAGCCAGTTTCGTCTTTTATTCCGGAAGGGAGGATGTGAGCTACTTGATCGAAACTAGCACGGATCTGGAGTCTTGGACGGAGCAAGGCATCATTGCTGGTAGTGCACCCGATGAAGATCATTCTAGGTTGTTCATTGGATTGGAAAATGATCGACGGTTTGTTCGGTTCAGATTGGAGAAGAGAACACAGTAAGACATTTTTCTTTTCAGGGGCAGGGGAGTCTGTTGGAGTTCTGGGTTTGAGGAGTGGTGATCACTCCTTTTCTCTATGCTACGTCTATCCTATATCCTGAGGAGTAGTGATTACTCCTTTTCTCTATGCTACGTCTATCCTATATCCTGAGAATTGTTGTTTTGTTGGCTTGTGCTGCTCCTTTGGTGTGGCAGGCGGGGTGTTCTTCGAAGAAGAGCGAAGACGCACCGTTGGTCCTGAAAACGGATGAAGAGCTGCACGAATTGTTTCCGGTGAGTCACCGGCCACGGGATTTGGCCTGGGCCTCACCGCAGGTTTGTGCGGAGTGCCACACCAGTCCTCATACAGATTGGTTGAAGAGTCACCATGCGATCGCCAATCGATTGATTGATCCTGAGAAGGATGCTGAAGCGTTCTTAATGAAAACCGTGACCGATGAGGGTGGGGTTACTTACGATCTTACGGCTGAAGGTGATTCGTTTTCCATATCCCAACAGGAGGTGCCTGATACGATGCCGGAAGGCCATAATGCGCCGATTGCTGGTGTGATTGGTGAAACGCCTTTGGTGCAATACCTGGTTCCTACGGGGAAGGGGCGATTGCAAACACAGGCGCTGACTTGGGATCCACACAATAAGGAGTGGTTCAACGTATTTGAAGACGAGAATCGTCGACCTACGGAATGGGGGCATTGGTCTCAACAGGGCATGAATTGGAATACCAATTGTGCTTTCTGTCACATGACGGACTTCAAGAAAAACTACTCGATGGAAACGGATGAGTATAAAAGCTCCTGGCTTCTTCAGACAGTCAGTTGTGTGCAATGTCACTCAGGCATGAAGGAGCATGTGGAGGCGGCCAAAGCAGGAAGTTATGTCGCAGCGACGACGGAAGCGGATCTCCAGCTTAGTATGCAGAATTGCGCGACTTGCCACGCTCGTCGGGAAGAAATTACACAGAACGGCTTTCATGCTGGGGAGGAATTTTTTGATCATTACCGACTTACTTTACCCGATGCACCAGGAGCCTATTTTGCAGACGGTCAGGCATTGGAAGAAGATTATGTCTACGCCTCGTTCATGATGAGTCGGATGGGGCATAAAGGAGTAACTTGCATGGATTGTCACAATCCTCATTCAGGTGATCCGATACTTGATGTGCCCAGTAATGCACTCTGTATGCGCTGCCATGGCACCGGTCTAAATGAATCCATTGTGATCGATCCTATCAAGCACAGTCGCCACGCCGAAGGTAGCACAGGGAATCAATGTATCTCATGCCACATGCCTGAGCGAACTTACATGGTTCGCGACCCGCGGCGGGACCACGGGTTTACCAGTCCCGATCCGAGGCTGACCATAGATCATGGCGTGCCCAATACCTGTAATACCTGTCACGATGATCAAACGCCTGAATGGGCCCTCAAGCATGTCGATGAATGGTATGGAGAAACTGATCGGCGTAAGCATGTGCAAAAGCGTGCCCAGGCGTTGACCGATGCTCATGCAGGATCACCTGAAGCGCTCAAACAAATTGAGGCGCTTTATCAGGAGGAAGAGAATGTTTATTGGAAAACGACATGGATGCGCCTGATGGCTCCGAATGTGCAGGATCAACATGTGCTTGCTTTTGCTCAGGAAGGGTTAAAGCACGAATCGCCGATGCTTAGAGAAGCCTCTTTGACGGCGATGACTCAGCGTCAGGATCAGCTGGCTACGGTTCAAGCAGCTTTGAACGATGAGTCTCGTCTCGTGAGAAATCGAGCTGCGGAGGCATTGTTACCTCAATTCAATCCTGACCAGTTAGCATTTCAGGAATGGCAGGAGTATGCCGAAATGAATGCGGATCGCCCGGGAGGAGCTCTGCGAAGAGCTGAGCTTGCGCTTGTGCAGGGCGATTTTACATTAGCAAAAAAACTCGTTCGCCAAGCAGTGTCTTTCGATAAGGAAAACCCTTACCTTTATTACGACGCGGCTATTCTACTTTCTCGCACGGGTGATATAAACAGTGCGCTGAATTTATTGAGAGACGCTCGTGCTATAGATAACTCGATTGGGCTGCTCGCTTACTCACAGGGACTATTGCTTGCGGAACAAGGCGATTACAATGGCGCTCAAAATGCCTTTGTCGAAGCGGTGGGACTCGATCCGGATCAAGCACGCTGGTGGTACAACTTGGCTATGATTTATGCTTATCTGGGAGATCCACAAAAGGCGATGGGTTGCATCAGTCGCGCCATTGAGTTGGAACCTGCAAATACG
>CALJGU010000295.1 GCA_938075565.1 uncultured Opitutales bacterium | reverse complement strand
ATCATACTTCTCTCCGATCACTCCCTTGGAAATGTTAAAGGAGAAATCTTCCTCCCACCGAATCGTTTCCGTAGTACTGTAGCGCAGGGATGCGTGGTTTTTCCCAGTTAACAGATAGCTTTTGTTTCTAACGCCTGGGTAGTAATCGATGGCTGGCTCTGGTAGGTCCTCAAACTCCTTGGTCATGGAGTAAAGCCGTTTCCCTTCAACCTTGTTGAGTGAGAGACTGAATATTCGGTTATGGCCCGCTGGGCTTGTAAATACAACTGACACATCTCCTTGTAGGAAATCCGCACTTTGGATACGCGTATCATCCAGGTTGTCAAAGGGCCAAAAACGCTGGCGCAATGTGAGGTCCCCCGCCTCATAAATAAACAGTGAGACTTCACCTTGGGTTCCTATTACTAGAATGAGATCGCCATTGGAGCTCACGTCGACTTTCTGGATCTCCTTGTCGATCTCTGGTGTGAGATCAAAACGCTTACCGATACTGACTTTTCCCCCTCCGCCAAAGAGCGACCGCTTTTGTTCGAGTGTAATAGCGCGGATATGTTGATTCCCTTCTGAGTCTATACAAATCGCTGCGGCCATTTTGTTCGAGTCGCCTTCGCCGTAATCAACGAATTGAATCGATTCATCATTCTCCGAAAGTTCGAACCACTCAGAGCTGGTTACCTCGGGATGGATCGTCCGAATCGAGTCGGTGTCAAAATTCGCTCGATAGCCGAGTTTTGCATAGGCAAATTTCCCGGAGGTCGAACCGGCAACCAAGAGGCGTTTCAACGAATTGTAGTTCAGGGTAGAAGTCGTCTCGCCAGTATTGAAGACTTCATTGTTTTCAATGGTTCCTCGGTCGCCTACCAAGTCTAAATATTTGAGAGACCCATCGTTGTTGATCACGACCGGCAACTCAGCCCATTCATCAAGATCAAAGTCCACAATCTCCTCCACTGATTGGGTCAGGTCGTGCTCGGCCAGCGGCTTTACACTAGCGCCCTGAAAGAGTGGGAGCACTTGGAAGAAGATGAAGACAAAGATCCCCATGACCGCAGCGATCACTGCCACGCCACCCACTACAATAAAGTAGTTCATGAAGTTGTCGAACCACAAGGTCCTGCGGGTAACGCGGAAACGTTTGGGGACTTTGTATGGTTTAGACGTGTTATTCATCCGAGTGGGTTATTGGCCGAACGATAAGTTCGGGGGAAACCTCGAGGGTATTATGGATCTCTACTTGAGAGACTTCAGAATCGAATCTGCTATCGTTGCAGGCAGCGGATAGTAGCCATCCTTGACGACTATTTCCTGACCTTGCCTAGAAAGTACGAATCGCATGAATTCGTAAGTCAAAGTGTCAATTGATTCGTTCGGGCGCTTGTTTACATAGACGTAAAGCAGACGCGCCAAAGGGTAATCACCTGTCAGGCAATTGTCCAGGGACGGGTCGAATAGAGTCGATTCCGATTCGCCCAAAGCAATCGCTTTTACTCCAGATGTCTTGTATCCAATCCCTGAGTAGCCAAGTCCGTAAAGGTCTGCAGAGATACCTTGCACTACAGCTGATGAGCCTGGTTGCTCCTTCACGCTTTCGTGGTAATCACCTTTTTTCAAAGCTACCTGCTTAAAAAAACCATAGGTTCCAGATGCACTGTTACGTCCATAGAGACTGACGCTTCGATCAGCCCAATCGCCGGCTAGATTTACCTGTCCCCATTTCTGGATGGGTGATCCGCCTGCTTTGAAAGTGTTGGAGAACATACTGTCGACCTGAGTCATGGTCAGTCCTTTGATGGGGTTGTCCTTGTGAGCGAATACGGCCAAGGCATCAATAGATACTCCGACTTGAGTGGGCTTGTATCCAAACTCGTGTTCGAAAGCATCAATCTCACCGGACTTCATTTCGCGACTCATGGGACCGAGTTGTGCGGTTCCCTCGATCAAGGCTGGGGGAGCGGTAGACGATCCTTTGCCCTCGATTTGAATGTTCACGTTTGGATAAAAGGTCCGAAACGATTCGGCCCAGAGAGTCATCAGATTGTTCAGGGTATCAGAACCAACAGAGTTGAGGTTTCCTGATACGCCAGATACAGGTTCGTAAACCGGTAGATCCATGTCTACGGTCGCTTGAGTAGTCAGTTGTGTGAATGCCAGCCAGGCTGCTGCGATAACAATTAGCTTTTTCATTTTTGCGATAGGGAAAGATTTCAGGTTTATAGAGACTCCGCTTTGTTCATTCGGAGGTGTTAATCTCCATTTCAAATCAATGAGAACACAGACCTATTCGCTTGTATAGCCCTCTATTGTTAAACGTTTGTGACCGGAATGTTACGGTTGTGTTACGACCGTTGCAGGGCCTGAAATTGCCACGCTGAATCCTTCCTCATGTATGAGAAAAGATGGTTGAGCTTCCGTCGCTGTTTAGAGCTTCGCTTGCCAAATCCAAGCTACCTGCTGTCCCGCCTGCTTTGGTTGAAACAAATGGAAGAGTTTTTGTTGAACAGGAGTAAAAGAAGAAAGTTGTATCTCATCGTGAGTTGCAAGAGCAGCGGTTTTACAGGTTCTATTAGCGCAGCCCTTTCAGGTAAGCTTGACGATCCTCTTCCGGGTATTTTTCAATTGCATAGCGAAGCATAGTTCGAGGCATCTGCTTATAATGTTGATCAAGGAATTCGGTTTCGATCTCTCGGTGACGTTTACCCATCTCGCGAAGCATCCAACCCACTGCCTTGTGCATGAGGTCGTGCTCGTCCTTGAGATGGATTTTGGCCAGTTTCAAAACATCCTCGGTTTCTCCTTCGCGGATAAAGATCCAGTTCGCGATCATGGAAATACGGCGATCCCAAAGCAGTTTTGATTTTGCCAGTTTATAAAGTGGCTTTCGACTACGGTTGAGCAGATAGCGACTCACAACGTAGTGAGCGGAGCAATCAACGAGGTCCCAATTGTTTATATATCGGGTGTTCGCCAAGTAGTGGTCTTAGATGGCTTTGTGCTCTGCCGAATCGGGGGCTTTCTTGCATGGGTTGCCCATCATGATCAGGGCAAGCAGGCGTTCCTCATGATACTTCGACTCGAGTAGTTTGAAGACGACCTGGAGGTCAGCCTGGGCGAACTCCTTGGCGATTTGGCGAATGACGGGCACTCTGACACCCAGGCAAATGTCTCCCTCTGCGTATTCACCGGGACCGGATTTGAAGAAACGTGCAGAATGCTCGGCAATGTTTGGGTTGGCCAGGCTGCGAATGTGGGTCTGAATCGATTTCAAGGAAATGGGCATGATGAGATGTTCTATTGAATTGAAATATTTCGGCACTGCGAGGACGCAGTTGCTCTAGCATGACTTTGTATGAAGGTAGAGCTTGAGCATCAGTGCTTTGCTGGGTTCGGCGTTGATCGTACGCTGCTTGACTGCACCCGTAAACTGCTCTCCATTAGGCCGCCATGTTCATAGATGAGGTAGAGGTAACCCTGATTGCCGGTGATGGTGGCCATGGCTGCATCAGTTTCCGAAGGGAAAAATATATTCCACACGGAGGTCCCAACGGGGGAGATGGCGGCAATGGTGGCCATGTCGTTTTGCAGGCCGACGAGAATGTCGGTGACCTGACCGCTTTTCGCTATACGCACACCTATAAAGGTAAATCCGGCGAGCCAGGCCGTGGTTCCGACCAACATGGCAAAACAGGTGAGAATCGAGTCCTGAAAGTACCCATGGGCACGATCGTCATCGATAAGAGCACGGGGCGGCGCATCAAAGAACTCCTCACTCACGAAGAAGAATTCATCGTCAGCAAAGGTGGTTCTGGTGGCTGGGGCAATACTCATTTCAAAAGCTCGGTTAATCAGACACCTCGTCGGGCTAATCCAGGAACCGAAGGAGAGCGCGGAGATTTCAAGCTGGTCCTGAAGATCATTGCTGAGATCGGACTGGTTGGATTCCCCAACGCAGGGAAATCATCACTGACGAATGAGATCACGCGTGCTCATCCCACGATCGCGGATTATCCTTTTACTACTTTAAATCCTCATATCGGTATCATTGAGTATCCTGACGATTACCGCCGATTGATTCTGGCGGATATTCCTGGGCTTATCAAAGGGGCCAGCGAAAACCGAGGATTGGGCCACCGTTTTCTCCGTCACATCGAGCGCTGCAAACTATTGTGCATCATCATCGACATGGCTGGGATGGAAGGCCGGGATCCGGCAGAGGACTACACCGATCTTTTAGCTGAGCTGGAAAACTATGATGCGGCCTTGCTTGAAAAACCGATTCTGGTGGTCGCCAACAAAATGGATGAAGAAACGGCCCAGGATAACTTAAAGGCCTTCAAGAAAAAACACGATGTGGCGATCTCTCCCATCTCCTGTTTGAGCGATGAAGGTATTCCTGAGTTGTTGCGACGCTTCCTCGATGAAGTCACCAAAATCGAAGTGGCTGAAAAACAAGCGGCCGAAGAAGGGTAGGGCGACCTCGCCGAGGGCGCCGTTCATTGTTGTAAGTTTTCGGGCGCATTTTTCGTTGAGCCCGATGCTCACATGAATGCCAACAGCTTGCTCTCAATTTGAGATAGAGTAGCACAGGCTTCCAGCCTGTGTTTATCAAGTGTGCTACTTCACTTCATAGAGTTGGGTGGCTTCCTATACCATTTCCACCGCGTCGAAAAATACACAGGCAAGATGCCTGTGCTACCCTACGATCTGACCGTTTTCAAAAACAGTCTTTCCAGCTACGATGGTGGCTACGGTCTTACCGGTCAGTTCATCGCCCCACCAAGGTGAGTTCTGTGACTTACTGAAAATGGTTTCTTCATTCACCGTCCAAGTTCCTTCTGGATCCAGGATTGCCACATCGGCCGGTGCTCCCGGAGTGAGTGTCCCTGCTGGAAGTTTGACCAACTCAGCTGGCTTGTAAGTGAGCCAGGCGATTACGTCATTCAACGGAATGCCAGCTTCTCCGCACAAGATTTGCTGGGAAACTGCAAAGCAGGTTTCGGAACCCAGAATGCCAAATGGGGCATAATCAAATTCCTTGTCCTTCTCGTAATTGGTATGTGGGGCATGGTCGGTAGCCAGGATGTCTAGCGTACCATCCCTGAGCCCTTCTATGAGAGCTTGCCTATCTGCTTCTGTGCGAAGCGGAGGATTCATTTTACAATTGGTATCGTAATCTTTGATACAGGCATCCGTCAGAGCCAGGTGATGGGGAGTCGCCTCCGCGGTCACGTTGACATTGCGAAGCTTGGCACGACGCATTACTTCCACGGCACCAGCAGAGCTGATGTGTTGCATGTGCACATGCGCTCCAGTCAATTCCGATAGTAAAGCATTTCTAGCGACAATAATGTCTTCCGCTGCAGCGGGCCAACCTTTGAGACCCAGACGGATCGACCACTCGCCCTCATTTATGACGGCATTCTCAGTGAGCGACATGTCCTGGCAGTGGTCCATGATCGGCAGATCGAACATCTTACAATATTCGAGGGCACGACGCATGATCTCATTGTTCTGCACGCAATCTCCATCGTCGGTAATCGCTACCACGCCCGCTTTTTTGAGGCTACCAATGGGAGCGAGTTTTTCGCCTAAACGTCCTTGGGTTATGCACCCTGTCGGGTAGACATGCACGACTGCATCGCGCTGCGCTGCATCGTTGATGTATTGAATAGTACCTGCGGTGTCTGCAGCCGGATTTGTGTTCGGCATACATACGATCGTTGTAAAGCCTCCGGCCGCTGCTGCCCAGGAACCCGTTTGAATGGTTTCTTTGTGGGTCTGACCTGGTTCACGCAAGTGAACGTGGACGTCAACTAATCCGGGACAGACGACTAAGCCTTTTGCGTTCGTAGTCTCAGCGTTTTGAATTTCTTCATCGCTGAGTGATTCGGCAATCTTGCCATCTTTTATATATAGATCGGCGACTTCGTCTCGGTCATTCTTCGGATCGATGATCCGACCATTTGTGATGATGCGTAGGCTGCTCATTCTGCAGAGTTCTCCAAAGCGGACATGGATCCGCCTGTGCAAAGGTAAAGGACTGCCATGCGAGTGGCGATTCCGTTGGTAACTTGTTCAAGGATAACCGAGCGATCTGAATCAGCTAGCTCGGAGTCGATTTCCACGCCTCGGTTGATTGGACCCGGGTGCATGATTAAGGCCTCCGGCTTCAGCCATTTGGCGCGTGCCTTATTGATGCCGAACATGCTGGTGTATTCGCCGAGTGACGGAAAGTGAGTTGAGGACTGGCGCTCGTGTTGTATCCGCAGCAACATGACAACGTCTGCGTCTGCCAGTGCGGTCTTTAGGTCGTGAACAACCTTTACGCCCATCGACTCAAACGTTTTGGGAACCAGAGTGGCAGGTCCGGCTACGGTGACTTCGGCGCCCAGTTTGGTGAGGGAGAAAATGTTTGAGCGAGCTACTCTGCTAAAAAGGATGTCTCCTAGGATGGTGACCTTCTTGCCTTCCAGTGAGTCAAAGTGCTCAAGCATGGTAAAGTTATCTAACAAAGCCTGAGTGGGGTGCTCGTGTGAGCCGTCTCCTGCATTGATCACGGGAACGTCCACAATTTCGCTTAAGTATTTGGCTGACCCAGGAGCAGAATGGCGGAGCACAATCATGTCCGCGTTCAACGCACAGATATTCCGTGCGGTATCCTTGAGTGTTTCACCTTTTACAAAGCTGCTGGCGTCGGCATTGACCGTGATTACATCGGCACTGAGCCTGGATGCAGCCATTTCAAATGCGAGCTTGGTCCGGGTGCTCGGTTCGAGGAAGAGATTGACGATGGTCTTTCCCCTCAAGGCCGGGACCTTTTTTACTGAGCGTCCAAGGATGCGTTTAAATCCTGAAGCGACGGTGAATATGGCTTCGATTTCCTCTCGTGAGAGAGGTTCGATTCCGATGAGATCTTTGCGGGTCCATTCCATAGCGGCAGTTAGGTTGCAATCGAGATTGAATGGGGGGTGTCTGACTGATCACTGATGCTCACTTCTACTCGTTGGCCGTCGTCGACATCGAGGGATAGGCCTACGAAATCCGGTTGAATCGGTAGGCTCCGTCCTCCTCTATCGACCAGCACTGCGAGTTTCACAGTGTTGGGTCTTCCTTGGTCAAAGACTTCGTTTAAGGCTGCACGCACGGAGCGGCCTGAGAAGACGACGTCATCGACGAGTACGACGTGTTTTCCTTCAACATTGAAGGGGAGGTTGGCGAAAGATTGAATGTTGGGAACTGGATTCGATGAAATGTCATCTCTATGGAATGAGATATCGACCACCCCATATGGGATGTCCTGACTCAATTTCTCGGCCAAGGCTTTCTGGATGCGTTTCCCTAATTCAACTCCTCCTCGGGCGATACCAATGAGGGTCAAATTTGAGGGATCGGGATAAGCTTCAGATAATTCGACAGTCAACCGTTTGATCGCTTCAGCGATGTCCTCGTGGGATGGTGGTTGGGATGTCTGCATATTGTCCCATAGAAAGAAGAGGATTTTTTCCAGGGGGCAATGACTTTTTGGGCGTTTTTAACTTTTTGAAGCGAGGGTTCCCTCAATGCGTCGTTTTGAGAGTTTTCCTGAGTGGCCTGACCATACCACTTCTCCCTCTGCGTTCACGATTACCGCGAAGGGAATATAGCTGACGTTCAGTGCCCGTCCGTAAAGGTCCTGAATGTCCGAAGCTACAGGATACTTAAGCTGGCGAACCCGCGTAAACTCTTTGGTGAGATTGAAGGCTTCGTTCGTAACCGCGACAAACTGTATATCTGTTCCCTTCAATTCCTCAGTCATTTCGTTGAGATGGGGAAAGAGGCGATGGCAGGGGCCACACCAGGTAGCCCAGAATTCAATGACCAGGGGCTTTCCTTTTTCAGGTTTTGCTCCCTGGACCATCACAAAATCGTAGTCGAGTAGCCTGGCTGTCTCAAGCGCACCCGACTCGACATTGCCGCTGCATCCCATCAGTGCACAGAGGCAGGTGAGCAGGGTAGCTATCTGAAGCGTAATTCTCATGGTCTTGTTCTATGAAGGAGTCTTTTGAGAAAGCAAATATTCCTTAACGAATTCGCGCGCGTTGGCTTTGGGGTGTTAACCAGGATCTTAGCAACTCGAAGTTGTGTTGGCATTCTTCAGCTGGATTCCGGTCAAATGGATGGTGCTCGACCGTGATGGATCCGTTGAACCGAATCTCCTGAAGCTTTTGAATGCACTGATGGACGGGGATTACGCCCTTTTCATAGATGCAAGTGGTATTGCCCTCCATGGCGACCACATCCTTGAGTTGGACTAACTTTAGGTTTGGGGCCAATTCCTCAAAAGCATCAAAGAGACTCTCTTTCAAAACTTGATACCAGCCGGTATCGATAGCGATGCCCAGAATGTCGTGATTGTCGTAACCGATTTTTTTAAGCAATTGATCAGCGGATTCTTCCTTCTGATTCATTTGGGCAAATTCCAGACCATAGTCTCGGAGGATCGTTACGGCCTCGTCTCGGTTGATGCGGAGGAAGGGGACGGATCCGGCCAATAAACGAATTTCCATGGCATTCGCCACCTGGCATGCGGCCTCCAGTTCAAGACGAGTGGCACCGAAGTTTCCTACCATACTGGCAACTCGAAGCCGGTGCTTGTTGATCAGCGAATTGGCGATCTTGCTGTGCTCCTTAGTCGCCCAGGCCCAGTGCAAGTGAGACACCCACAAGTCGATCGATTGAAATCCCATGCGATTGATCTCTTTCAGTAACGCATCAAACCGCTTGGGAAAGGTATCAATGGACCGAAAATAGTCGTTGGTTGCATTGTTACCCTGGTGCCAACCTTCGGTGAGCTCATAGCCCAGTTCACGCGCCACAAAGTTGGCTGTGATGAAAGAGATCTTGTTCATCTTGGGCGCATTATGAAAGGGATGATCGGTTTGACCACTCTAGAATTCTTGAACCCGCTTTCGGTGATCTGCCAGATCCAATTTGGAGCCTACGAGAAGTCCGAGCGCGGCCAGACTCGCCAGCACAAAAAAGATATGAGAATAACCTAATACCAGAGTGGCACGTCCCATCAGAATGGATCCCATGGCGATACCTAGATTTCCAAATGCCATGTAGATGGCGAATTGGCTGGCGGCTATTTGTTGCCAGCACATGGCCATGCCGATTGAAAAACAGGTGACCAAGGCAAGGGTGCGAAATAGGTGATGAAGCAGGATTTGCCCGGTCGTGAATACTTGGTTTTGCCAAAGCCCGGTTAGTAAACCCATACTGATGGCCGAGCAGAACAAAACGATCAGGAAAACAAAGAGGGCTCGTTTGTGGCCCCAACGATTCACTGTCCAACCGCCCAAGATCATGCCCATCGCACCAGCAAACAATTTGGAAACTGCTGCTACATTGGAGTAATGATCAGGCTCCCAGTTGAGTTTCTGGACTGAGACGACGGGGATCAACGCATCGAACATTCCTTGAATCCCACCAACCAATATAATGAGTCCAATGATTACATAACTGCCTGGCAGGATGAAGATCTTTCGTAAGTTGACCCAAATCTTGAGCCAGCTCGGTTGCTGGATAGCCAGGGATTCCGGGGAAGGATTACCCGGCGACCAGGGAAACAGCTTTTCACCAGGGCGCTCACGAAAGAGTAGAGGGATCAAGCCAAATGCCAGGGTCGCTAGTCCTGCTGCCAGAAAGGTGGCAGAGACTCCGTGGTGTTTAAACATCCACCCTGAGCCCCAGGCAGCGAGAGCAGTGCCGAACACTTTGCCGCCAAACATGAGCCCGTTGGCTTGAGCCTGTTCCTCTTCACTCATGATATCCACCACCATCCCATCGATGGCCACATCCATGACGGCAGTTCCGCCAAACGAGAAGGCCGTAGCCGTCAGGAATAACCAGAAGTTGTCAAAGGGGCTGTTGATGAGGCTCGTTCCCAGATAACATAAAGCCGGAAGTAGGATACCTATCAGCACCCAGGGACGTCTTCGGCCGAGAGATAGAATGACGTAACGGTCCATGAATGGCCCCAGAAAAAACTTGGCTGCCCAAGGCATGAGTACCACGCCTGTGAATAATGAAATGTCTGTTACATCCAGTTCGGCCGCAGCCATGACTGCAGGCAGTGAAATGATAACTACGCCCATGCCAATGCCCTGTGACATGTAGAGAGCCGCTACGGACAATAGTCTCAGATATCGATTTTCAGAAAGCGAAGGTAAGCTAGAACTCATAAGAGTGATTTCGAAGACAGAGGATCTGTGGGCCTATATAATCAATACCGGGTTCGAGAGGTCGATATCGAAGAGCTTGTTCGAAAAATCATTCAGCGTCCCCAGTGTTTCGTTGGACAGCAGTTTTATCAGGTCATCGACCGCGAGATCGCTCAGGGCGTAGGGGAAAATATCGAAGACCATGTTTTCATCTACGAAGTGGCCGTATATCTGGTGCTCCTTAGCTTCGTTAAGGGGGCTGTCTTTGATTAAACAGTTACCGAGCCAGTCATCGGTGGAGAATTGGGTTCTCTGCTTGAGTTGCTCATTTCTCTTATCCGCGTCCACGTGCTCTTGGAAATAGTTTACAATGAGCTCCATACTCTTCTGAGAAAGATCTTTGGCGATCTCCTCTCGGCATTCCCAACACATCGCATACTCAAAAATCGCTTCTTCTTTCTTGAATGCTTTCTCGATGAAGTAGTTGGTCCCAGGTGCCGCCAGGTCAGTGCCGCAAACGGAACAGGCCTTGAACGGGGCTCCCGTTTCAAAGGACCAGAATACTTCCGGGACGGGTACGAAATTGTCTGGGTATTTCATGCAAATCTTTGAGGATGGCTTCATTTGCCTTGTGATTCTTTGACGATGAGTCGTACAAGCAAGGTTCATTCTACCAGAACTTAAGATGAATCGACTACTCAGGCACACACTCCTTTTACTCGCTTTTCTAGCCGCTGGGCCATTTCTGTCCGCCGAAAAACCCAATGTGATCGTCATCATGGCAGATGACCTGGGCTACGGTGACATCTCAGCTTACGGGGCCACTCGGGTCAAAACACCCCACATCGATCAGCTCGCTGAGGAGGGTATCCAGTTTACCAGTGGCTATTGCTCTGCCTCCACCTGTACGCCAACCCGTTATTCATTCCTCACCGGCACCTATGCATTTCGTTTTCCTAACACCGGGATCGCCCCTCCTAACAGCCCAGCAGTTGTGAAGCCCGGAACAGAAACGATCGCCTCTCTATTAAGAAGTGGTGGTTACAAGACCGCCGTCATCGGCAAATGGCACTTGGGCCTAGGAGGTCCTGAGGGTCCTGATTGGAATGGCGAGTTGAAACCAGGACCGCGTGAAATTGGTTTCGATTACAACTTTCTATTACCCACTACCAACGACCGGGTGCCACAAGTGTATGTGGAAAACCATCGTGTGCTGAATCTCGATCCAGCCGATCCGCTATGGGTTGGAAACAAAAAACCATCAGACGATCATCCCACCGGCATCACCCATCGCGACACCTTGAAGATGGACTGGTCGCACGGTCACAACTCGACCATTCACAACGGTATCAGTCGCATTGGCTTTTATACCGGTGGGCATGCGGCCCGTTTCCGCGATGAAGACCTGGCCGATGCCTGGGTCGACCAATCGAACAAATGGATCGAAGAAAACAAAGACGGACCCTTCTTCCTGTTTTTTGCCTCACACGATTTGCACGTTCCTCGCATACCTCACGAACGCTTCCAGGGTAAGAGCGAACTCAGTTTCCGTGGCGATGCCATCGTTCAACTCGACTGGTGTGTCGGTGAGTTGGTCAAGACGCTCAAACGTCTGGAGATCGAGGACAATACCATGATTGTATTCTGTTCCGACAACGGCCCGGTAGGGGACGACGGTTACGCAGACGAAGCGCTCGAAGCCAACGGCGACCATTCGCCCAATGGTCCTTTCAAGGGGGGCAAATACTCGGTTTATGAAGGAGGCACTCGCACACCCTTTATCACCTGGTGGCCGGGTAAGATTAAGCCGGCGGTTTCCGAGGAAGTGGTTTGCACGATCGACCTGGCCGCAAGTCTGGCATCGATGGCCGGTATTGAACTGCCTTCCGATGGTATCCTCGACAGTTTCGATGTGCATGAAGCACTGTTAGGTGAACCCGGCGCCAAAGGTCGTGGACACCTCGTCCAGCAAGACAACGGTAAAGGCAACAACTATGGTCTCCGCGTGGGCAATTGGAAACTGCAACGCCATGACTCTGGCAAAGCCCGCAACATCGTGGTGACCAACAAACTCGCCAACACCAATGTTTCTCGTCACAGACTCTACGACCTCTCTACCGACATTCGCGAAGAGAACAATCTAGCCGCCGTCCATCCTGAAGTGTTCGAAGACATGAAGGCTCAACTTGCCAAGATCATTGAAGACGGTAGGTCACGGTTTTAGGTTAACCGCAGATGGACGCAGATAAACTCAGATCATACTGGTTTTCTCAATTTAACCTGAGTCCTTTACCTAATCTTTTCAATTTATGGTGAGCAACTTAGTTCTGGTTGGTATCAAATTGATAATTGGGATCAACCTGTTCTAGGAAAGATCATCTGCGTAAATCTGTGTCCATCTGTGGTTAGTTAACACCTACCCTAGCAACCCTAGCTTGATTAGTGCGATGTAGTGTCCTTTTCGAATCATCGAGCAATGCGGTTTATTAAAATGCTACTACTCAATTCGGATGGTCCTAAAATGTCGGCGCATGCCTCCTAAATGTTGGAGCTCTCGGAGATATCGTCGAGTAGTTCTTTATCATCTTCATCGAAAGCCAAGACGGTGTAGTGCTTTTGGCAGTAGGAAATGATCTCTACCACTCGTTGATCAACGATGTCTGATTCCCACATCGTTTTGAGTTGGGGAAGTTTCATGAAAAAATAGTTACCGACGAGTTTCAGCTCTATTCCCTGTGAATCCCCCAATACGAATGAATCTTCTGAATCATCATCCCAATCTATTCCCAATTCTTCGCTCTCCTCTTTCCCGAATGGATTTACGAATTCATTGAGGTCGTCATATCTATCTTCAAAGTAGCGGGCAAGGTCACGGTTTCTGTCCTTCTGCTCAGACGTCTCGTCGATTGTGTATTCGCCTTCGGACATTTGCTTCCCCAAAGATAGGGCTTGCTCGTTCACATCGCGGTTATGATCTACGAAATAGATAAGGTAGGTTTTCATTCTTACACTGATCTGGTAGATCTTGCTCGTTTGATGACGTATGCACCTGACAGCGTGTCATGTAACGTGCGTCTCTGCTTATTAAAGAATGCCATTAGATAGCCTACCATCGCGATGATTGCACTCAATATCTTAAATACGTTTCGCTTGATTGCGGTTACTCTCGTCAATCGGTCCCCACTAGCGTCCACGATCTCAATCCCTAAAATTCTTTTTCCCAAGGTGCCTCTGAATCTTGATGACTCGAATATGACAGCGTAGCAAATGTAGATGACTCCAGCGACAAACCGTATCGTTGATTTATACTTCGTGTACTCAATGCGGTAATCCACATTATGGATATCATTCATGAAGTTATGAAATACTTCTTTGAATGGAGTAGATGCATAAAAAACAAGGAAGACGAGAGCTGTAATCGGTAGCACATCGATTAAGAATGCGAGACCACGTCGGATCAGACCGGCAGGAATAAATGAATCTGACCTCAATAAATTCTCATCACTGGCAATGCGCTTACAATCCGTGCAAAGAAAACCACCTGAAGCATATTTACCGGCTTCGCTTTTCGTGAGCTCTTTGATGTCAATGGAAGCTCCGCAAGTATCGCATTCAAGTTGTTCGCCCATGGCTTTGATTTTTCTGCAGGTCAATTGATTCTCTTACCTTTCGCCAGTCTGGTCCCTTAACCTATACAAGGATTATTGAAGATGCCAATCTGGGCCATCGGCCATGATGCTGGCATTAATATTCAGGAGTTTCTTTTTCAGCTTTTTAAGTAACTCGGGATTCTCGGTCGCGATGTTCGTTTCCTGATTGGGATCTTTGCTTAGGTCGAAGAGTTGATAATTGGTATATGAACCCGTCTTAATCGCCGGGATCCAGGCTTCATCAAACATGTTGTCGGTAGAGAGTTCGAAATCAGGATCGGCGACCAGTGAGTAATTGCCGTCACGCATAGCCACGACGGGGCGGGCCTTTTGAAGGTGCCAAAAGAGAGGCTGGTGTCGTTCGAACTGCTTGGGCTTACCGAGTAGGATGGGGGACAAGTCAGAGCCATCCAGATGAGTGGCTGGTTTATCCAAACCGAGTAAACTACAGACGGTCGGCAATACATCGACTAAACCTGCCGGGGAATCCTCCACGCTGGCATTGATCTTTCCGGGCCAGACAAAAATACCCGGCACTCGAATGCCGCCTTCCCAGTTCATGCCTTTGCGACCCCGCAAGCCGCCGGTGCGATCATCGAGGTAGCTTCCATTGTCTGAGGCATAGATGATTATCGTATTTTCCGGCAGATCAATTTCACGAACCTTGGCCAGCAATCGTTTGGTAGCCAGGTCGGTGTTGTGAATCGTTCCGGAATAGATGGCCCCTCTGTCTTTGAGGTCGCCATATTGAGATACAATATGATCAGGCGCAGCGATGCGTTGGTGGGGTTCGTGAAACCAGATATTCAAAAAGAATGGTGACTCTTTATCCCGGTGATTTTCAAGCCAGTCGATGGCTTCATCGGCGACGATCTGAGCGGAGTAACCTTCCATCTCACCCATGGCCTCGCCGTTGCGAAGAAAGTTATTGGGATTCTTATGGCTCGGCAGTGCGTTGTTGGCTGTCGCAAACCAGTGATCAAAGCCATGGTCACCGGGACTTGGTTTCTTGCGTTCGCCCATGGAGATCCCCAGGTGCCACTTGCCGACATGGGCGGTTGAGTAACCTTCCTTTTTGAGTACCTCGGCGAGTGTTATTTCGCGCTCGAGCAGATGGGAGTTTTGTGTCTGGTCATACACCCAGCTGTAGATGCCGGTACGAATGTGGTTACGACCCGTCAGCAGTGTGGCACGAGAAGGTGAGCATACGGCGCAGCCCGAGTAGAAATTAGTAAAGCGGGTGCCTTGCTCTGCCAAGCCATCAAGCGTCGGTGTCTTGACTGGTCCGTTGTAAACCCCGATGTCCTGCCAACCCAAATCATCAGAAAGCAGCATGACCACGTTGGGTCGGGTTTGCTCGCCCAATGCTATGGATTGGAATGCGAAAACAAGGGTAACACTCAGAAGAATTAAACAGGATTTGAAGGCAGGCATAGTGGACTCAATGAACGCTAAACGCTGCAGGGGGTCAATGGTCGTTAAAATCCTCCTTTAGCCTTATAACGGCTGAGGTATGGTGCAATGTTAGCTGTTACTTCCGTGCCTCTTGTGATGCCTTGTTGTAGATGACCGGCATTTGTCCCTTCCATTGCCGCCATATTTTTTCGTCCGTGATTAAATGACTCATGAAATGAGTCACATTTATTCGGCTCGTTTTGCCAGCGTCGAAGATAGCACTCCGGGTCGGCGAAGCATGTAGTTCATATTCAGAAACAGAATCATGATCAACGAGACCATCGGGACGAACTGCGACCCACTCGATTATGCGATCATTCTGTCCGACATTTGTCCTTAAATAGTCTGCCGCTTCCTCGTTGTCTGCGTGTGGCGGAAGTAAGAGTCGTAGAAGTCCAATAACGCATTTTTGGGCAAATGAGATGGGCTCGTTTAGATCGCGGTTACGGTTCCCAGTCGTGTTCATGAGCACGAATTTGATCGGAGACTCTGGATGGCTTAACTGGATGACCTTGCATAATCGACGAGTGGCATCGGTAACCAGCCGGCGCGGGCGGCCGAAAAGGCCTTTAAATGTTAGATTGTGCCCCAAGCATGAAGCTACAGCGTCGCAGCCCTCGGCATGCCTAGCTATTTCAGAGTCGCTGAGTTCTGATATACTTGCACGAATCAAGGACAATCGAGGGGCTTCTCTGAGTGGCTTAGGCAAACTCTGTGGTGATCGCACTATCGCTTTCACGTTCTGTCCACGAAGTAGCAGCTGCTCTAGGAGAAGTTGTCCAGTCGCTCCGCTTGCTCCGAATACCGATGTCGTTTCTATTCTTTGCATACCGTTGATCTCAGGATCCCGACTTATCCGGATTAGCTGAAGCGGCTTGCGCGGTCTCAAGGTGCTTAAACATTACGAAGGCATCCACGTATCCTTCTACCGGGTCGTGAAATGCGCCGGGCAGAGTCCCGACGATCTGGAATCCATGTTTCTTCCATAGGCGAATGGCTCCCTCGTTTGTGGATACAACCAGATTATATTACATCCCCCGAAATCCTCGTGTGACAGCTTCTTTCTGTGAATGCTCGCACATCCTCGATGCCCTGGGATTATGATTATTTACTGCGTGCTTTTACCCTGACATGGTGGGCATGTCGGGGAGATCGTACATGGCGATCATGTAGGGGTGGTCTTCACGGTATTCGGTGAGAGGTTTGCCTTCGGGGAGTCTGCCGGCTGGTCGGTTATTTTGGCCAATCACACCCGTGGCATCGTCACCGATGTCTTGGCGGATCTCGTCGGCTTTGGCTGAAAGTGCTTTCACGATGTCGGGGTTGTCATCGTAGACGTTGTTTTGTTCGCTGACGTCGTCGCGCAAGTTGTAGAGCTTCTTGATGGGGTTACCTTCTTTGAGGAAGTGTAGTTTCCAATCCCCTACACGCACAGCATCCAGATTGTTTTGCGCATAGTAGTAGAACGTGTCGCGTGGGTCATCCTTGGATGCGTCGAACATGAGCCCCTGAATGTCGACTCCGTCGATCTTGCGTTCGGAGGAAATTCCGACGCCTAGCAAGTTAGATAGGGTGGGAAAGAAATCGATTGAGCTGGTAATGGCTTCGCAAGTAGTGGCCGGTTGAATACACTTGGGCCAACGCATGATGCAGGGGACTCGTTGTCCGCCTTCCCAGGTGGTTGCCTTGGTGCCGCGACAGGGTTGGTTGCTGCCGCCTTCGTCGCGTGCACGAGAGCCATTGTCGCTGGTAAAGATGATCAAGGTATTGTCGTCGAGGCCAAGTTGTTTGAGCTGGTCCATTAATACGCCCATGCACCAGTCGATACATTCGACGGCGCCTCCGTAAGCGCCATTGCGTGAGCTCTCAAGGAACTGCTTGGGCACAAAGAGTGGTACGTGCACATACATGTGGGCCAGGTAGAGAAAGAAGGGCTGGTCTTTATTCTTATTTATAAATTGAAGCGCTTCGTCCGTGTAGCGTTCGGTGATGCCACGTTGATCGGGTTGTTCCTGGATGACGGTTTCATTTCTCAGGAGTGGCAGGGGAGGGCGAGTCGGGCGATCCGCTTGCCGCCCCATGTCATTGCTATACGGAATGCCAAAATACTCATCGAACCCATGGTTGGTCGGAAGGAACTCGGGCTGATCGCAGCAGTGCCACTTACCAATAATCTTGGTCGCATACCCGGCGTCTTTCAACTGAGAGGCCACCGTCGTCTCGTCATTACTCAGCCCAATCGGGTCCCCCGGAAAGAGTACGATCTCTCCATCAAACTCTCCAAAGCCAATTCGAGGAGGATAACAACCCGTCATCATAGCACCTCTGGAAGGCGAACACACCGGTGAGGCCATATAAAAGTCGGTGAAGCGTTTCCCTTCTGCCGCTAAGCGGTCCAGGTGAGGCGTGTTGTTTTTTTCTGAGCCGTAACAACCCAGGTCACCATAGCCAAGGTCGTCACAGTTGATGAGAATGATATTGGGTTTGTCTTCCATAAGGTTGGACGAATGTGCCTAGAGGATTCTTGTAGGTCAAGGGCTTGGAAATGGAACCACTGATTACACTGATGAACACTGATTTGAAAACTACTTCAGGAACTAAGTGAGAAGGCCTGAAAAATGCGCAGAATTACGCAAAAAGGATAGAAGTTGTTAACCGCAGATGTACGCAGATGAACTCAAATATTGAATCAGGTGGTTTCTGATGGTTTAGGGGGAAAGGAAGATTTTAATCTCTAATGAGAAATTGATCCTTAGAAGAGGTAATAGTTTCAAACAATAGTCCTAGAGAATCTGTGTTTATCTGCGTACATCTGCGGTTAAAAAAATACGTTGCTGATTAAGAGCACTTAGCTGTTAGATCACTCCATGCCTCTTCGTTACTTTTCCCTAATAGTTTTCTTAAGTAGTTCCTTCCTGTTTGCTGAGGATCTGCCTTACACCCTGAAGTCTGATCTCATTTACTCCGATCCGGATGGGAATCCCCAGGGGCTGGATCTATATCTACCGAAGGATGTAAAGAGCTCCGTGCCCGTGGTAGTATGGGTGCACGGTGGGGGCTGGATGAATGGCAGTAAGGACAATCCCAAAGCACAATACCTGGCTGAGCATGGCTATGCCGTTGCCAGTATAGATTTTAGACAATCGCACGATGCCATGTGGCCCGCGCAGATCGATGACTGTCGCAACGCGATCCGCTGGCTGCGCACCCACTCTAAGAAGTATCAATTGAACCCCGAGAAGATCGGAGTCTGGGGTAGCTCTTCGGGCGGCCACCTCGTCGCACTCATGGGCACCTTACCCTATGATCCGAACGAAAAGGTTTCCAGTCGTATCCAAGCGGTGTGCGATTGGTATGGCCCAACAGATCTACTTACCATGCCGCCCAACAATGTAGGCAACGGTCGGACGGAAGAGGATGTCGCTAATTCCAATGGCGCCAAATTGCTTGGGTGCACGGTCAAGGATTGTCCGGAACTAGGAAAACAAGTGAGCGGGTTTTACCAAGTGAGTCCCGATGATGCGCCGTTTCTGATTATGCATGGGGATGAAGATCCCGGAGTTCCGCTTTCTCAAAGTACACGACTCTACCACGCGCTACAGGCACAGGGCGTATACTCCGAATTGGATATCATAGCCGGAGCCGGCCATGGAGGTCCTCTCTTTGCTACAGAGGAAGTCCAGATGCGGGTGCTGGGTTTCTTCGATCAGTTCTTGAAATAGCTGCTTCAAGTTATAGGTATCGATTATTCTGATTAGAGAAAGACAGAATCATGAGGAGCAAAATCATAATCTCCGCACACTGGTCCTGCTACTGCGTTAACTAAATACGAGTTTGTATGACTTTTCTTAAGGTCACCGGCGCATATGATTCTGTATCCATTATTCTGATTAAAGAATGACAGAACCATGGGTAACAAAATCATGATCTCCGCACACTGGTCCTGCTATTGTGTGAACTAAATACGAGTTTGTACGAAGGCATCTCAGGAGACACTGAGTTATTATTCTGCCAATTACATTTCACGCCTTGCTCGAGGTAAAAAAAAGAGCGGCGCGTTCTCCAACGCGCCGCTCTTTCGAATATAGAACAAACTACAACTAGAATCTAAATCTTGCTCTCAGGCGAATGTCGCGACCAGGAGTGTGAACGTATTTGAATACGTCGTAACCTCCACTGGGGTTAAGAGCGTCGCTCAACCGCGCAATTGAGAAATCGTCTTTATCAAAGAGATTTCTGACATTGAGCTGAAACTGAACTGGGATGCCAAAGAGTTCGGTATCGTAACCGCCGACAAGGTCGAAGACGGTCATGCCGTTAAATTCTTGCTGTCCCAATGGAGAGTTTTGAATCCAGGTAGCACCACTACGATAACGAGCGCCGCCGCCAATTGAGAAGTTTTCTAAAGCACCTTCAGTGAACGAATAGTTCGTGAAGAAATTGAACTTGTAGTGACGTTGGCCAGGACTCACGCCACCAATGCGTCCTTGCAGACTATCTGCTTCCGCTTCTGTGGCTGCGATCGCCTCGCCGAGTGTTACTTCTTCAAAGATACTTCCGAATGGTCCAGGGTCTGGAAACACGAAGCTCTGGTCAAATTGGGAAAAGAATGATTTCCCGGTCGAACCTTCCCACCAAGGGTAGAACTCAGAGAATATATCTGAGATAGCAGAATCAATGTGTGAAGCATTTGCGGTGAATCTCCAATTATCTGTGATGTTCGCAGTTACCGAGAGCTCCCAACCTTCCGAGGAGTTGGAGGTAGTTCCTACTGCGGCGGAAGTTTCTTGGGCTTCTCTAACAGCATCGGTGATAAACGGAGCGACTGGAGGATCTGCGTCAGGAGCGCCTGTGGCCAAGTTGTCGTAGATGTCGTTGATAGCGCCAATGGCACTGAAGTCATTGAAGGAGATAAAGGAAGCTTCCTTTTGAGCGGAAGTCTCGTAGATCGTTCCTTTAATGAAGAGGCGCCCATCTAGAAGATCGAACATGATTGAATAATCTTCAGATTCACCAGCAGGAACGGGAACGGGTTGTCCAGGTTCTCCGGGTAGCCCGATAATATCGCGTTCTGCAAAGGCCGACAAACCAGCGTTGTTGGCTTTGTTGGCTGAGAAAGATATGACATCGGTAGCATGAAAAACCAATCCGTAGGTTTCGGTCCTTTCACCACTGAGTTCTGTAACTCGAGGATTAGCGAAATCGTTCTCAGTTCTTTGACCGTTCGTGGTATTGTTGAAGTGGTTCGGGGATAGATTCAAAAAGTCATCTTCACGAATTCCCCAGGTTGCGATGATGCGGTCATCCCAGAAATAACTTTGACCTGCGATCATGACCGAGTCGATTTCCCGAGTATCTCTGAAGCTTCGATTTTGGACCCAGTCAGAGGTAACCGTTCTTCCGTCCTCAAGAGTATGTGAATAACCAACTCCAGAGCGGGTAGGATCGTTGCCAACTCTCCAATCATTCTCATTGGTAATATCGGTTAGGTAGTGGCGGTAGATGACCTGGTTGTTTCCGTTGTATGGATTGTTGTTGAACGGTGCATTCCAAGTGGGATTGTTGGCAGGTCCTGGTCCGGTCCATGCATTGAGGAATGAATCACGATTGAATTTGCCGTCTTGGGTTTCCCAGAGTGCAGCAATTCGGTGTTTACCGGCCCAGTTTTCAAAATCCTGTTCATGGGAGAGCATGGCCCGTATCCACTCATCTTCCCAACTGCGATTGTCTTGTTCGATGCGAGCTTCAAAGTAGAGTTCGCCGAAATAGGGATTGGTGGATCCATCTACCAATGTAGGATTGGGATCTCCATGAAGATTTGGTGGTCCACCCAGACGGTAGGTAGGCCGTTTGTAATCGTGCTTCGCGTAGGTGACTTCGAGAAATGTGTTTTCACCAAATTGCTGTTGGATATTGGCCGTCATCATGTCGATGTCGCGTTCGCCACGCATGTGCCAAGGACCTGAAGTGGCTGCGAAGATAGGAACTTCTACGGTGCCACTATTTGCTGGGTCGCTAATACTGGAGTTGTCGAAGGTAAAATGATTACTACGAGAGTAGTTTGGGTTATTCGTAAGAGTCTGTCCTCTCCAGTCGACAACTGAGCTGTTGTTATCAACCACGGTGAGTCTGTTTCCTGAACCGGATAAGCCGATCGCTGAACCCCCTTCAGTGCCAGCGGCGGGCCGTCCGCTTTCGATCCAGAGGCTGGCTCTGTCCGCCGGGCCAAAAGGAGTCGTAGGAGAATCGACGACATCGCCGTGTTCATACTCAATGTTAAAGACCGTTTTTTCTGCGACCTGCCATTGAAGAGCGAGGTGGTATCGTTTGTCTTCACGGTAGACGTGATCTGAAGGCCTCGATGGATCTCCCGCTTCATTGTATAGCGCATTAAACCGAATGGCCAACTTGTCTTCGATCAGGACCTTGTTGGTGTCGATAGATGTGCGAAAGCGATCCGCGTCACCAATTGTAATATCAAGTGTGGTAAAATCGATAAAGCGCGGTTTTTTTGTAGAAGTGTTCAAGACTCCACCGGGAAGCCCTAAACCAAACAATATCGAATTAGGACCACGAGATTCATCCACTCTTTCAATATTGAAGACGTCTTGGTCGAGCCGTGTTTCAAAATAATTCCTGGCTGATCCAGCGTCTAGGCCACGAATTCGGTAACGCGCATCGAAGGCGGTCAGCTGATTAGCGCCAAAGCCACCATCCACGTCAGACAACTCTGGTGTCATGTTGACGGAGTACTCGAGTACTTCTTCAAGCATATCGACACCGATGTCGCTTATGAATTCTGCAGTGTAAACCGAGATGGGAGCTGGAGTATCCTTTAAGGCCGTATTCATACGGCTACCCGCCAAGGTATTTTGGGCGGAGTAACCAACATCTTGAGAGACATCGACTTGAAATGGATTCAGGTCATAAATGTCGTCGTCCTCGTTCTGAGCAACGAGGGCACTGGATCCGGCCAGCAGTAGGGTAGCTGGCAACCATCCGGTTAGGATTCGTTTAGTTAGTTTCATAGCTATCTGTTGTGTTGTTAGTGTTCTAGATTCACAGATAGGCC
>CALJGU010000294.1 GCA_938075565.1 uncultured Opitutales bacterium | reverse complement strand
TGACCTCCCAACTCACCCAAACCCTGTTTCGGCAGAGACAAGAGCTTATAAGAAGCAAAGAAGAAGCAACTGCTCAAGTAGCTGCGATGGAAAGTCGCCTGGCTAAGCTACAACCTGAGATTTTGGCCAAATTGGCCGCTTACGAAAAGAAGATCAAGGACTTGGAAAACCAGCTCAGACAACAAGGTGTCTCCAAAGAGATGATGAATCAAAACGTGTCGGACGATGTGGCACGCCCCATCTTCGAGGAACTCAAGAGTTCAGTAGAAGGGGAAGAAAATTTTGAAACGAAGCAAGATCAGACGATCGTAGCTGAAGACGATAAGGAAGTCCCATTTCCTGGCCACGCTGTAGTCGACGACATAGATGAGGATGGCCCTAGAGACCTGATGGAAGAAGTCTTGGAAGATCTGGAAGCGGAAGACAACTTTGACAATCGAATCGCCAAAGGATCAGACCGCTGATTTCAGCGCTTTATAAAATCAACTGGCAACCGCTGTTTCTTCTGACTTTTGAACAGGCACTTTAGAGAGTGCAGCGTTATAAAACTTCTGTGCCTCCTCAAAGCGTTCCAGGCGACTTAATAAAGCTGCTTTATATAAAAATGGAGAAGGCAATTCAGGATTCACTTCAATAGCATTATCATAGGAACGAATCGCTTCATCCTCGCGATTGAGCATTTCCAGAGCTCTGCCCCGATTGACCCAATTATCTACTCGCTCGGCATCCAGTTTAACCAACTGCTCAAAATAGGTTAACGCAGTCCTCCATTCTTCTTTCTGCAAAAACAGCTTCCCCTCTTCCTCTAAAACGGCGACGTCCATTTCGTCGAGTTCACGGGGCAATTCATCATCAATTTCAGATGAATCGATGTGGCTCACGGCTTCTTCCTGAACTACAAACTCCTCCACGATCACTGGTTCCCTCGACTGCTCTGGTGAAAAAACCTCAATAGGATCTTCAAAAACTGTTTCGACATCGACTGAGTCTTCAGAGCTCAGAACATCGTCTGCATCTGAGAGTCCAGATTCCATGCGCCTAATCCGCTCCTCCAAGCGATCCACAGCTGACACAAATTTCTCATTCGTATCTTTGACCTTGGAATTTTCCACTAGCCCGGTCTCCGACTCAGGCTCAGTTTTATTCTTGGATCCCGGAAGTTGATTTTGATCGGATTCGATCGCGAGTGACGGATGCGGCATGTAAACTGGCTGCACCGGACGACTGAGCAATCGGTATTGCAGATAAACGGTGATGAGAAATACAATCAGCCCCACCCCAGCGACCACCGATACGGTCACTAATATAGTCTTGTTCATCTGCTGCCCCATTTGCAGGTCACGTTCCTGACCAGCTGCCAAGGCAATCTCGAGCTGTTGAATCTTGGACTCCAACGCAGCCGACTCATCCATGAAGCGCCTTTCTGCAGCAGCGAGCTCTTGCTTGGCTTCTTCAGCTGCCGTATCTTCTGGTTCCTCCTGTGCGGAAAGAATCATACGATTTAGATCTCTCAAAAGCTCGTTCTCACGATCCTTCTGAGTCACCAACATCGACTCAATATTGCGAAGTCGAATTCTCAACTCGGCGAGTTCCTGAGCATCGCGATCCGTTTGAGTCACTTCTGGCAACTGTGCGGGTGTGAACGGATCTGCTTTGGTTTGCGTTTGAGCAGAAGAAGAGCCCCAGAAAAATATAATACAGGGCAGCAACAAAAAGACTGTTTTAAGTCTCATAAGAAGCAGTGGGTATAAAGGATAAAAGGGAATGATTGGTGTTGAAGACCAAAGGGTCTAATCTGGTAGCAGAGTCGACAGGTAAACGATCAAGCATGCCTTGTGCAATCACCAACATTCGCTTTTTGCAGATTTTATGCTTTCTGGAGCCCCATTTATCGAAGAAAACTTCCGAGAGACCTCGAGGATTTATCTGACCGATATACCTATCTCTCATTTCATTACTTTTAGGATGTCCGTAAATTTCTCCATTTTAAACCTGATCCGGATCACATTTGCAGTATCACTGCTGATATCAGCAAGCCAGATAAAGGCCGCTGAATGGATGAAATTGGTAAACTGGCGATATGTATCCAACTCCATCAACGATGGTGACAGCTTCATGGTCAAAAACCGTGGAACGACCTATGTCTTCAGATTGTATTGGGTGGATACTCCGGAAGCTCGGGAGAACTATCCAGCTCGAGTCAGAGAACAAGCTGAATACTTTGGCATCTCAACTGAGGAGGTGATGCAAATTGGTCGTGAGGCCAAGCTCTTCACTCGTGAATTCCTCAAAGGACAAAGTCTAACACTTTACACGGAGTGGGAAGATGGACAAGGCACGGGTCAGCGCTACTTCGCTATGATTAATTCCCAGGAAGGCAGCCTAGTAGAGGCCCTAGTACAGAATGAATTGGCACGCATCTAGGGTTATTCAAAAGCTTGGCCAGAAGAACCCGGCCTGGATACCTTTCGCCGTCGGCTTTGGCGCCTGGAAAAGGAGGCGAAACAAAAAGGTGTGGGTGCATGGCGCTCCAACATCGAAGTCTGGGAATCCTTCGACTACCAAAAGAAATTGGCTTCTCTTCCGGACCTGGAAGGAAAGCTGAACATTAATACCGCCACAAAAGAAGAACTCATCCTGCTTCTAGGCATCGGGCCCACCTATTCAACCCGAATCATTGAAGCTCGGCCCTTCAATCGCATAGAAGACATCCAGAAGATCAAAGGAATTGGTCCCAAAACATTTGAGAGAATCAAGAATCGCATTTCCCTAACCGACGAAAACCCTGAGTAAGGTCTTGGAAAAAGCCCATTTCATTGGCGTTCTTGTTAGCCATTTGATTTGCATTCGAAGAGACAATGACCATCTTGCCTGATTTGCTATGAACATCGAAGAGATTAATCCATCACTAGCAACTTACTATTCCATTATTGTGGTGCTGGGATTCTTTTGCCTCGGAAAAGACCTATTTTTCAAATCCAAGGCACCCTCTCTTCATCCTGATGTTTCTCTTGAAACATGGAAAATCAAGGGCTTGGACATAGCCCTCATACCGACCTTCGTATACCTCTTAGTATTTGGTACAGGTGCACTAACAGTTGAAGCCTACAAACTTCTAATGGGCACGGAAGAAATCGCAGACGCCCATTTCTTCATTTTCGGCTTTCCCATGCATCTAACCGTACTGGTAAGTCTGTTTGGATTTTATAGATACTTTAATCTAAAAACCAATGTTCCGTTAAACTCGATTAATTACGGACCTATCCCACTGATAGGAAAGTCCTTCTTCTACTTCCTGGCAGTTATTCCTATTCTATTAGGCGTAGGCTATGTCTGGCCGATTGTATTGGAATTCTTTAATTTACCGCTAGAACCACAGGATCTCGTGAGCCAGGTAGCAGGCATGTCGATATCACCAATGTTTTTGGCGATTGCCTTCCTCGCCGTTGTGTTGGCACCGCTCTCGGAAGAACTATTCTTTAGAGCCTTCCTATACCGCAGTCTCAAAGGCTATATGAGCCCAACTATGGCGGCGATAGTATCCAGCGTTTTCTTTGCGGGCATGCACTTCAATTGGCACAGCTTCCTTCCTCTTTTTGTATTGGGGTTCTGGTTATGCCGGACCTACCAAAAGACGGGCAACCTCTGGGTCCCCATTATTCTTCATGCTTTCTTTAACGGAAACACCTTGGTGACCTTGATGTTACTGGGATCATGACCCCATTCACAGATCAAGTAGATCAGCAAGTTCAACACGTAGGCGAGCAAGCGCTGATACGCCACATCGAGGAATGGCTGGGAGAAACCAATCCACCCTCCCCTGCGGGAATGGGAGATGATGCAGCAGTCGTCCCCACACAAGTCGGTCAACGAATCCTAACCAAAGATTCACTCGTCTACGGCAAACATTTTGATAAGACTGCTTCTCCAGAGGAAGTAGGCGGAAAATTACTAAAAAGAAACCTAAGTGACTTAGCCGCAATGGGTGCTTTACCAGGTCAGGCAGTTTTAGCCTGCCTGCTTCCACCTATGACTTCTCTAAATTGGCTGAATGGTTTCTATACCGGGCTTAGAAACTGCGCCAAGGAATTCAATGTCACGATAGTTGGAGGTGATATTTCATCTACCTTCCAGGACCTTGCATTTACCTTAACCCTTCTTGGAACCGGTGCAGAAAATAGCCTAACTAGAAGATCGGCAAAGAACGGCGATACTCTCTGGGTAACAGGCTCACTGGGGGGCAGCATACTGAAAAAGCATTTACAATTCACACCTCGCCTAAAGGAAGGGGCATGGCTCGCAACGCAACCAAGTGTCAGTTCAGGCATGGATTTATCAGATGGATTAGCAACCGACCTACATCACCTATGTCCGCCAAATTCCATCTTTAAAATAGATACTGACACTATCCCAATAAGTAAGGATGCCATCACCTTATCCAAAGAATCAGGTAATGAAGCTATCCACCATGCACTTACTGACGGAGAGGATTATGAACTACTCTTCACGCTGAGCTCAGAGATAAACCCAATTGATTTTGCAAACGAATGGAGAGGTCAGTTTAACACGAACATCACCTGTATTGGAAAAGTAATGACCCCAGGAACAGAAGAAAACCATCCGATCCAATACTTAGGTTCTTATTCCCCCACAACGGAAAAAGGGTATGAGCATTTTAGATAAATTCAAATCGGGCATTACAACCGACTCACCCGAACAGACTCAGACTTACGCCGCTGAGCTTGCCTCTGTATTACCCATAAATCTAGCGCTCAAATTATCAGGAACTTTGGGTACGGGAAAAACAACATTCGTCCAGGGATTAGCAAAAGCATGGGGCGTCCAAGAGTCCGTAAAATCCCCCACCTTCAATCTGTATTCAATCTACCAAGGAGATCGCCAGCTTGTCCACTTAGACGCCTATCGACTCAATCACCCTTCCCAGGCGGAAGATCTTCTTATCGACGAGTTTTTAAAGCCACCTTTTTGCCTGGCCATTGAATGGCCGGAAAAGGTCGAAGGCTGGATGGATGAAGATGCCTGGTTACTCGAGTTCAATATAGAGAATGACCATTCCCACACGATAAAACTGAGAATACCTGAAACGCTCTAGCTCTTGGCGGGCTTAGGCTCGCCTTCAGATTCTTCCGAAGAATTGTCGTCATCAGAGTCATCTTCACTCTTAGCATCGCCTTCTGACTTTGATTCTGGCTCTTTCGTTTCTTCGCCATCAACCACTTCAGTGTCGTCAGATGTTTCATCAGACGCTTTTGCGACTTCGTCATCCTCGGCATTATCAGCAGGGGCTTCAGAAACAACCTCTTCAGTCGAAGCTTCAGGTTCTGCAGTTGATTCAGCAACGACTGATTCTGGAGTCTCAACAACAGCTTCCTCTTCGGGCTCTTCTGCAGGTGCTGCATCCGATTTCTTGGATTCTTCCGAATCCGCTGAAGGAACTGGTTCGTTCGCCTCTTCATCAACTGGCTTTTCAGTCTCTTTGGAAGCTGGCTTAGAATCCTCTAATGGAGTTTCTTCAGGCTTAGCCTCATCCGCAACCGGAGATTCCTTTACCACAGCTTCCTTAGATGCTTCGGCTTTAGATTTCTTCTCTGCAGGTTTATCAGACCTCGGAGGCACCACACCTTGTCCTGGACCCGCAGGAGGATGTGCAAAAATAGTTCCATTAGAATATTCAGCGATGTACCCCTCCTTGAGAAGCCACTGAAAATCCATCGTCATGGCCTTGTGCTTCGCCTGCTGTTCATCCGTCAATACGATAGCGTCCTCTCCTTCGGCAGCTATCGTGGTGAATCCCAAATATTTTTCCGACAGATCTTTCACCGCCATGCCAGCATTGGCATCCAGGAATGTAAGCAATTCCTGAATCGCATCTGAGAATGATTCGTTGGGCTCACGAAACCTGCGCTTAACTGCACAGACATAGGATACCCCTTTCGAGCCCTTTTTATAGAGAGCAAATTTCTGGCGACGTAAACGGCCTCTTAAAAGATTCGCCGTATCCAGAGGGAATCGTTTTTGCCGGTCCCAAGCAAAATCTAGATTGGCCCTGAGTAATCCATCATTGATTTTAGAAATCTGAGAGCCCTCTACTCTAGCGCTTTTCAACTCACGAACCAGCTTATCAGCAAGGTTTGCTTTTACAAAAGCCCGGGCTGTTTCACCGTCTTCAAAATCCCGAGCTTCACCGAACTCGCCTTTCAAAGTGTAAGAGGTTTGGGTTTTCATTTTTTCCAACCACTCAGCAATAACTTCCTCCTCCGTCACGGACTCAATCCGCGATTCGAATTTGGCGTATGGCATGTTAGAAAGACGAGACGCATGGTGGTCAGCCATGATCTTTTTGATTCTATGAAAATTTGGAGGGCCTAACAACTCGCCCGTAAACCCGCATTTGCGAATTGCACTAAACGAACCAGATGGTGGCTCCACTTCCTTCGTCTCAGAAGTGAAAAAATGATCGAGGCAATTTGTAAGTGCATGCTGCAAGGCGGCATCCTCAAATCGGAATGGAATTCCATCTGCTTCGCTCACGTAGAGGCACCCATCTTCATCGGGAGCACCCTTGGCGTCAACAGGACGAATGATCATGTAGAAACGCTCGTCTTTTTCCAGAATGGTGCGGGCAATATCAAAAAGTTCGTAGGTGATAGTAGAAATACGAAGAGCCTTACACAGCGCTTTGAACCCATTATCCTCAGGATAAAAGGAAACTTCGACCACCTTCTTCGGAATGTCAGGGCGTCCTCGGTTTCTGCGACCCTGGCCTTGTCTATCTGGCCGACCGCCCTGCTCACGATCATCACTCCGAGGTCCCTTCCGAAACCCACCGGGTTTGAATGAACGTCTGTCTTTGCGATCGGAACGATCTCCACGAGGAGGACGACCCCCACGTCCAGGACGACGATCAAAAGACTTTCCTCCGCCTCCCACAGGTTTAGTCTCACTCCAGCTGGTTCCAAAATCAAATCCCTGTAGTGCACTCAGATCGATGCCTGAACCTTCTTCCGACTCAATCGCTGGCTCTTCAGTCTTTTCCTCAACTTCAGGCTCTACATCAGCCTTTGCTTCTTTCGCAGCTGGCTTCTTTTTCGCAGTTTCCTCTTCACTCGCTTCAGCTTTCACCGGCTTTTCAGCAGGTGAAGCCGGAGTCTGAGGCTCCTGCTTAGGTTCTTCAGCTGAGGCTGATGAATCAGTTTCGGGATTGGTTTCGTCAGAAGATGTAGGGTCCTTGTCCATAGGATTGAGGAAATTGTAGAGTAACCAAAAGGAGGGTATGCCTGCTCGTACAACGCAAATATAAGGCCAGAATCAGTCGTTTGTTTGTAGTCGTTAAAAGAAGCAACCCATGAAAAGCGGGTCCTCTCTCAGGTTCGAGATTAAAAAGAAAAAACTTTTGTGACAATTTGGTTGCATGAGTTGGGTGAATCTTACTTATTTCCCGTTCCTTTTTTCGTATGCTCAGGTGGTGGAATTGGTAGACACGCACGCTTGAGGGGCGTGTGCCGTAAGGCGTGCGGGTTCAACTCCCGCTCTGAGCACCATTTTAGCCCCCCCTCGTCCTCAACACACTCAATGGGCAGTTTCGGATTCCCCAAAAACTAACTCCTCGCATGAAAAACTTCGATCCAGAGTGTTTCCAAGTCCTTACCTAAAACAATGGCATCTTCCCAAACGCAGGGAAAAGAGCTGAGTCCATAACTGCCTTTAGGTCCAAGTTCAGGAACCACCCACAGTTCGTTCGTAGGACGTGGACCATCCAGCCAATGGGTGTATGCCTGGCGGATGAAGGGGCGCATGTCTTCGTATTCAGGCGTAAATGCGCCCTTCCCGTCCGTAACAGCTACCTGGCAATGGTGACCATTGAAAGGACGCATGTGCCACAGATTACA
Source organism: uncultured Opitutales bacterium (assembly GCA_938075565.1). Classification (GTDB taxonomy): domain Bacteria; phylum Verrucomicrobiota; class Verrucomicrobiia; order Opitutales; family UBA2995; genus UBA2995. The sequence continues at coordinate 1,831 of CALJGU010000294.1, read as the reverse complement.
AAGCTGGAAAGTTTCAACATCATCAAAGAGGCGTTCGGCATAATTGCTTGGCCCCAGATGTTTCACGACGGCCGGATGAGAGTAATCAAAATTGATCAAGGGTGATTTTCCCGTCGCATGTTTATACCCTTCAATAATGGCAGCTGTTTTCTCGGGAGTTTCCATACAAGTGTCCCGATGAACTTCCAGATGAACACGCGCTCCCAGTCTCTCAGCAGTCTCCATCAGCTGCATGGTTAGTGAGATCGACTCTTCAGCGAGCGTGTCATGATCCGCCAATTGGCAATTCATAGGTCCGCCCCCGATATCGAGACAACCCTGAATCCAGGACTCGAATTCGTTCGGATCGTGAGCATCAAAAAAACCACCATACCTGAGTTGGTATTTCTCCATGAGCACCTTAACGTTCGGCATGGTCGACCTGCATGTGACCGCATCGAAACCAGCCTCCTTGATGGCAGCCAATCGCTCTTCAAAGGACCATTCAGCTTCAGGAGTTGGATGGCCAAACAAAGTCCATGGATTGATCGCAACGACGAGACTTGGGGGTTCATTAAGCATACATCAGGTTAGAACAAGGATCGGTGTTTAGTCCCGCCAAATTATATATTTATTCTAGCATCTCGTGGTTTTATACTAATTGACATAAAGTAACACTTGTTACTAATTGTCAGAATAGCTATGAAAACCGAACACACAACCAGTCTGGAAATGGGTACGGAGTCAGTAGGCTTCTACCTCAGCCGAGCCTCCATCGCTTTTCGTGAGCTTCTGAAACAGTCGCTGGAGGAATCTTCACTTCATGGACATATCAAGCCGGTAATGGGGAACTTGATGTTCGCTCTCTACGAGCAGGACGGGCAGACCAAAACCGAATTAGCACAAAAGCTCCATCTCTCAAAAATGACCATAACTCGTTTGGTCAGGGATGTAGAAAACAGAAACTGGTTAAAACCGTTGCTGACGATCGCGATGGTCGAGCTACCCGGGTTCTACTAACGCCTCTGGCTAAAAAGCTGGAACCAGACTACAACCATCTGGCTACTCAACTTGAAGGTCGTATTGCAGCTCAATTCACCCCAAAGCAATTAGCGGAATTTAGGCGACACTTGAAGACACTGGTTGAATCACTGGAAAGCGATATGAGCTGATCCTACCGATTCATGAAAATAAAAACACAAGTGGGTATTATTGGAAGCGGTCCTGCAGGCCTCCTTCTTTCCCAACTCCTATATAAGCACGGAATTGATTCCATCATCCTGGAAAAACACTCCCGAGCTTACGTAGAAGGACGAATTCGTGCCGGTATTTTAGAACAGGGCACGGTCGATATGTTTGAAGAAGCCGGTGTGGCCGACCGTCTGCACCGAGAGGGACTCGTTCACAACGGAATCGGCATTCAATTCAACGACATCAATCATCGCGTTAGTTTCAATGCCCGTGACACAGGAAAAACTGTAACCGTTTATGGACAAACAGAGATTACCAAGGATTTGATGGATGCTCACGCACAGCGAGACCAGGAACCTCTCTACGAAGCGAAGGATGTACGTATTTCAGGAATCGAAAAAGAGAGCCCACTCATCAGTTGCCAACACGACGGTCAAACCGTGCAGGTGGCCTGTAAATTTATCGTCGGCTGCGATGGCTACCACGGCGTATCGAGAGAATCGATACCTTCAAGTATCCTGCAAACATTCGATCGGATATATCCATTCGGTTGGCTGGGCGGTCACCTTGCACGATTTCCGCCGCATCGGGGTCGAAATGCAGCTTGTCAGGGTCGCGGATCAGCGCCCGGAAAGGCACGCCAGCGCTGATTAGCGCCTTG
>CALJGU010000293.1 GCA_938075565.1 uncultured Opitutales bacterium | reverse complement strand
AAAGAGCAGAGAGTGAAAGTAAAGAAAAGAATAGCTTTGTTCATAAGACGTTGAATGAGGATTTAGCGGATCGATGGGGATAGATGCGATAATTTTTCTGATAGCTCTGCTATATCGACACCCGGGTTCTGTTTTTGGACTAACCTGATCCAATCTGGCCGTAAATCGTCGATTCCCCGGTATGCACCGACCAGGGTCGCGACAAAGGATGCAACCGTGTCATTATCTCGACCATAGTTAACGCCATTTTCAACCGCTGCCTGAAGCCCCAGCTCCATGGAGTAATCGGCAATGGCCAAGGGGACCGATAGCATTTCCTCACAAGAACACATCTCGTAATCTGTACCTCTTGCAAAGGCCTTGTACAGGGATTTAACAAACGCAGAACAATTTTCCTTCGAAGGATAATCGGCGCGCTGTCGAAACCTTTCTGACAGCTCTAGAGCTTGGGCTATTTGTGGTTCAAGTATCTCGATCGGCAAATCGCCTTCGTAGTCTACCAGACCACCTACACCTTTAGTTGTTAGTTCCAACCTAACTTCCTCCCAAGGCTTCCCATTTAGACCATTGGCGATCAGCACCGAAAGAAAGGCGGGATAAAGGGGCGCATTTCCAACATCCAAAAAGTTTACATCCAACACAGCTTGAAATGCAGCTTAAGGATTCCCCGCATGATAAGCGGCCACAGGTAAAAGCGCGATCTGCCCTATAGGCCACTCCTTCCCCTCAGCATAAGAACCGTCGTGCCAATCCAGCTTCAAATCGCACTGTAATTCAAATGGCTCCTGCTTATTTATTTTCCAATAACCAGTCCGTTCCCAGATGCGTCTACTAAGGCTTCGCGCATAGCCGAAGGACTCAACAATGCAGGCGTCGGAATCACTACCGAGCTGGCCAACTTGGTCAACTCCCACCAAAACCACATTTCCAGAAATCGTTCTTTTACAACATCCTTATCTGCATCCACGTATTGGGTACGGGCCACTCGATATTTTTCAAATATCTCATTCGCCAAATACAATTTATCAAACGGTTCCTTCTCGCCAAACTGAATCATCGACTCCACTAGAAACAACCGAAGGCGTGTATCATCCGTGTACGTGCCCGGCTCAGCTCCCTGCTCGTAGACATTCCAATGAGATTGATACCAGCGACTGTAGGGTTTATTGAATCTATCAATCCATCCACCGTCCTCTAGAAACTGTTGCGACTCTTCAGTGCTCCTGCCTTCATAGGGTCCCGCCATAGCATCCGCAACAGCACCCCCCATCAAGATGCCAAACAAACGGTCGGCTAACTCATCCCGCCCTATACTCAACTTATAGTATAAAAGCTGATAGATAACATACAGAATGAATAGGCAAGACAGGTATAGTGGGATGCGTTTTGAAAACCTGGACACTCCTACAAGCTAGGAACTGATCCGCAATCGGCGAGCGTATTAGCAGGGTTGTTAAAATTTCATCTCATTAAACTTGGACAGAGGCCCCGTCTCTGTTTGGATCAGCCTATGAATAAACTTCTCCCTTTTATCTCAATCCTCCTATCCCCCATCCTTATGGCCGACACAGTGGACGTGTTCTACGGAACCAGTGGTAAAGAAACCAAAGGTATTTACCATTCAACTTTTGATACAGAATCCGGTAAACTGGGCCAACCATCACTGGCTGCTGAGATCGGCTCACCCGGCTTTCTGGCCATGGATGCCGACCAATCTCACCTCTATGCGGTTGGATCCAAAGGCGAACCTGTGGTAGCGGCCTATAAAATCGGAAACGGTGGCAAACTCACCGAGCTAAATACAGCAGCCATCGGTGACGGTGGAGCCGCTCATATCTCGGTTCATCCGTCCGGAAAATTTCTCATGACAGCTCAATATGGCGGCGGCTCAACCGCAGTATTCCCGATCAACAAGAATGGCTCCGTTGGCAAACGCTCCCAACTCATCGAACACAAAGGAGGATCAGGCGTGGTTGAAGGACGGCAAGATGCTCCCCATCCTCACTGGACCGGATACTCACCGGATGGAAAATACGCTTTTGTTCCCGATCTAGGCCTCGACAAAATCATGATTTACAAAGTGGACGAAAAGAAAGGCTCAATAAGCGCTCATGGCCATGCTCAGTCCGTTCCGGGCGGAGGACCCCGTCACATGAAATTCTCAAAAGACGGTAAGTTCATCTACCTGCTAAACGAGCTTACGCTTTCTGTAACCACCTTTGCCTACAATACTAAGGCCGGCACCACCGAGCGCCGCACCACGACTCCAGCACTCAGCGAGGATGCGAAATCCAGACAGGAATTCAATTCAGCCGCTCAGATCCTGGTGCATCCCAACGGAAAATTTATTTACTCTTCCAATCGTGGCGATGACACGGTAACCCTCTATTGGGCCAATCAAAAATCAGGCCACCTCGCAGCAAAAGATGTAGAAAATGTCCGCGGCGCATTTCCTCGTAACATCAATCTCGACCCTGCAGGGAATTGGCTCCTCACCGCCGGACAACACTCAAACACCGTGGCTGTATTTGAAGTGGATCAGGAAACAGGCCAAATGGAATACCAAGTCGGAAACATCATCAATGTGCCCGGCCCGATCTGCATTTTGTTCAAAGATTAGATACGAAGCAGTCTCGGTAGCTGGCGGGATCTTCCAAACGCTTCAGCCTTACAGTCTCAGCCAACGGCACGAACCAATCAGGTAAAGAATCAGCGCTGCACTCAGCGGCTAGTTGATCCATTTCTACATAGAGCTCTAGACCCTTTTTGTGGAAGTTGCGTTGCTTGGGCTTGTTACCTTTGAGCCAAGCTGCTTTTTCGGTACACCAGGAGTTCATCTCGGCTTCAGCAGGCAATTCGAATTGCCCTGCAAGCATGCGCGTGACCCATTTGACCTGAATCTCGAAGAGCGGAAAGGGGATTACTGCATAGGGTAAGCCAATAAATGAAATAGTGGGATAAGCAGGAGGAACGAGCTCCTTGTAAAGGGGATGCACCCAATTATCTACGACATTGATGATTCCTTCTTCAAGAAATGGAAACTGGTAGTGATAACCGGTAGCAAAGATAAAGGTATCCAGTTCCTCAATGACCTCTCCATTTTTGAGAATTAGATTTTTGCCGCCAAAGGATTTGGGAGAGCCGCAACGCATAATCTCATCACCGACATCGATATCAGAATGCTGCTCCGCGCACCAATAAACTTGTTCGGCCAATGGATTGATCTCTAGGGACAAATCGAGAGCCGAGGCTGCGGCGCCGAATAGGGCGACACGTTTTCCTTTAAATGGATCAGGCACGCGGTAGTTGTGGCTATGCATGAGTATGCCTTCAAAACCATCCATACCTGGAATCATAGGCACACGTGGCCTGGCGTAGTGACCGTTACAGACGATGACCGCATCAAACATTTCCTCCCCACCATTTTCAGCCGCAACCAACCATTTTCCTTCTGCTGCAGATTGAACAGATGTGACTCCATTTCCAAAGTCGATAACGGGCCTCAATCCAAAGTGATCCGCGAAGTCTTCCAGATATTTACACACCCGTTCGTGGCTTACGAATTGAGACACGCCCTCATCCGCTTCGAACGGAAAGTCACGGTAAGCCATGAGCATTCGTGGAAGATTGGTTCGCAAACTTTTGTAGAGTGATCCGTGGAGTTGCTCTTTTGGATTTTGTCCAAGGAGATCGTCTTCAACCCGGTCGGAATACTGCCAAACACCACCCACCTTGTCCGATTTCTCGAATACACGGACTTCGAATCCCTGCCGGATACATTCACGGGCCGCCACCAATCCGGCCGCGCCGGCACCCACGACGGCTACGCGCATAGTGGATGGTTGGGTCTGGTGATTCATGAGGATTCTTAAAACAGTTCGACAAGTTGGAAGGCTTCCCGCTAATTAATCAAGCTCTTCACTATCCTAATGCCCCAGTCTATACTAAGAATCTGTCTCTGCTTATTTCTCCCAGCTCTTTTATGCGCACAAGAACGCGTGCCCTGGACCAGCTCCAAGATAAAGGGGTCACCGGAACCTCCCCCAATCTATGTAGCCGAATCGGTGTGGCCGCACATCACCTTTGATCGCCCCCTGGACATGACCCTGCTGGAGTCGGAGGACAAACTATTCATTACTGAACATGATGGAAATGTCTTCTCGTTGCCGGCTGACATGGGAGCTAGCCCTGAGAAAGCAGACTTGGTTTTTGATGCGAGAAAAACTATCCCGGATCTGCTCCGGTTACTGGGCTTGGAGTTCCACCCCGATTTTGCGAACAACCGAAGGCTCTTCCTCTACTATGCGTTAAAGACGACCACCAACAACAAATTCGAACTCGAGCTGAGTGAATTTCGTATGAATGCCGATGGTAGTTTGGATTCAAATAGTCAGAAATCGTTCCTCCGCTACACCGGAAATGGTCACACGGGTGGTGACATACAATTTGGGCCTGACGGCATGCTCTATCTTCCGATTGGGGATCTAACGCCCCCTTCTCCACCCGATGGAAATCTATCGGGACAGAACATGAGTCACCTGGCTGGGAAAATCCTACGCATCGACATTGATAATCAGGATCCTGGCCTTCCCTATGCGATCCCCAAGGACAATCCGTTCGTTGATCTGGAAGGTGCACGACCCGAGATCTGGGCCTATGGATTTCGCAATCCCTGGAAACTTACCTTTCATCCCGAATCGGGTGAGGTCTGGACCGGTGACGTAGGTTGGGAAATGTGGGAAATGGTCTACCGCGTTGAGAAAGGCGGCAACTATGGCTGGTCCATCATGGAAGGCCCCATGCCAACCAATACCGAGCAGGACTCAGGCCCTTCACCGATCAGCCCTCCGACCGCTGCTTACGACCACATCCAAGGAGCCTCGGTAACGGGCGGATACTTCGTCACCAGTTCACGGATACCAGACTTACATGGAAAGTATATTTATGGTGACTATGTGACCGGCAAGATCTGGGCCTTGGACTGGGATGGTCAAAAAGTGGCCAGCAATCAGGAAATCGCCGATACGCGACAAGCCATCGTCACCTTCGGGCAGGACAACCAAGGAGACCTGCTTTTTGCAGAGCTGCTAAACAATGTCAGCCTGCAGCGCCTCATTCCCAATCCGTCGCAAGATCGCTCCGATGACTTTCCCACCAAACTTAGCGCAACGGGTATCTTCAGTGACGTGGCCTCCCAAGAAGCTGCCGATGGCGTTTACGGTTTCGATATCCATGCTCCCATCTGGCACGATGGCTTTGAGGCAGACTACTGGGTCGGCATGCCTAACAAGACGGGAATGAAGACCAGGCCTGATCAACGCCGTGGTTCTCCGGTTATGCAATACGACAATCCGAAGGACATGGTCCTGGCTAAAACCATTCATAAAGACGGTCGCAAAGTGGAGACACAGATCCTCCATTACGATAAGTACTGGAAAGGTTATAGCTACCAATGGAACGACAAGCAAACCGATGCCACACTCGTCAGTAAGGAAGGATTGGATACAAGTATTCAAGGTAAACATTACCGATTCCCTGCTCGTGACGAATGCATTCGCTGCCACGGCAGTAATTTCAATCGCCCCCTGGCCTTCTTCCCCGGACAGATGAATCTGAATGGCCAATTGGAAAGGTTTAACAAACTTGGAATTGTGGATGACATATTCGAAGAGATTGCTGAAGAAATTCCGCTAACAAATCCTTACGACGAGTCAGAACCCCTTGAACTCAGAGCCCGCTCATGGCTGCATGCCAATTGTTCGCATTGTCACAAGGTATCGGGAGGTTCCGGACTCACAGCACAAATGAATGCGGCTGTTCCTAATTCAAAGTTGGAGCTCATCAATTACCAACCCACCAAAGGCTATTTCGGATTGGAAGGTGCACCTGAGATTGACCCCGGTGATCCGTACAACTCGGTCCTTTATTATCGCATAGCGACACGCGGTGCAGGTCACATGCCCATGGTAGGCGTTCGAACTGTCGACCAGGAAGGTGTTCGTTTAATCCACGATTGGATTCGTTCGATGGATCCCGAGAAGTCCGTGCCTAAAGTTTCCACCCAACCTCAGAACGTTAAAGAGGCGCTGGCACTTTATCACGCTATTCAATCCGGAGACTTATCCGAAGAAGATGCTAAACAAGCGGTTGCCAATTGCATGAAATCGACCGATCCTTTTGTCATCAATCTATTTGCCCTATTCGAATTTAATTAGCCCCTACTTATTTCTATGCCCCGGAAGTTAGTTTACCTCTTAGTCCCCCTACTCTTCACATTGGCCTGGTCGGCAGAGCGAGAGCCCTGGACAGCCAACAAAATCGTGGGTTCACCAGAACCACCCTTGCCCTACACAACCGAGGCGATCTGGCCACATATTACCTTTTCGGAAGGCCTCGATATCACCCTGTTAGAACCGGAGGAGCGATTAATCATTTCCGAAAGAAAAGGTAAGCTCTACTCCTTGCCAGCCGACCTGAATGCCAATCCGGACCAGGCAGAGCTCTGCGGGGACTTGCTGGCATTTATTCCAAATCTAGGAGCCGTGTATGGACTGACCTTCCATCCGAATTTTGAAAACATCCGACAGCTCTATATATTCTATACGGTCAGCTCACGGGGCGAAGATACCGAATCTAGAGTAAGCAAATTCCTGATGGATGAATCGCTGCAGCTCATCCCCGAGAGTCAGGAAATCCTTCTCACAACCGGAGGAGGAGGCCACAATGGAGGTGACATGCATTTTGATCCGGACGGTCTGTTATATATTACGTTCGGCGATCTGGCTCCCCCCTCTCCCCCTGACCAGGAACTTGCAGGGCAAGACATGACCAACCTGGCCTCAACAATTGCCCGTATCAATGTCGACCGCAGGGACCCAGGCCTCGCCTATGGCATCCCTAAAGATAATCCCTTCATCGACCACCCCAATGCGCGACCTGAAATCTGGGCCTATGGTTTCCGCAATCCCTGGAAAATGTGCTTTCGTCCAGGCACCAATGAAATTTGGCTGGGTGATGTCGGCTGAGAAATATGGGAAATGGTCTACCGTGTTGAAAACGGCGGGAACTATGGATGGTCCATCTTGGAAGGACCTGCCCCACTCATCCTAGATCAGCCGATAGGTCCGACACCGATTTCCCCTCCTACCGCCTACTACTCCCACACCGAGGGCGTTTCGGTGACTGGTGGTTATTGGGTAACCAGTCCACGGCTTCCAGAACTACAAGGAGTGTATCTCTATGGAGACTATGTCACCGGGCGGGTATGGGCTCTTGAATGGGATGGCAAAAGAGTAACCAGAAACGAGCTGATTGCCGACACCCGGAAACAAATTGTCACCTTCGGACAGGACATGAAAGGCGACCTCATTTTCCTGACCTACCCAGACAATGGCCAGTTGTATCGACTCGTCCCGAATACCACGGTCGAGCGAACCAGCGATTTCCCAACCCAGCTAAGCCAGACCGGATTGTTTGCAAATGCGGAGACAGAAGAACCCTCCCCTGGCGTGTATCCGTTTTCCATCAATGCTCCCACCTGGCAGGATGGCTTTGAGTCCCGTTACTGGATTGGACTACCGGGAAAAGAAAGTATAAACGCCGTCATTGCCCGGCGGGATGAACTTCCTCTCATGCGCTACAACAAACCCAACAACACGGTTCTGGCAAAAACCATCC
>CALJGU010000292.1 GCA_938075565.1 uncultured Opitutales bacterium | reverse complement strand
CCCATCTCGATCAAGCTGCGCGCATCATTCGGGCTGTCCTTAAATGAATTATGAAAGGTATCGTAGGACCGTTTTAAGATTTCGTGATGTTTATCGATCGGGCCGCTGCCAAAGGCATAGGTATACATTTGACGGATCTTTTCTGAGGCGGACCCTTTATGTGCGGTCAAGGTGCGTTCTGCCAACTGTCGGGCCGCTTCCACGAATTGAGGATCGTTCATGAGGGTAAGCGCCTGTAGAGGTGTATTGGTTCTTTCGCGACGCACATTGCAATTCTCGCGAGACGGCACATCGAACACCACCATATTTGGCGGAGGTGCAGTTCGTTTCCAGAAGGTGTATAAGCTTCTGCGGTACAACGCTTCTCCATGGTCCTGGCTGAAGTGAGCTGTATTGGAATCGGAGTAGGCCACCGCATTCCAGATGCCTTCCGGTTGATAAGGTTTTACCGGAGGTCCACCGACTCTGGGATTGAGGCTTCCGCTGACAAACAATGCTTTGTCGCGTAAGACTTCGCCGTCCAGGCGGTAACGAGGGCCGCGAGCAAGGTAACGGTTGTTTCGGTCAATCGCCAATTCATTGGACTCAACCTTTGAGTTTTGTTTGTAGGTTGCTGACATGACCAGGGTCTTGATCAGGTCTTTTACATCCCAACCCGTTTCCTGGAAATTGATGGCCAACCAGTCCAGAAGCTCTGGGTGAGTCGGGTTCTCTCCCATGAGACCGAAGTCCTCGGAGGTGGCAACAATTCCAATGCCAAAATAATTTTGCCAGAAGCGGTTAACTGTTACACGTGCAGTCAATGGATTGTCGGCATCGATCAACCAGTTTGCCAGACCTAAACGGTTTTTTGGAGCATCTTCCGGAAGTTGGCCCAAAGACTCTGGTATGTTTGCAAAGACTTCTTCGCCTGGTTTGTCGTACTCTCCTCGCGCCAGCATATGAGCTGATGGAAGTGCATCTTTTTCTTCCATGACGAGGGAGACAATGGCCTGATCATAGATGTGATTGTATCGAATGTCGTTGATGGCCTGTTGCTCCTTCAGGTCGAGATACCCGGGGACGTTGACGGTATAGTAATAATCTTCGACTTGGGCTTCGTTGCGCGGGCGTCGGCGTTCAGAAGGAACTTTCAAAAGCTCTTCTAAGCGTTTGGCGGTCATGTTTGTCAGCTCATAACTAAATACAGGTCGCTCGTAGAATTTGACGGACTTTATGAAACCGGTTTTTGGCTCATCATTCGATTTGTCGTAATAACCGGTTTTATAATTTGAAGATGCATGGTCGTTGGGTACGAGGCCGTCGGTGTATCTTCCTGCTTGGAGAGGAGCATTGGTCGCAACCGAACCACTCAAATTATCGATAACCTTAGAGTAGTCATAGGGTTGGCGTGAACCACTCGTAACGGTGAGCCCGGCGACGGTTCCTGAGCCATCGTAGGTAACGTTGATAGTGGGCGTGCTAAACTCTCTGGGATTTACGCGCTCACTTTTAGCGGTAACCGAAATGAGATCATTATTCTTAAGTGAGTGTATAAGCTGGAATGTGATCTGATAACGATTGGGAAATGTGGGGTCGGAATTCGCTACAGATAGTCTCCAGCCACGATCGCCATCGAATTGCTCCAGGATCGGAATTTGTATTAACTTCTCTGGCCCTTCGGCTGGGAGTTTTATCTCAGCGTTAATGGTGAACGGCTTGCTGGCATCGAAATCTAATCCGGATTCTGAGAGGTTTATCGCGTCTCCCATAGAAGCGTCTTTGACTGGATGATCGGCAATCTTCTTTTCCGCGTCGTCCTCATTCTCTTCTTTTTGGAATCGCAATTCCAGAGCGAGTTTCAAGTCGTGCTCAAGTTTTTCAAAGGGAACTTCCTCCTGTGACTGCCAAGCTTCGTAGGCTTCTTTGTTCTCTTTTTTAAGGGCAGCCATCGCGTCATTTAGCTCTTCGCGTTTTTCTTTAACTACTTCCCATTCTGTTTTTTGGTCCGGTTTGGGAATGGCAACGATGGGACGGGTGTCGTATGCGTTTCCATCCATAACGGGACCATCGAAGTTATTAAAGAAAGCGGAGAACTTATAGAAGTCCTTCATCGTTAAGGGATCGAACTTGTGGTCGTGGCAGGAAGCACAACCCATGGTGAGTCCCATGAAAACGGTGGCCGTTGTGTCTACACGGTCTTTGGCGTAAATAGCGCGGTATTCAGCATCGATGGCCCCGCCTTCGCTGGTGGTCGGGTTGCAACGATTAAAGCCGGTGGCCAGTCGCTGATCGAGTGAAGGTTGCGGCAGTAGATCACCCGCGATTTGTTCGACGGTGAATTCATCGAATGGCTTATTGTCGTTAAATGCTTTTATCACCCAATCGCGGTAGGGCCAAATCTCCCGGTAGTTGTCGAGGTGAAGACCATGGGTGTCGGCATAGCGAGCGGCATCGAGCCAGAATCGTGCTTGGTGTTCCCCGTAGGTGGAGGAGGCCAAGAGTTTATCTACCAGGTTTTCGTAGGCATTGTCTGAGCGATCGTTTATGAAGCCGTCCACCAATTCGGGCGTTGGAGGTAATCCGTTTAGATCCAGCGACAAGCGTCGGGCCAGAGTGGGGCGATCCGCCTCTTTATTCGGGCTTAACCCTTGTTCCTGCATCTTGGCGTAAACGAACTTATCGATCTCGTTGCTGCCCCAGGACACTTCGGGTGGCTCGGGTTTAGTGGGTTTGATAAATGCCCAGTGACCTTCCCACTCAGCACCTTCAGAGATCCATTGGCCAATCAGCTGCTTCTGCTCTGCCGTCAGAACTTTATGAGAATCTACAGGCGGCATGATCTCACTTTTTAGCGGATTCATGATCCGTTGGTAAACGGGGCTGCTATCGGGGGCTCCCCGAACAATTGCGGGAGGGCCGTCTTCGCGCTCACGGAATGCCCATTCCTCCACATCTAATCTCAAGTCGGCTTCCCGAGCCTCAGCATCGGGGCCATGGCAGGCATAGCAGTTTTCGGAAAGTATGGGGCGGATATCCTGATTGAAGCTAAGAGGTCCTTTTCCATGCTCGGCGCTCACATTTACGAACGGCGTGGGAGGGCGTTGCTGAGAGCCGACTCCTTTAAATTCAGTTTGGTCGTAAACCTCCTGTGGAGTTGCGGCTTCTGTCGTGGCCAATGTCTCGGGCTGTGCGACTTCGGTTGGTTTGTCTTTAAAAGATTGATAGGCAATGACCGCGGACAAGGTGATCACTACCGAGGCAGCCACCATGGCTACGAAGGGTAGCCATCCGGGGTTGCGTTTTGACGGTGCTACAGGTTCAGGCAACTCCTCATCAATGGGAGGTTCTGCAGGCAGGGAGCTACGCAGCTCTTCATTGAGTTGAAGTTCAGCATGGATCTGACATTGTTGTGCGTAGTAGGCCTGGGCATCAGGGTTGTCCTTCAAAAGGGCCGAAAGTTGAGTATGCTCGCTCGGGCTTAGTTCGCCGTCGAGCATGCGTTGAATAAGGATTTCCAGTTCGTTCATGACTAAATATTGTTGGTCGTATTTCTCACGGAGTTGTTGAGGGATAATGGCCGTTAGCTTCTTTTTTGATGCATTCGAAAAGCGCCTTGCGGGCGCGAAATAGTATTTGTGCAACGTGGTTGGTCTTCAAATTTCTATCTGCAGCAATCTCTTTGATGGACAGGCTGTCGTAGTAATAGTCGGCCACGATAGAACGAGACTTGGGTTGCAGTCTCTCTAGGCAGGCTGCGAGTAGTGGAAGGTTTTTCTCTGCCGTTTCGTCGACAGGTTTGGCTACTTCAGCCAGCTCCTCAATTAATTCGGTTTCGAAATTCAGCTTGCTGCGTTGGTTCTGCTTTCGGAATGCCAGGCATTGGTAATAAGCAAACTTGTGAGCCCAGGCACTGAAGCTGCCGGGTTGTTGGAACTCGCCGAGCTTGGCGAGAATAACTTTATTGGTCTCCTGAAGCACATCTTGGGCATCCCTGGGGCTTGCCAGGAGGCCAATGATGTAGCCATACAAGCGTGGCTGCAGCTGCACTAGCAACTCCTTGTGAAACGGGATAGCTTGTTCGTTTTCGTTCAAAAGGTAACAGATCTACAAAGGGTATATAGTCAGAAGATGAGAAATATTACACCGTTTGGCAAAAAAAGAATATATTGCCGTAAGAATAGTAGTAGATGCTCGAGCGGCGCACCCGAGTATTGGAAAGCTGGTGTATCAAACTCGTCTTCCTCTAAGCCAATTCAAGTAGGATTTTAAGGACGAGGACGATGTTTCAGCTGACACCTGAACTCTGACACCTCAAATACCTCTTACACTACTCAATCTTATCCAGTCGTGCCTGATGTCGTCCTCCTTCGTAAACGGTACTTAGCCAGGTGTCGACGATGACTTCCGCCATTTCGGGTGTGACCATACGAGCTCCAATGGAAATGACATTGGCATTGTTGTGTTCCTTGGTCAGTCGAGCACTGACCTCGTTCCAGCAAAGGCCGCATCGAATGCCGGCTACCTTATTTGCCACAATCGCCTCACCATTATCGCTACCACCGAGGACGATGCCTATATCATTCTCACCTGCAGCTACACTTTCGGCTGCTGGTCGAATGAAGTCCGGGTAATCGACTGATTCCGGACTATCGGTGCCGAAATCATCTACCTCGTGCCCTTTTTCAATCAGCTGAGCCTTCAATACTTCTTTAAGTTCATATCCGGCATGGTCCGTTCCAATGGCAATTTTAAGCATGTTGTTTATGAAATAGACTTCTTAGTGAATGACGAATGGAATCTTTAATTGCTTCTGTCCAAAAATCAGTGTCAGCTTTCGACCTACTCCTATGAATTCACACTTCCGATTATTACTCATCCTGGGATTGCTTTCCCAAGTTTTCCTTCAAGCAGATACGCATCCGAATATCATCCTCATCTATACCGATGACCAGGGGTATGGTGATGCGAGCAATCTGAATCCGGATGCCAAGTTCAAAACGCCGGCCCTCGATCGACTGGCCGCCGAAGGACTGACTTTTACTGATGGGCATTGTTCGGACACTGTTTGCACACCTTCCCGCTATGGATTACTCACAGGACGCTACAGCTGGCGCACTCACTTGAAGCGGGGTGTATTTCAAGCTGAGCGGGCTTGTCTGATCGAGGACGATCGAACGACCCTGGCATCACTACTTCGGGATAATGGCTACGCTACGGCCATGGTCGGTAAGTGGCACCTTGGTATGGAGTTTCCGGGTACTTTTGGGAAACGAGATTGGAGTCAGCCGGTAACCGATATGCCTCTCGACAAGGGGTTCGATTATTTCTGGGGTATTCCGGCTTCTTTGAATTATGGTATCCTTGCCTGGTTCGATGGTCGTTATGCCGCCGTGCCGCCCACGCTTTTCACAGCTAAGAAAAACAATGATCGGCATCCAGACTACCGAATTATGCCTCCCTATCAAACCACGCCAGAGGAAGTGCCTACACCGCAGAAAACTAACCCAATTGAGATTGCCCCTGATTTTGTGGATAGCGAATGTCTGACTCGATTTACGGATAAAGCAATCAACTGGATCGGAAGGCATACACAGGAAAATGAGTCGAAGCCATTCTTCGTTTATTTGCCCTACACCTCACCTCACTATCCCGTTGCACCCCTCGAGCGATTTTGGGGAGAAGGAGACGCGGGTGGTTATGGTGAGTTTATGATCGAAACTGATTTTCATGTGGGACGCATTCTCGATTTCTTGGACGACAAAGGAATTGCTGAAAACACTCTGGTTATTTTTTCCAGCGACAATGGCCCGGAGCGTTCCTGGGAGCAACGGATCGAAGAGTTTGATCACGACAGTTCATCTATTTTTAAAGAAGGAAAACGCTCCATCTATGAAGGAGGTCATCGGGTGCCATTCTTCATGCGCTGGCCGGCGAAAATTCCAGCTGGTTCATCCTATGACGGTGTAGCCAGTCAAACAGATCTGCTAGCTACCTTTGCTGATATAGTGGGTGCTAAGCTTGGGGACGACGAAGGCGAAGACTCGGTAAGTCTGTTGGCGGCATTAAAAAATCCTTCCAAGGACTTGGATCGATCTGCGATTATCAGTCATGCTTCGAATGGCCGGTTTGCCATCAGCGATGGGGAATGGAAATTGATTATGCCACACGGCAAACTGGACTACGAGCTCTACAACCTGAAACGCGATCCAGGTGAAGATAACAATTTGTACGGTAAGCATTCTCAGATTCAAAATCGCCTCGAGAAGCGAATCACAGCAATGGTGCAAAACGGACGAACGACCAAAGGCACTAAACAAAAGAATGATGTGCCCTGGTGGCAGGACCTCACTTGGATCTCTAACTAATTTACTCACCTACAATGTCTCTCAAAAATACGCTTACTACTTTCTTGATTCTCCTTCTGGCTTGGTCGGTTCTTTCTGCTGATGACCGTCCGAATATCGTCCTTGTGATGGCCGACGACCAGGGATGGGGACAAATGGGTTACTATAACCACCCCTACCTTAAGACACCTAACCTCGACGCCATGGCCGCTGCCGGTCTCCGCTTCGATCGTTTCTATGCTGGTGGTCCTGTCTGTTCACCAACGCGTGCCAGTGTGATGTCAGGTCGCACGCACAATCGGACCGGTGTTTGGAATCATGGTGCACCTTATCGTTTACAGGAAACAACGATCGCACATGCTCTCAAAGACTTGGGCTATGCCACTGGGCATTTTGGTAAGTGGCATTTGAATGGTATTCGTGGGCCTGGAGTACCTGTGCTTGGCGATGACGTGACCAGTCCAGGAGCTCTTGGATTCGAGCATTGGTTAACGGTGACCAACTTCTTTGATATTGATCCGGTGATGAGTCGAATGGGTAAGTTTGAAGAATTTAAAGGCGACTCTTCTGAAGTCATCGTCGGTGAGGCGTTGAAGTATATGAATAAACAGAAGGAGGGTCCCTTCTTTACCGTGATCTGGTATGGTTCTCCTCACGACCCTATGGTGGCGAGTGATGAGGATCGAGCGCCCTTTGCCCATCTTACGGACAAGGAGCAACATCACTATGGAGAGCTTGTAGCGCTCGACCGTAGTATAGGCACTTTACGAAAAGGTCTTCGTGACATGGGAATCGCGGACAACACATTGATCTGGTACTGTTCCGACAATGGGGGCTTACCTCCTTTTGGTCCGGCGACGGTAGGAGGACTGCGTGGATTCAAAGGCTCAATGTGGGAAGGCGGTTTGCGTGTTCCTGGAATCATTGAATGGCCAGACGTTATCAAGAAAAGCCGTGTGATTAAACACCCGGCTGGGGTAGTAGACATGTTTCCAACTGTATTGGACATCTTGGGGCATGATTTGACACCTATGCTTCAGCCCAATGACGGTATGAGCATTTTGCATATCATTGAGGGGGATGCCTCCGAGGTGCGCCCGAGGCCCTTAGGTTTTCACTCGGATGGTCGTGCCGCTATCATAGATAACGACTACAAGTTGGTCGTCGAAAATATCGAAGATGGGATTCCTCAGCTCTTTGACCTGATAAAGGATCCCAAGGAATCGAAGAACATCTTTTATGAGGAGCCGGGAGTCGCTTCTGATATGATGCAAAAATACATCGCCTTCAATGACTCGGTTCAAGGAAGTATTCGAGGCGAAGACTACCCGGAAGGTCATGTGAATCTTAACCAGCCGCCACGATTATTCTGGTGGGAGATGGAGGAGTATGAGCCTTTTTTCGATGAGTGGGCAAAAAGACCTGAATATGCTCCTCGTTTAAGAGCTTATATCAATTCCAAGAAGTAATATTTTGGGCAGCCAGCCACCTCCTGCAAATCCTATGAAAATTTCCAACGTCCAACTCTACTTCCTTCCCGTTACACTTCGTGTGCCACTCAAGTTCGGCGCGCAAGTCCTTGAGAATGTTACCTGCGCACGAGCAAAGGTCACTTTAACCGGAGAAGATGGCACGACCTCTGAAGGCTGGGGTGAAACTCCGCTTTCCGTTCCTTGGGTGTGGCCTTCGAAGATTAGTTACTCTGAGCGAGAAGAGGTCTTGAAGGATTTCTGCATTCAACTGGCCAAGGAGCTTCCCGATACCGGTTTATCCGGCCATCCTTTGGAAACCGGTTATGACTTTATTGAGGGGCCTTTGCACGCAATGCTAGATGCGGTTAATTCCGATCGCGAGGCTGAGGCTCACATGCCTCACTTGGCAGCCTTGGTTTGCTTTTCCTTGTTTGATATTGCTGTGCACGATGCCTATGCCAAGGCGAAGGGAGTAGGGGTGTATGATTTATACACTGCCGAGTATATGTCCCGAGATTTGTCACAGTTTTTTGGAGACGAGAAATTTGCAGGCCAATATCCTGCTGATTACTTGGTTAAGCCCGAAAGTAAACAGCTTCCCGTGTGGCATCTCGTAGGAGGCTTGGATCCGATCTCAGAGGAAGAGCTTACGGGCAAGGAACCGGACGATGGATATCCAGTGTTGCTACGAGATTGGATCAAAACGGATGGTCTGAACTGTCTTAAGATTAAACTCCGAGGAAATGATGCCGATTGGGACTACGATCGTTTGGTCGCCATTGGTCAGATCTGTGAGGAAGAAAACGTCGATTGGTTAACCACTGACTTTAATTGCACGGTAACGGATGTCGATTACGTGAATGACATTCTCGATCAGTTGCGTGACGAGCACCCCCGCACGTATCAAAGAATCTTGTACGTCGAGCAACCCTTTCCTTACGATCTCGAAGCGAACCCGATCGACGTCCATAGTCTGAGTGCTCGCAAGCCGCTCTATATGGATGAAAGTGCTCACGATTGGTGCTTTGTGAAAATGGGGCGTGAACTGGGCTGGACAGGCGTCGCTTTGAAAACCTGCAAGACTCAATCCGGAGCCATTCTCAGTCTTTGCTGGGCCAAGGCCCATGGTATGGGATTAATGGTGCAGGACTTGACGAATCCCATGCTCGCTCAAGTGCCCCACGTGCTTCTCGCTGCGCACGCTGGCACCATCATGGGTGTTGAAAGTAATGGAATGCAGTTTTACCCGGAAGCTTCTACTCCTGAGGCGAAGATTCATCCAGGCCTCTACAAACGAAACGATGGCGTTTTGGATTGGGGAAGTTTGTCGGATGTCGGTTATGGCTATCTTGAGGATAGGGTTGGACGTCTGTTACCGACTAAGGTAGGCTCTTGAGCATGAATAGTCATAGCACGAGTTTCACTGTTCAGAATTTTGCCCCCACGATTCCTGATGGGAGTGAGGTTAGTATCCCTGAAATGGTAGAAGTGAAACAATCGTTCCCGGACGATAAGATAGATGATGTTCGGGACTCAGTGATGAAGGAGCTGGCTCAGCTTTCTGAATTGGATTTGAAGGGTAAGTCGATTGCTATCACAGCTGGAAGTCGCGGGATTTCAGGTATGGTGGAAACGCTTCGAGCCATCGTCGATCAATTGACTGAGTGGGGAGCTACTCCGTTCCTGGTTCCTGCGATGGGAAGCCATGGTGGGGCAACCGCCGAGGGGCAATTGGCCGTATTGAAAAATCTTGGTATCACGGAAGAATCCATGGGTGCACCTATTCGATCGTCTATGGACGTAGTTGAACTTGGTCAGATTCAAGGGGATACACCTGTATGCTGCGATCGATTGGCTTTTGAGTCGGATGGTATTATCGTTTGTAATCGCATCAAAGCCCACACGAGTTTCGTTGGTGAACATGAAAGTGGACTCGCCAAGATGATGGTGATCGGTCTCGGAAAGCATGTGGGTACCAATGGTATTCACCGTTTAGGCTTTAAGAGATTTTCCGAAGTCATTCCTGAGGCTGCCGCATTGATACTCAACAAGGCGCCTATTCTATGTGGCGTAGGTTTAGTGGAAAACGCCTACAATCAAGTAGCGCGCGTCGAAGTCATTCCACCCGAATCGATTTTTGAAAGAGAACGTGAATTGCTCAAATACGCGAAATCAATCATGGGACGCATCCTGGTTCCAGAGATGGATATCCTGGTTATTGATGAACTTGGAAAAGATGTCAGTGGTGCCGGAATGGACCCCAATGTAATTGGACGTTCGGCCAGTGGTGTTACACGAGAAACAGATCCGATTATCGGCACTATAGTTCTTAGGGATTTGTCCAAGAAAACGGCTGGTAACTCGCTTGGTATGGGTATGGCGGATATCATCTGCAAACGAGCGGTGGACAAGATTGAGTTAACTAGCGTCTACACCAATGCGATCACTGCAGGTCTATTTCAGGGCTCTAAGCTGCCGCTTGTAGCGTCTTCCGATCGAGATGCCATCTCGATAGCCTTACGGGCGATTATTGGTTCAACATCCTCAGATAAACGCATCGTGCATATTCCGAGTACCAAGTCCTTAGAGACGATATGGTTGTCGACTGCCTTTTTGCCTGAAATTTTGGATATGAATGATCTTGCTGTGGTTGGTGAATCCAAAGCCTATGAGTTCGATGGATTTGGAGCCATGCAATGGCCTACTAATCGTAACTAATGCAAAGCTAACGAGTTCCTTGAGGTTCAAGGCTAAGCATTTTGAAACTGCTTTTTATTTGATGATCTAAGGGTTCTAAATTTGTGTATGAACGAAATTCCCCTGTTATGAGAAAATCCTGTATATCGATTCTGACTTGTCTGCTATTCGCTGCGCTTGGCCCATGTCCTCTGAACGCGGAATCTCCGACGACCAAATCAAGACTAATCATCATGGCCGACATGGGCAACGAGCCTGACGAGGAACAGCAGATGCATCACATGCTGCTCAACTCGAATGAGTTTGATTTGGAAGGCCTGATTGCGGTGACTGGGAAATACCTTCGCGTGGGCCCTCGACCGGATCTGTTTTGGCGCCTGATTGAAGGTTACGAGAAAGTTTATCCAAACTTGCAGAAACATGCCGATGGGTACTCGTCTCCTGAATACCTTACTCGTATCGTTGCTTCAGGGCAGCCCGCCTGCGGCATCCTCTCAACGGGTGTTCATATGAGCAATAGCACCGGCAAGGAATTGATTATCGAAGCAGCGACCAATGGGGATCCACGTCCGATCTGGGTCGTAGTCAATGCAGGTTCCAATACCTTGGCGCAGGCGCTCATTTCTTACCAGCGGAAATCCACACCTGAGGAGTTTGCAAAGTTCCTCGCCAAGTTTCGCGTCTTTGAAAACGGCTCACAGGACAATGCGGGTGCCTGGATATGTGCTAACTTTTCGGACATCCACTGGATTCGTAGTAACCACCAGACCTACTGTTATGGTGGGCCAAATTCAAGAACCAGTCCTGACATGGGTCCTAATGTGTGGGAACCTTATGAAAAGAGTTTTCTTGGCCAGCATCATTGGCTGCTTGAACATGTGATTGCGGATCACGGACCCTTTGGGAATTAATACCCGCTACGCCAGTTTCACCGTGGCACCGTGTCCTTTTCTGAAGGGGGTGGCACTATTCCCTGGCTGGGGCTGGTAAATAAGGGACTGTTTGACATCAATAAGCCTCATTGGGGTGGATGGAGTGGTCGTTTCTCTCGTGAAAAAATCAAAAATTTTTGGTCACGCCATACAGACATCAAAGTCGACGAAGAAACGTTCGGAAATTTTTATCTTTATGGTGAAGCCAGTGATCAATGGACAAATCCCGAAGATGGCACGGTCTACGATAACGACTTTGCGCCTATTTGGCGTTTTAGACGGGCCATGTGGAATAACCAGAAAGCGCGCAATGACTGGTGCTTCCAAGAGTATGCGGATGCCAATCATCCTCCCAAAGCGGTACTGAACGGCGATGAGCACGATACGATCATTCAGATGAATGCGAAACCCGGACAGAGTATTTCACTCGATGCATCCGGTTCCAGTGATCCAGATGGTGATGAGCTCGTCTATGCTTGGTGGAATTATTATGAGGCTGGAACTTATGGGAAACCCTTGGTCCTCGATAGTGGGTCCAAAGTGAAAACGAAGTTCACCATTCCGCGGGACGCAGCCGGCAAGGAGATTCATCTCATCCTCGAAGTGCACGACGAGAACGAGATAACCAACCTCTATGATTATCGGAGATTGGTCGTTAAGGTAAGTCCTTAGCTTTTGTTGGATTGTTTTTTTATAAAGGCCGTCACGTCTTTCATGATGGATTCAACCGTTTCAAAGGTGGCACCCGTTCTTATCGTTTCCCAATGGAATCCATGGGTTACACCAGAATAAGAAATACTTGAGATGTCTTTTCCGAGGCTTCGCATTTCAGGGATAAGTATCTCAAAATTGGTTTTGTAAAGGCCGGTGTGTTTGCCTTGCAAAAGCAACACGGGACAGGAGATGTTTTTCATCCAGGCATGTATCTCAGCTCTTCGGTCGGGTGTGAACATGGAAGCCGGGTTCTCCATTAATTCCTGTTAATCTCTGGGACTGGCTTCTTCTCCTGTTTTTGGATCGATTGGGACGATGGTAGCAGGTTCTCCGGCGATGACACAGGCAACTCTAGATTTGGAAGCTGTGGCTATGGCAAGAATGGCTCCACCGCTTCCACCGTAAAGGACCACTTGGTCTGGAGCGACACCTGGTATGGATTTCGCTTTTTCGACAACCGATGCTGCATCACTTACGGCATCATAGAAGCCGGTCGGTCGATTATCCTTCGATTTCCAATAAGGTCTGCGTGTTGAGGCAATCTTGATAAAACCCTGTTGGAGAAAACGAGTTTGGATGGGTTTAGTCAGAAGATTATTCTTTAGGCCGCTGAGTTTGGATTGCCCTCCTCCTCCATGGAAAAACAGTATGGTGGGGAAGGGGCCTTTTCCGCGAGGCTTACGATAGGCAAAGCTCAGATCTACACCGTCGGGAGATTTGAGTTTTACTTCTTTAATTGGCGATATGGACTCCGAAATATCTACTCCTGCAATATGAGACCTGGATGCGAGATTGTCTCCTTGGGACGGATCTTCTTGCTGGGGTTGGCGGTTTGCCTGTCGTTGTGTTTTAGCTTCGTTACGGCTCAGCTTGCCGTCTCCATTTGAATCCGCAGTCGGATTTTGCTTCAACTAACGATTGAGCTGTTGCTCCGATTGAGCAAAGGCTGAGGTTGTGAGAAAAAGGGTTAGCAGAAGAATGGGGTAATGTTTCATGACGAATCCTGCTAGCTTTGAGAGGAGTCTAGGGGTGAAGCCTGCTAATGGCAATGCTTTGAATTTGGATTGATTTGGCATCTTAGAGCTAGGTAGTATTGTTTATTATCCCTGAGAGCACCTGAGTGCTGATTTATCGATACCAAGTGAAAATTACCCTGAGAGTCTATATTTCTGCCTTATTTGGCCTGTTTCTTTGCCCGCCCATCTGGGGTAAAGTTGATTTTACGAAAGAAGTACTCCCTCTGCTTTCGGATAACTGCTTCAAGTGCCATGGCCCAGATGCTGCCACCCGAGAGACCGATATGCGCCTGGATACACCTGAAGGAGCTTTCGGTGATTTAGGTGGAGGTTTCTTTCCTATCGTTCCAGGCAAACCGGAAAAGAGTGAAATTATCTGGCATATTTCTGCGGAGGATGAAGATGACTTAATGCCGCCACCGGACTCGGAGCTGACTCTTTCGGCGCAGGAAAAGGAGCTGCTTAGCCAATGGATTGAAGAAGGTGCTGCGTGGGAAAAGCATTGGTCGTTTGAGCCAGTCGCACGCCCAGAACTGCCGAACGTGTATCAGAAGAAATGGCCGCGTAACGGGATTGATCATTTTATTTTAGCGCGGCTGGAAGAAGAGGGGCTTTCGCCTACTGAACAAGCGGATAAAACAACTTTAATCAGGCGGGTGACTTTGGACCTCACCGGATTACCTCCGACTCCTGGGGAGGTAGATTCTTTTCTGGCCGACAGAAGAGAGAATGCCTACGAGCGCCTGGTTGATCGCCTGCTCGAATCTCCACGGTATGGAGAGACTATGGCTTTGCCGTGGTTGGACGCCGCTCGCTATGCCGATACCGATGGCTATCAGAACGATGGTCCCAGGGATATGTGGCGTTGGCGTGATTGGGTAATCGATGCCTACAACAACAATATGCCTTTCGATCAATTTACGGTTGAGCAGTTGGCTGGAGACCTGTTGCCAAACCCGACTCTGGATCAAATTATTGCTACGGGCTTTAACCGAAACCATCGTTACAATTCGGAATCGGGATTGGTTCCTGAAGAGTTCAGGCTAGAGAACGCCGTCGATCGGGTTGATACAACTTCTACGGTGTGGATGGGGCTGACGATGGCTTGCGCACGTTGCCACGATCACAAATACGATCCTTTTTCGACCAAGGAATATTATCAACTCATATCCTATTTTAATAGCATCACCGAATCGGGTAGGGCGGTAAAATTTGCGAATTCAGAACCATTCATCACAACACCGACCAAGCAGCAGCAATCCATCCTGAAAAAAAAGGATCAAAAGATAGCTCGCGCACAGAGTGAGTTGGAGTCCCATCGATCAGAGATTCAACAGGCGCAGGCACAGTGGGAGTCCGACCAGCCTACACATTTATCGGAGAAGCATTTTGCGAAACAGGGTTTAATTCGATATCACTCCTTTGATGGAAATGATGAGGGAGTCAGTGTCCTGCAAGGGCAACCGTTGTTTAGTAGCGGTGTCATGGGGACTGCGGCTTACCTGGATGGTGATAGTCAGTTTATGGTAGAGAGTGATCCGATCCTGGTGACGGAGAAGCGCTGGAGTATTTCATTTTGGATGAAACCTGATTCGCTGGAAGATTCGGTTATCATGTCGCGTCAAGAAGTCAGCACGACCCGACCCGGCATTACCCTGGAGTTGAAGGATGGTCGTTTGCAGTTTTATGTGATGACGCGGTGGATTGCTGGCGTAAGTGCCGTTGAAACGATTCAAGAGTTAGCTCCAGAAGAATGGAGACATGTGACGGTTTCGAATGATGGTTCCTATCGGGCCAAGGGCTTGAAGGTTTATCTCGATGGAAAAGCAGTCCCTACCCGTGTGCTTCATAACACAAATAGTAATAAAAACGTATCTGCCAAAAATGCCAAATTCCGCGTGGGTGGTGGCGTAGTCGGAAATAACTACAAAGGAATGGTGGATGAGTTAAGGATCTATGATCGGACTCTCTGGGAAGATGAGATCGTCCTGCTAGCTGCCTCTGGTTCGATTGGTGATATCCAAGGCTTGAAGCCGAAGCATCGATCTATTGAGGCTTCGGAAAAACTAAGTGCTTACTTTTTAGAAAATGAGGCTCCAGAGTCTTACCATTCATTGGCGAGTTCCTTATTTGATGCACGACTCGAGCGTTTAAAATACCACGACTCACTACCAACGACTATGATCATGGAGGAGCTGGCCGCTCCTAGAGAAACACATGTCCGAACGCGGGGTGTTTATCATGATTTTGGAGAGAAGGTAGGGCGGGTGCTTCCAGAGGTTCTTACGCCTGAGAACTCAGACTTTGACCCCAATCGTTTGGGACTGGCCCAATGGCTGGTAAGCGGAACACATCCGTTGACGGGGAGGGTGGCGGCCAACCGCTACTGGTTGAAGTATTTTGGTCGAGGTTTGGTAAAGACCGCTGAGGATTTTGGGATACAGGGAGAAAGACCCAGCCATCCCGAGCTGTTGAATTGGTTGGCCGATGAATTTGTTCGTATGGATTGGGATGTGAAATCGATACAGAAACTCATTGTTATGAGTGCCACCTATCGGCAGTCATCGCGCGTTACGGGCAAATTACTGGAGACGGATCCTGAGAATGTTCTTTATGCCCGTGGTCCTCGTCAGCGCCTTTCAGCGCATACGACTCGAGATCAGGCGTTGGCACTGAGTGGTTTGTTGGTGGAAACCATAGGTGGTCCATCGGTTAGTCCGTATCAGCCTGATAAATTATGGGAAGACCTGAGCAATATGAAGTATGAGCAGTCGGAGGGGGATGATCTTTACCGCCGTAGCCTCTATACCATTTGGAAACGGACCCTTCCTCCTCCCTCGATGGCTGTCATGGATGCAGCGGATCGGGAATCCTGCATCGTTTCTCCAAAACGTACCAATACGCCCTTGCAGGCGCTGACACTGCTAAATGAAAAGGCCTTCGTTGAGTCCGCCCGAAATTTTGGTGAACGCATTCTGCTGGAAGGCGGAAGCTCAGTTCGTGATCAGGTAATATTTGCCTTCAGAACCGTAGCTGGAAGGCGACCCAAGTCAGCAGAGCAATCATTGTTGGAAACTGCTTACCGCGATTACCGTGCGTTATATGCTGAGGACATGGAGTCTGCGAAGAAATTAATTTCGGTAGGTGAATCAAAACCTACCACTGACCTGAATCCAATCCAGCTTGCTGCAGCGACTACGTTTGCCAATATGCTGCTTAATTTAGATGAGGTCGTAACCAAAGAGTAAGATCATGAACACTGATTCAAATCACAATGCTCATTCTTGTGGCAGCGAGTGTCACAACTACACTCAGCTTTCGCAAAACCCGTTGACGATGACCCGCCGGTACTTTTTCGGAAAGGCGGCCAAGGGATTAGGGGGAGTGGCATTAGCATCTCTGTTGAATGAGAATTTATTGGGTGCTTCCGCGGATGGCAATGGATTGCCGGGACTACCTCACTTTGCTCCAAAAGCAAAACGAGTTATCTATCTCTTCCAGTCAGGCGGCCCTTCGCAGTTGGAGCTTTTTGATTACAAGCCACAGTTGAATAAACTTCATGGCCAGGAGGTGCCCGCTTCGGTGTTTAATGGCCAGCGCCTTACAGGTATGACTGCCGGACAATCTTCGTTTCCGGTTGCTCGTTCCGTCTATGATTTTAAGCAAGTTGGTGAAAGCGGGATGTGGATGAATACCGAGCTTCTGCCTCATCTTGCAAAGGTCGCCGACGATCTCTGTGTGATTAAATCCATGCACACCGAGGCGATTAATCACGATCCTGCTATTACCTATTTTCAAACCGGTTTTCAAATTGCCGGCCGTCCGAGTATTGGGGCCTGGATGTCTTATGGACTAGGAAGTGAAAATGAAAATCTTCCTGCTTTCGTTGCAATGACTTCAAGTGGTTCCGGGGGTGGTGGACAGCCTCTATACGATCGTCTTTGGGGTGCGGGCTTTTTGCCTTCGAAACACCAGGGGGTAAAGTTTGCCGGAGGGAAAGACCCTGTTCTGTATTTGAATAACCCTGACGGGATGAGCAGTGAGGTTCGTCGTAAGACTCTCGATCACATTGCTGCCATGAACCGGATGAAGTTCGATGACTATGGCGATCCCGAAATTGAAACACGTATTTCTCAATATGAGATGGCATTTCGCATGCAGACTTCGGTCCCTGAGTTGACCGATGTTAAGAGTGAGCCAGAAAGCACTTTCGATTTATATGGAGAGGATGCGAAGAAGCCTGGTAGCTACGCGAATAACTGTTTGCTAGCTCGGCGTCTCGTGGAACGCGGCGTTCGGTTTGTTCAACTCTTTCATCGTGGTTGGGATGCGCATGCGAACCTGCCTCGCACTGAGAGTAGGCAGAGTAAGGATACTGATCAGCCTACTGCAGGTCTCATTCAGGATCTCAAGCAGCGCGGTATGTTGGATGACACATTGATTGTTTGGGGTGGAGAGTTTGGGCGCACTGTTTATTGCCAAGGCGATTTAACACCGGTGAAATATGGTCGTGACCATCATCCTCGCTGTTTCTCCATGTTTATGGCCGGGGGTGGTATAAAGCCTGGAATGACTTACGGTGAAACCGACGAGTTCAGTTACAACATAACAGAGAATCCGGTTAGCGTTCACGATCTACATGCCACCATCCTGAATCAGATGGGCGTGAACCATAAGAAGCTCACCTACAAGTTTCAGGGCCGTCACTATCGTCTAACCGATGTGCATGGTAAGGTAGTTAAGCCTATTCTTTCCTGAGTTTAGGCTAATTGTAGTTTGTTATAAAACCGTTAGAGTCTCTTTCGCATCCTCAT
>CALJGU010000291.1 GCA_938075565.1 uncultured Opitutales bacterium | reverse complement strand
AGTCGTTTTAATATGTGGAGCTACTGGATCTGGTAAATCATCTACATTGGCTTCGATGATGAATTGGATTAATAACAATCTGAATCGCCACGTTGTTACACTTGAAGACCCAATCGAATTCAACTTCGACGATCGTAAATCAGTATTTAATCAACGAGAAATTGGTATTGATGCGCCAAGTTTCTCCCATGGTATGCGTGCCGTTCTTCGTCAAGATCCCGATATTATTCTAATCGGTGAGATGCGTGATAAGACTACGTTTGAGACAGCTCTTTCAGCGGCCGAGACCGGACACCTTGTACTTTCCACGCTCCACTCATCTGGATCGCAGCAAGCAGTTCAGCGTGTGTTTGAGTTTTTCCCACCCGAACAACAGGTGATCATGCGTCGACAAATTGCAGGATCATTAAAGGCCATTTGCACCCAGCGATTAATTCCTAGTCTTGAAGGTGATCGTCGTTATCCAGCCATTGAAACCTTCGTTATAGATTCTTTGGGCAAGAGCGTTATCCAAGAGGGGCAGTTCGAAAAAATCCCTGCAGTTGTTGAAGCCGGTAAGGAAAATGGCTCAAATACATTTAATCAAAGCCTCTATGAGCTCGTTCAAGGTGGATTAATTAGTAAGACCGACGCGTTGAAATTTTCTCCAAATCCAAAGGCGCTAGAGATGAATTTGAAGGGTATCTTCCTCAGTTCTGGTGCTATCGTTTCTTAGAGGCTTCTTGGGGAAGTATATAAGAGTAGGGGACTTTTTTATTGATTGGTTCCTACAATTCTGATGCCTGATGTGCCCCATATGGCAACAGGACTCATTTTTTCAGGGCAAGGTGCTCAAAAAGTATGCATGGGCAAATCTCTTTACGAGAGCAGCCCAATCGCGAAATCACTCTACGATCAAGCCAACGAAGTGCTAGGCTACGACTTTACGAAAGTCTGCTTCGAAGGCCCGGAAGAAGATCTAACTAAGACTGATGTCTGTCAGCCAGCTCTGTATGTGCATGGATTAACTGTTCATGCGCTTTGGAAAGAAGCTCATCCTAGTGACCAACCCGTGTGCGCATTGGGTCTAAGTCTGGGCGAACTGACCGCATTGGCAGCAGCCGGAGTTTACGACTTTGAAGTCGGATTGAAGATTGTAGCTGAAAGAGGGCGACTCATGCAAATGGCCTGCGATCAGACCAACGGTGGCATGGCCAGTGTGCTGGGAGGAGAGAGAGAAGCCGTAAAGCAGCTAGCGGATGAATTCGACGTGGATATGGCGAATTTGAATTGTCCTGGGCAAATTGTAATTTCTGGAGAGGCTACAAAAATAACGCAAGCTGTTGAAGCCGGCAAGGATAGGGGATTCAAACGAGTGCTTCCACTCACGGTTGCGGGAGCGTATCACAGTCGGCTAATGGAACCGGCTCGAGCCGCTTTTGAAGCCTATTTGGCTGACATCCCATTTCGTGAACCCGAGATTTCCGTGTATTCGAACGTAGATGCTGCTACGAGCAATTCTCCAGAAGTAATTAAGGGCAATCTCGTTAAGCAAGTCGTCTCATCTGTGTTATGGGAAGATTGTATGCTAAGTGCACGTTCTTCATCGGGAGTGGATTCTTTTGTCGAATGTGGAATGGGTGGGGTGCTCAAAGGCCTTGCCAAGCGTATCGACCGTGAATTGGTGGTTACTTCTTTTCAGAATTTCTCTGATTTCGAGCAATCCTGATTCCCCAGGGAAAAGCCTTGCTTAGGCTCATTTTTTCGATCCAATTTCCACCTTTCATTCAAGGCTACGAAAGCTTTGGCTGAAAGCGACTTCGCGCTATTTTATGCCGCCACTTTCTGACATCCGCAATTTTTGCATAATCGCTCATGTTGATCATGGGAAGACGACACTGTCTGATCGATTGCTAGAACATACTAAAACCGTTGTGCAGCGCGAGATGAAGGATCAGTTACTGGATTCAATGGATCTCGAGCGGGAGAGGGGGATTACGATCAAATCACATCCAGTGAGCATGATCTACAAATCCGTTAGCGATAAGGAATACCGATTTAATCTTATTGATACTCCTGGGCATGTTGATTTCTCCTATGAAGTATCTCGAAGTCTTGCCGCTGCCGAAGGCGCATTGCTGCTAATTGATGCCGCACAAGGTGTAGAAGCGCAGACGGTAGCCAATGCTCATCTGGCTTTGTCTCAAGATTTGGCGATCATCCCTGTGATAAATAAAATCGATTTGCCGGGAGCCGATCTAGACCTCTGCCTACATCAGTTGGAGGAAATTTTGGCTATACCCTCCGAAGAAGCTGTTTTGGCCAGTGCCAAAGAAGGGATTGGAATTGAAGAAATCCTGGAAGCAGTTGTGGAGCGAGTTCCTCCTCCAAGATTAGCTGATTACCCACAAACACGTACGCTTGTTTTTGATTCCGTCTACGACTCCTACAAGGGAGTGATCTGCTATGTAAGAATGTTTTCTGGCACCTTGAAGCGTGGCGACAAGATACAGATGATGAGCGATCAGGTTAAAGCGGAAGTTAAAGAGGTCGGTATCTTTACGCCTCAGATGAAAGACGTGGACGAGATCACTGCCGGGAACTCAGGTTATGTCGTGACGAACATTAAAGCCGTATCAGATATTAAAATTGGCGACACCATTACCTTGGAAAAGGATCCGGCTGAAGAGATGCTTCCGGGCTACCAGGAGGTTCGTCCCATGGTCTATAGTGGTATTTATCCTATCGATACTTCTGATTATCAAAAGCTCAAAACCGGCATGGGCAAGCTGCGACTGAATGATGCGGCCTTCACTTATCAAGCCGAGAGCTCAGTTGCCTTAGGTTTTGGATTTCGCTGCGGCTTCCTAGGATTGCTTCACATGGAAATCGTCCAGGAGCGTATTCGCCGAGAATACAATTTAGATATTATCGCCACGTATCCAAGCGTTGTATACAAGTTGAAGACAACGGATCATCAATTTATGGAAGTCGACAATCCGGTAAATCTACCGGATCCAGAGACGATTGACTATATGGAAGAGCCCATGATCGAGGCCACTATTCATATCCCGAGTGAATTCATTGGGGATATTTTGGCTCTGATCATGGATAAGCGTGGTTTATGCGAGCATACGGAAACGTTAGATGAGACTCGGCTCATGTTGACCTGTCGATTACCGCTCAACGAAGTGCTGGTGGATTTTAATGACAAGCTTAAGAGCATCACAAAGGGGTACGGCTCAATGGATTATGAGTTTACCGACTATCAGCGGTCTAAATTAGTTAAACTCGATATCCTTGTTAATGGAGAAGCTGTCGATGCCTTTTCGTCCATAGTTCATGTAGACAAGGCACCAAGCAAGGGCCGAGAGCTGTGCAAAAAGTTAAAAGAGATTCTTCCTCGCCAAATGTTTAAAATCCCTGTCCAGGCGAGTATTGGCGGTAAAGTAGTCGCACGCGAAACATTAAGTGCATTCAGGAAGGATGTGACTGCCAAATGCTATGGAGGTGATATTACCCGAAAAAAGAAACTCCTCGAGAAACAGAAAGAAGGAAAAAAACGGATGAAACAGATAGGCAAGGTTTCCATCCCGCAGGAGGCATTCATTGATATCCTAAAGAATACAAATTAAAGCTGAAGTATTTTTGATTATTTGATCATTTCACCGGTTTAACCCCAAGGCACAAATACGGCTCCGTGAACGCATTTTTAAAAAAGAAGAACCATAAGAAGCTCAGGGAACAGGCAGAAAACTGGCTCCGCTTAGCAGAAAAAGTCTATCACTTTCGGAAAGACATCATTTCCGAAGAAGACATGAAAGATCTTCATGACACATCTTCGACCCTTAATAAGGCGCTTAAGAAAAAAGGAGATGAAGATTGGGGGAAAGTTCGTTTGGCTTCTGAAGAACTGGAGTCTGTTCTTTCGCGAAAAAAAGTAGGTGGTTATTTTTATCCACAAAGTTTTTGGGCAGAAAATGCCGAAATGTTTCTTGTAGCTGCCATAGTGGCTTTAGCCATTAGAACCTTTTTCCTGCAGCCTTTTAAAATTCCAACCAATTCGATGTTTCCTTCCTACAATGGAATGACTCATGAAGTTTATGAGGACGATTCTTCGCCTGGTGGCGCCGGAAACATGTTGCGCTTTTTATCCTGGGGCACTCTTAGAAGAGATGTTGTAGCTCCAGATTCTGGAGAAGTCTTAGTGCCTGTCAGAAGCTTTGAGAGAGTTCCTGGCAGAAAGTTCTTCTTGTTTCCAACGACCTTAAACGAGTTCACGATTCGAGTCGGAGACGAAGAAACGACCTTCACGGTTCCTGGTGAATTTTATCCTTTCGAAGCATTCAAAGATGCATATTTTCCCGGAGATGAACGTGAATGGAGTGAATTGCTACAGGACCCCAAAAATCAGTCCCAGATAGTTAGAGTTCGAGGTAGATTGTTTCTCAGAACCGGAAAAGAAGTTAATCAAGGTGATCTGGCACTGTCATTTGCCATACATACAGGTGACGCCTTATTTGTAGATCGAATTTCGTACCATTTCAAAAGACCGGACGTTGGTGAAGCTGTCGTATTTAAAACGGAGAATATTCCGACAATCGAAAAACCTGATAAATATTACATAAAACGCCTGGTTGGAGTTCCCGGTGATGAGCTGCAAGTAAAAGCTCCTGGTCTTTACAGAAACGGTGAATTAATAACCGGAGCTCCAGCTTTCGCAAAGAATGCAATTCAGGAGGAAAAGTATCCGGGGTATTCGTACAGAGGATTAAACAGGCAGCATTATTTGAATAATCCAAATGCAACTGTGACTATTCCCGAAGATTCATTCTTCGCAATGGGTGATAATTCTCCGCACAGTTCGGATAGTCGATACTGGGGATTCGTCCCAAAAAGAGAAATGGTCGGTAAAGCGATGTTTATCTATTATCCATTCACACATCGCTGGGGCATTGCAAAATAAGCGGCAATTATGGATTTACCGGGAAATAAGGTGTTTATTGTGAAATCAGATAAAAGACGCACAATATATATTATGTCCAATATAGGTTTAGCGTGATTTCGATGTGAAATTCAACCTCTGCCCTATTGTTGCCGTTTAAAAATGTATTTGAAGCATGTTGAGATAACCCCATGTATCAGGCGTAACCTTTATCGTGAAAACACTACCATTATTTAACTGGCTTAAAGAAAGAGGAACAGGAGTTCTTCTTCATCCCACTTGCTTCCCTGGAGATCAAGGAGTTGGTACTCTGGATCACTCTGCGCGACTGTTTATCGATTTTCTCGAAAAATCCGGCATGACACATTGGCAGGTTTGCCCACTTGGACCGACAGGATTTGGCGACTCACCCTACCAGACATTTTCGGCTTTTGCGGGTAATCCATACTTAATTGATCTCAAGCAATTAGTTGGCATTGGAATATTGACCGATTCAGATCTCGAACCATTTCGATTTATGCCAGGTAGTCGAACTGACTTTGGCCTACTCTACCAAACCAAATGGACAGTTCTTCAGAAGGCCTTTCAAACTTTCCAGGGTGAAGGTTCTAAGAGTCCTCTTAATAAAGAGTTTAACAGCTTCAGAACTAAACAGGCAAAATGGCTTAAACCTTTTGGGCTATTCATGGCTCTTAAAGAAAATTTTGAAGGCCGTAGTTGGCTTGAATGGCCTAAAGCTTTTCGATCCTTCGGTTCATTGTCTGATAATGACCTGGAACCTGAAACTCTGCGATTAGCAGAATCACATGAATTCTTTCAGTTCTTATTTTTCAAGCAATGGTCCGAGCTAAAGCAGTATGCAAATGGTAAAGGCATTCAAATCATTGGCGACATTCCAATTTTTGTATCTTTAGACAGTGTCGATGTATGGTGTAATCCGGAATATTTTCAGGTCGATAAAAAGACAGGAAAGCCTAAAGCAATGGCTGGGTGCCCCCCCGACTATTTTGCGAAGGATGGCCAGTTCTGGGGGAATCCATTGTACGACTGGAAAGCCATGAAAGCTGATGGTTATTCTTGGTGGATTGATCGTTTCGAATCTTCCTTTCAATTGTATGATGTCGTTCGGATCGATCACTTCCGAGGCTTCGATGCATACTGGTCTATACCGGCGAAAGCAAAAACAGCTGCAAAAGGAAAATGGGTTAAAGGACCAGGACTAGCAGTCTTTAAGGCAATTAAGGATAAACTTCCAAAGGCTAAGATTATTGCGGAAGATTTGGGCCATATAACATCTGAAGTTTTTGATCTATTGGCAGATACTGGACTTCCCGGTATGGCAGTTCTTCAATTTGCATTCGGCGGAAGTAATGACAACTTTTACCTGCCGCACAACCTGAAGGAGAATAGTATTATCTACCCGGGTACCCATGATAACGATACGTCAATAAGTTGGTATGAGACTTCAGGAGACGTTATTCAAGATCATGTGCGTCGATACTATGACGTCGATGGTCAGAATGTTGGATGGGATTTCATTCGTTCCTGTTATCGCTCAGTTTCAAAATTGGCTGTCATACCACTTCAAGATCTTATGAATCTTGATAGTTCTGCTCGAATGAATGAACCGGGTAAAGCTCTTGGTAATTGGCAGTGGCGATATCAAACCTGGCAATTGGAAGCTTTGATGAATGAGAGCTCAGATTATCTGGCGAGCTTGGCTAAATTGTACGGTCGTTAATACGGGCAATTACTCAGCCAGGAATGATGAGATTTCCGGTATCAACGAGTCTCTTTCATCGTCCAAAATGTAGTGGCCTGAATTCTGGTAAGAAAGCACCTTCGCATTTGGGAAGATGTTTTTCCATTTCTCGAGAAAAAGATCATTGAAGCAAAAGTCTTTCATACCCCAACCAAGCAAAATGGGTTTATTTATTAGCTGGGGTAAGAAGGCTTCAATTTCAGCTAACACCTTATGAGTTTCGTTGTTGGGATTCGCAGGAATATCCTGAACAAACCGCAATGTAGCTATCCGGTTCTTCCAATTGTCATACGGAAGCAGATAGCCTTCTTTTTCTTCTTTTGTCAGGGGTTTTTTGACCGCCATACTGACAGCTGGCCCAGCAAATCCATTGAAACCTCTAACAATCAAATCTCCTAATAATGGAATGCGGCAAAGAGCTATGCGCTTGGGAATACGCGGCACATAAAATGCAGCGGTATTTAGAATTACAATTTTCCTTACTTTCTCAGGTAACGCCATCGCGACACCCATGCCAATGGCTCCGCCCCAATCGTGAATGATAAGATCAAAGGACTGTAACTTTAGTTTCTCTATCCATTTAACCGCGTTTTCAATGTGCTGCTTCAAGCTGTATAGATAGTCTTGTGGCTTATCCGATAAACCACACCCCATGTTATCCAGTGCCAAGCAACGGAAATTCCCACGCAAAGATTTGATTACGTTTCGATAATAAAATGACCATGTGGGATTCCCATGAAGCATAACGACGGCTGCTCCTTGACCTTCGTCAACATAGCTTAGCTCATAATCGCCCAGCGATGCCTTGTGCTGACCGAATGGATATTCGGATTGAATATGTTCTGGGATCTCCACAGCTAAAACTGAATGGCTAACATCAAACTGCTTAAACCGCTTCCAATTCCGAGTAACGCGACTTTATCTCCAGTCTTTATCACTTCATCCTCAACCGCTTTTGCTAAAGTTAGAGGACATGATACGGAGCCTACATTGCCCCATGAAGTATAAGTGATGTAGTCTTTTTCCAGGTTTAGATTCAGGGCTTCAAATAATTGCCGTCTATGCGCTGAGCCCACCTGATGACAAATAAAACGATCAATATCGCCCACGTCCCATTCGTTATCTTCAAGGAAAGCTGCCCAAGTTGTTTGAGCTAATTGTATTCCGGCTTTTAGGAGTTCTTCTGAATCTGTCAGCATTTGTAGTTCGCCTTGTCCTGAGGCTCCACCTTCGCAAAGCAAATTACTTGCGGAATCAGTTCTCACGCTACCGCCAAGCAGTTGTGGTGATTCGGGGGCCAGGTCCTTCCTGCAAACAACTGCAGCTACACCGCCTCCGCCGATAGTTAAGTTAGCAAAATAAGGCTTAACGGATTTCCTTGTTTGTTCTGGTTTTTTTAGCTCCTCAAGCGTCCAGTCCATGAGCGACTTTCCGTTTTCACCCGAACAAACCAAGGCTCTCTCAATTTGGCCTGATTCAATCATAGAACCAACTAAGGTCAGTGCATTTAGAAAGCCCAGACAGGCATTAGACAGATCCCATATTTGAGCTCTTGGACTCATCTCAAGCAATCCGTGCACATAAGATGCGGTTGCAGGTTCCATTTTGTCACGGCAAACAGCAGCATGCGCAATCAGGTCGAAGCTATCTTTGTCAAAACGACTATTGGCCAATGCGACTTTCCCCGCAGCTGCGCTTATGGATGACGGCATGGTTTCTACAGGGTAAAATCGTCGTTCCTGAATACCCGTCATTAACTCCAACCGACCCTTGGGAAGGCGCAATCTTTCGTAGGTTTCACCCAACTCTTCTTCAATCGCATCCGAGCTCAGAACTTCAGGTGGCGTATCATAAGCGATACTCTCTATGACTACATTGCTAAAGCGCATAGATCAGGACCCCGGATTCTCTGGACGCATAGCAAGTCTCACAACGTCCTTGTCGAAATAGTTACAGTCCATGCCAGCATCGACTTTTATACTACCTCCGTTAATGCCGCTTGAACTTGGGCTTAGTAAAAATACTCCAGCATTTGCCACTTCCTGAGTTTGCACCGCCCTGCCCCTGAATGTGATTTTCTCTGAATACAAATAGCTCTCTAGATATCCGGGGATACCAGCCGAGGCACTCGTTTTCAACAGACTCGGATTCACTGTGTTAAATCGTATACTTGTAGATGAGCTGAAGGATTTAGCCAGATATCGCATGGCTCCATCGAGTGCGGCTTTTATGGGAGACATATAACCATAGTTTTCCGCAGTGACTTGATGAGAAGAAATGCCAATCGCTAGAATGGATGCGTCATCAGCTAGATTTGATTTAAATGCGTTCACTACTTCGACAATACTGAAGCATGATATCTGGGTGGCTTGAAGAAAATCTTCTCTTTTTGTCTCATGAAAAGGCTTAATTCCCTCACTGTAGTTGGCGAAAGCTATAGAATGCACAATTCCATGAATATTAGGAAAGTCCTTCGTGACCGCTACCGCCAAAGCATCTATCTCTTCCTTGTTCTCAACGTCGCAAATACATACGGGTTTACCATCAAGGAGTTTGTTGAGGCTTTCTTTTCTGGCTTCCGATCTAACGCTATAAATGACTGTAGCGCCCTCCTCCTCCAAGGTCTTTGCAATATGGAAAGCTACCGATTTTCGATTGGCTACACCCATAACCAGTATTACCCGGCCTTCTAGATTTAAAAAGCTCATTTGCGTAATTTAGTCTCCCTCAACTAGGGCGAGAGTGTATTCAAGATTCAACGACCGTTTGTCTTCATTCTTCACGACTCCCTTGCAAATGAAGAACATTCCCATCTTTTCTTTAATGCTCACTTCGATGGTCAGAACATCGCCAGGCCGAACCATTTCGCGGAATCTAGCGTTCATTATTTTCCCGAGGACGGGTGTAACTTGCTTGCCTTCGTAATCACCAGAATACTTCTGCACTAAAAATACGGCTGCGCTTTGAAATACTGCTTCGCAGATAATCACACCCGGCATGATGGGATTCCCAGGGTAGTGTCCTTGGAAAAAATCTAGGTCTTCTCGAACTGTAAACTGTGTGATGGCACCATCTTCTCGCATTTCAACTACCTCATCTACGAATAGAAATGGTGGTCTATGAGGGATGGCTCTTAATACTTCGTCGGATGACATATTAAACGGTGGCAGGATTAACTGCTTCCTTTTGTAGGTTGTAGAGAAATTTGTCCATTTTGTTGGCAGTGATAATTCCGTAATTTATAGCACCAAGCCAGCCTGACATGATAATGCCAACGGAACCTGCATGGTGCAGGCCTGCAATCTGATCTGGCAAATTCATGGAGACAGGGAGTCCTTCAAATTTAGTTCCAAAACTA
>CALJGU010000290.1 GCA_938075565.1 uncultured Opitutales bacterium | reverse complement strand
GACAAAGATGGGAAAGTTGATTGGTTGAATGAATTCAACAATTCTCCTGACCAAGAAGCGATGGAGGATCTTCAAGCATTGATGAGCTCCTTTGATGCCATTCTCTTGGGTGGAGCCACTTATGACTTTGTGCTAGACTACGGGCATTGGATGTCACCGGCTACTCCGACCTGGGTCTTTACTTCGCGAGAACTAAAGGTAATCGATCCTTGCATTCAGCTGACCCAAGAAAACCCCAAGTCAGTTTGCCAAGAACTTGAGAAGCGTAATTTAAAACGCATTTGGCTTATGGGGGGGGGTGGCCAATTAGCGGCCTCTTTTCAGACCTCGGGATTAATCAATGAGATCCATTTAGCGATCATACCAATCTTTCTTGGGGAAGGCATTCCACTAATAAAACAAACAGTAGAAGAAACTCAACTGAAACTCCTTGAATCGAAGAGTTACAAAAACGGCATCGTGAGCGTAAAATACAAGGTCATCAAAGATTAGCCCACCCCGTGTATTATTAGATCCGGCAAAAGAGTTCCCAGCAGTAGCTTGACACATTAACTCGCCCAATCCGTTCTCGCAGGTCGATTTCGCATGGCATTGGCATGGGCATCCTGAATGAAGGTTTCACGAACCGGATCCCACTGAAGCGGGCGTTTCAGTTCAATCCCAATATTGGAAAGATGACATAGGGTTGCCGACCGGTGGCCGATCTCAACCCCCGCATGAAGATCTTCCGTCTTCCTAGACCGGACACAATCGAACCAGTTTTGAAAATGCCCGCCCTTGGTGTGCCTCATCTTGATCGGCAAATCCTTGGCGTGACGACGAATGAGCTCCTTGGGAGTCGTATATAATTCACCTCGATTGACATACAACTGCCCCTCAGTTCCGTAAAAAGTGACGCCATTCTTTCCTGTCTTCAGGTGCATAGTAACCCCACTTGCGTATTCGAAATCCACATCAATATCGAAAAAAGATGTGTGTCGTGAACGGAATGGATTACGTTCTCCCATTCCACGAACCAATACCGGTCCAGTGTCGTCTGTACCCAACCCGGATTGAGCCGTATCGAGAAAGTGTGCTCCCCAGTTGGCAATCTCTCCACCAGATATTTCCGGAACAAAACGGAAATTGTAATGTACCCGCTCGGAGTGGTATTTGCTCCATGGGGCCGGCCCCAACCACATATTGTAATTCAGCTCGGGAGGAATTGGCTCTGCTTCCCAAGCCTCAGCGTTTCCAGACCGTGTTTTAATAGAAACCTCCACATGCTTTACCTCACCGATCAAACCGTTACGCACCATTTCAGAAGCGATCACAAAACGCTCATCTGATCGTTGCTGACTGCCCACTTGGACAATTTTCTTGTGCTTATTCGCCAATTCGACCAATTCCCGCCCCTCGTCGATATGCAATGAAAGCGGTTTTTCAACATACACATCCTTTCCTGCCAATATGGCAGCTTTGGCGATGGGTACGTGCCAATGATCGGGAGTAGCGATAACAACTGCATCAATGTCATCATTACCCATAATGTCTCGAAAATCAGGCACTCCAGCAATACCATCGTATTTAGATTTACCATACTGTTCAGCATATTGAGCAGAAGCTGTTTGTATTGCTTCAGCCTGAACAGTACTGTCCACATCACATACTGCCACGAGCTGACAATCATCAGAACTAACCAGCGTAGGAAGATGCACTCGCCCGCCTTGGTTCTTGGCTCCAATCAAAGCCAGGTTGATTCGTTCATTGGCTGATCGGCTGGAAGAGTTTTGAGTGCTCGCAGCAACCGTAGAAATCAGACTGGGAGACGTCGCCCCCATTGCGCTCAAGGCGGTAATTTTGGAAAACTGTCGTCTATTCATAGCAATATAAAACTTATTTTATTTTCTAAAAACAGGATATGAAAAGGTAGAAGTTTGTCGAGAAACAGCTACATTTTCCATGCCCATCAGACAAAAAAACCTGTGCCTTGGAACTAGCCCAAGACACAGGTTTTGAAAGTTGAAATGATTTACTATGCTTACTACCCAGCAATCTCCTATTTATGGAAGATTGCCCAATCATCTAAGTTATTTAGATTCACCGCATCTCGAGCGGCACAGCTGTCATCGCTTAAACCGGCACATTCAAAAATTTGTGCACGAGTTCCATCGTCATGAATGTAACCCTCTACAGCAGCATTGTGAGCAGCAATATCGGCGTCGGCTTTCATATTCGACTACCCCAAGCTTCAAACTCCACATAGCTGGGTTTACTCGCGGCAATGTGAGCCAAGGTAGCATTTTTATCTAAACCTAAAGCATCCAGGATCATTTGATCATAACCAGCTCCACATGCTGGATATTCATTGTGTAGTTTTCCGGCTGCACCCAAGGAGGCTTTTTGCCAATAACGAGTTAGGTGAAGGACACCAAGAGGTCCGGCAACTCCGGAGCTAATTGTAGGAACAATATTACTCATAATGTTAGATTCTGGATTCGAATTTATTAAGATAATAAGCCCTTTTAATGACTGTAAGAATAGAGAAACGAAATTAGTCTATTGAATAAAAAAGGCCAAGACCAAAGATTCTAAGGGTAATTGGGTCTATTACTCATAAAAAAAGTGTAACGCTTTCAAAGCTCTGAATTGATCTCTTTTGTTTCATATTTTTCTAAATAGAAATTACCGCATATTAAAAGCCTATCACTCTCATCCATCTATCTGTCCCTCCCATAATTTTGATTGATAAAGCCTATTTTATCTTCGATGAATCATCCAACATTCTATCATTTCCAGCAGCTAGGATACTCCCTCCATCACAGTCATAAATGAATGGGCACCAGAGAGCTCTCCCTCACAATGCAACACTCACAGAGTTTAGCTCTGCCAAACAGCGAGCGACCCAATCCGACTAAGGACATAATGGGTGTTTCCATTTTAGGTTAATCAGTGCCTGCCTCTTTCCTCCGCCTTCATGAATCTCGCCGGTAAACGTCTCCTCATTTGCGAAGAAGCATTGATGCACTATGATGGGCACTTTCATGCTTGGGTAAAATCTATAAAACACATCAATGAACAAGCAGGCATTGAAGTAGAAATCGCAGGCAGTAAGTTCATACATGAAACGATCGAAAAAGACCTGTCAGCGAAACGTGTTTATTCCAAGAATAGCTGGGACAACATCTACCATTGTCCACAACCTTGGAAACGCTACTTAGGAGTTCTTAAACACAACCGCCTAATTTACAAAGAGACCAAAGCTTTATTAGAATCAATAGATCCAGTAGATTGCCTTTTAATCCCCGCTGCACGTATCCACCATCTAATTGCATGGCGACGACTATGCAAAAAATTCTTAGGTAAGAAGTTTAAGCGCTTGGTTATTTTTATCATAACGAGTGAGGCCGAATACAACGAAGACTATACGCAATACAGCTTTAAGAAGTCATCCAATTTAATTAAGCACGTTCTAAGAAGCTTCAAGGATGAGATAGCCACCGGAGAAGTGGTTTTTGCCGGCGACAGTCACATCACAAGTGAAGAGTACAAAACGCTGTCGAATATCCCCTTCAAACTGTTTCCTAGCCCTGGCATGGCTCTGTCACAGGCTTTACTCTCGCCCAATGAACCACAGCCTCCGAACAATAATCTAGTTTTTTCGATTCTGGGATTATCCGTATACGACAAAGGCATCGATGCCTGGCAGGAAGCAGTCATCCGTTTCCTAGAAAGAAACTCGAATGAGAATGTGAAATTCGTTTTTCAATGGGCGCAACCAAGCATTAGCTACGAAGGCGAAAGGATATATCCCGATGAGCGGTTGATAAAATCTGACAAGGTGACCATTCTTAATGAAATTCTCAGTGAGCAAGATTATAACTCCTACTTTAAAAACTCCGATTTTCTCGTTTTACCCTATCGATTAAAAACCTATTTTAACAGAACATCAGGAGTGATGGTTGAAGCTGCTTGCTCAGGCATTCCCGTTATCGTAACTGAAAACACATGGCTTTCCTGGGCAGTGAAGGAGTATGGAGTTGGCTTAACAGCCAAAGAAGCAGACGTGGATGATCTCTACAACAAGCTGCTCTACGCGATAGATAATCAGAAACAGCTTAAAAAAGAAGCAGAAGCTCGAAGACCCATTGCTTTGGAGTTTCATTCGACTGAGAGATACCTTCAATGCCTCTGGAATGGTAAAGGCCATGAAGAAGGTTCCTAGCGATAGCGTAATCCTGTCTCCGGTTTCCCACGAAAAGCACCTCCAAAAGAAGGTCTTCTTAAGAAAGAACGACGTCCAAGGAATCCTCCAATGGGCAACCGCGGCACTCGAACCTGGGGTGACGGTCAGCGAGCACATTCATAAAGATGCTCGAGAAGTATTTCAAATTCTGGACGGAACCATTGAGGCAATCATTGAAGGGCACTCGTGTTCCCTTTCAGCAGGAGATGTCTTGGTCATTGATCCCGGTGAAAGACATTCGTTTCACAACAAGAGCACTGAATCGTGTAGCATGATCTATACTTTGCTTGAGATCATCTAAGGCCCTTAGCAAAACACCAGAGAGTTTACAGTCGAAAAAGACTCGCTTGTCAGATCTCATAGATTTCCTAAAGTTGACGAATCGATAAGAAGGAATCGCTAATCCTTGGCGAGATTTCTTAGCGACACAAACGTCTACTACATTAAAACAAACGACCCGCTCGGCTATCGGGCCCTACCCCAAGTGCTAATAATCACCAAACGAATCGTATTCATTCTCTTCGCTCTTGGC
The DNA here is from genome assembly GCA_938075565.1 of uncultured Opitutales bacterium. Lineage (GTDB taxonomy): Bacteria > Verrucomicrobiota > Verrucomicrobiia > Opitutales > UBA2995 > UBA2995. The sequence continues at coordinate 4,098 of CALJGU010000290.1, read as the reverse complement.
ACTCCGGTCTTTGCGATTGGAGCTGAGCTAGCTCCAAAAAACGTCCTTATGATCTCCGTCGACGACATGAGGGACTGGACAAACTTCTTAGGCGGATATGAAGGCGAAGTATTCACGCCTCATATGGATAAACTGGCCGAGCAAGGAATCAATTTCACCAATGCCCACTGCCCATCCCCAGTTTGCAATCCAAGCCGCACAGCCGTCATGACCGGATTGATGCCTTCTACGACAGGAGTCTATGGTAATAGCCAGTGGTTGCGCCCTAACCTTCCTGAGACAATGACCATGCCAAGGTTCTTTAAGGAACAAGGTTATCGAGTCGTTGGAACGGGAAAAAGCTTTCACCATACTGCCGGGAACAATCCGCCCGACCAATGGCATGCCTACAAGCGTATTCCTTGGGCAGATTTTCCTTGGACTCGTAGCAACAAGCTAAATTACCCTTGGGCGGAATGGATGCCACCTCCCGAAGAATACCCGTTTAGCAAAGTGGAATTCCTGCGCGGCCGCGACGAACGTGACTGGGGAATCCTGCCACGCGAAGAGGCGGAGTTCGACGATGTCGTGATTGTGGACTATGCGATCGAATTCCTTAAGAACCATACGAACGCAAATCCCTTCTTCCTATCCGTCGGCACCTTTCACCCTCACCTCCCCTGGTATGTACCCAAACGTTTCCACAATCTATACGCCGAAGCAGATATTTACCTGCCAGAAGCGCCCCAGAATGATTTGGATGATATTCCGCCAATTCCCCGAAAATGGGCGGCCGCACGCCGCGACGAAATGGAAGCGGCCCAAGATGCAGGACAATGGGAAGAAGCCGTGCGCTGTTATCTGGCGAGTATCACTTTTGCAGATGCACAAGTAGGCAGAGTTCTCGGTGCCTTGGAACAATCAATTCATGCGGAAGATACAATTATTATTCTGTGGTCAGACCATGGATTTCACCTTGGAGAAAAAAATCATTGGATGAAAACAACTCTCTGGGAAGAAGCGACGCGCGTTCCCTTTATCATCACAACTCCAGAAATGGAGTCAGCCGGCAAGACAAGTCGAAGACCTGTCAATTTGATCTCCATCTTCCCTACCTTAGTCAGTTTGTTAGGAATGAATAGCGATATTCCATTCGATGGCCCGGACCTGTCACCACTACTCACAGCTCCAGATAAACAATGGGAGCACCCAAGTGTCATTGACTACGAATACGGTAACAGCGCCGTTCGTGATGAGCGTTGGCGCTACATCCGATACAAGGATGGGACAGAGGAACTCTACGATCATAATTCTGATCCCGACGAGTGGCACAATCTAAGTGCAGATCCAACGTATCAGAAGATTAAGGACAGACTCGCAAAACATCTCCCGAAAACTTACGCGCCCAATCTGCCAGGTAAATCAGCCTTCGTTTTCGATCCTGACAAATGGACATACACCAACAAGAAATCAGGAGAGGTGTTCCACGGTAACTCAAAATGATCTCAAGCTCAAAATGTAGCCATGGTCGTAAGACCATGGACCTTCCGTATTTTGGTCAATAGTGTCACCACCATCGCTACAATTTTGCCCTCCTACTCGTCCTCTTTCTCCCCCAACTTCTTTCGGCTAAAGACTACGACGTCTGTATCTACGGCGCGACCTCGGGAGGTGTAGCTGCCGCAATACAAGCAAACCGGATGGGGAAATCCGTTATTCTGCTGGAGCCTTACCGGCACGTAGGTGGCATGACATCAAGCGGACTGAGTGCGCTCGATGTCGGAAACCCGGCTACCATAGGTGGCATTGCCCGCGAGTATTTCTCCAAACTCGCTGCCCGCTACGGCAAGGATCTCAAATTCGACAATTACTTCGCCCATACCGGCGGCGACATTGTCATCGAACCCAGCGGAGCCGAAAAACTGTTCATGGAGTATATTGAGGACAGCGACATCACGCTTCGTTTTGATAAGCGAATCAGAGCCATACAAATGGATGGCACCAAGATTCTCTCCATTACCATGAACGATGGTTCCTACTACCATGCCAAAGTATTTATTGATGCCACTTATGAAGGTGACCTGATGGCAGTAGCCGGTGTGAGTTATACGACCACCCGGGAAGCCAACTCAACCTACAATGAAACCGGCAACGGTTTTAGTCTGAAAAAATACAATTCCTCTATCTACTGGGGGGTACCCGGAGATAATGGCCGAAGAGCTGATCGAAAGGGCATCTGGGATCGGGATATTTCCATTTCACCTTATATCGACCCTACAGATAAAAACAGTGGTTTGCTCCCAACCATCAAACCATACCAAGGAGAACAAAATGGTGAGGAGGCTGAAGGCGTTCAGGCTTATTGTTTCCGCCTTTGCATGACGGATAATCCCGACAACCGCATTCCTATCACCAAACCGGACAACTACGATCCTTGGAATTACGAGATTCAACGCCGGTTCATTCAGGCCTGTGTTTTGCAAGGAGACGTCATGGACATTCGCTGGTTCACCAAGCTCGATCCGCTAGTGAATGACAAATGGGATTTTAACACCGCCACCTTTGGTTCAAACATCCCTGGATTAAGCTGGGATTGGCCCAACGCCGATTGGGACCGGAGGCAAGAGCTCTACGACTACCAGCGTGACTACCATCTGGGACTCCTCTATTTCTTGGGCAATGATCCGGTTGTTACGCAAAAGCTTAAGGAACAAGTTCGCTCCTTCGGACTTTGCAAAGATGAGTTTACCGACAATAGAGGTTGACCCTACCAATTGTATATACGCGAAGCGCGCCGTATGGTATCTGACTTGGTATTAACGGAGCATCATTGCACAGGAGCTGTCGTGGACGACAAACCGGTAGCTATGGCTTCCTATGGTATCGACGTTCACGAGATCCAACGAATCGCCTATCAAGATTTGGTATTCCGAGAGGGCAAGAGTCCGGCCAGCGTTCGGGTTAAACCGTATAGCATTGGTTATGATGCCATTGTCCCCAAGGAGAGTGAATGCACCAATATCCTAGTCACCTTCGCCGTTTCTGCCAGCCATGTTGCTTTTGGCTCTGTCCGCATGGAACCGACCTTCATGATGCTATCTCAATCGGCCGCTACCGCCGCTTGCCAAATGATCGATCATCATTCCACGATTCAGGAGGTAGACTACGCTCGGCTCCGCCAAAAAATATTAGACGACGGTCAAATCCTTTCACTTCCTGCGCCAGAGCAGTAAGACGTTTTCGGTTCCTGATTTACTTTATCGGCATATGTCCACATTGTGTGCCAATTCTGTTACACACTCCTATTGATAAGCACCTCAGATGACTTTAAGCAGGCAACTGCTCCGCAATGACGTTCTAACGGAGCTAAAATCAAATATTGCCAATAGAGATTGGCGAAACTCATTACCGAGTGAACGTCAACTGACTGACCAATTTCAGGTAAGCCGAGGAACGCTTCGCTATGCTCTTAGAATATTGAAAGAAGAAGGCATCATTGAATCCATCCCCGGATCAGGCTACCTCATTAAGAAACGAGTAAAGCAGGAGTCACCGCAAACTGCAGCCGTATCCATCGGTATTCTTATTGGAGCTCAAGACGAGAACGAAGAAGCCAGAAGCTTAACTTGGATTCCAGCTTTGCAGCACCGCGTAGCCAAACGAGGCTGGAATGTGTTTATACATGACAGCATCCCAGAAATCAGTCGCTCACCAGCCACTGGGTTGAAGAAATTATTCAAGTCCACCAATCATAAATGTTGGCTACTTATCCGCTGCTCCAAGAATATACAAAGCGTATTCAGGAATCAAAGTATTCCAGCGATCATTTGCGGATCTCCTTTTAGAGGAATTGATCTTCCAAGCATCGATCTAAATTACGAAGCAATCGGACGGCATGCCGCAGGACTACTTGCATCAAAAGGCCACCAACGCATTGGTTACGTGCGCAGCAGAACTGTGTTTCCAGGTGACCAGGAATGTTTGGCCAGTTTCAAATCCACACTACTCAATAGCATTGCCAAGCCTTCGTTAAAAATCGTCCGTCATGCCGTTGAAGCTCACGATTACAGAGGGACACTCCGGCAGGTATTAACAAGAAACAATCCAATTACCGCCCTA
>CALJGU010000289.1 GCA_938075565.1 uncultured Opitutales bacterium | reverse complement strand
AAGAGGAAGAGGAAGAGGAAGAGGAAGATTGAGTCTGAGGCTTCCTCTGCTACTTTCTCTAGCGTATGGTAAATCCTTCGACAAAGTCACCACGGAGTACCGTAGTTCGTGGTTTTGTCAGCTCACCGCGCTCGTTGTTGTAGAGTCGCTCCGATACAATGTTGGTTGCGACCTCCGCCATTTCTTCGTGGCATTGGCGGTATCCAGAACAGCCATCGGTTCGTGATGACCAGTTTAAAACCATGTAGCCAAATTCATCCGGGACTTTGTAACCCAGACTGGTGAAGTAGTCTAAGATTTTGGAGCGAAAGGTAATGATAACATCCGGCTGGTATTGTTTATACCAAACATGCATAGACTCGAAGTCAGGCTTCTCGAATAGAAGCTCTGGTTTCGGTATGCATAGAATGGGTACGTGGTTGGAGTCTTTGATTATACGATTTTGGTATTCCAGGAATCCTGCATTCCAGAGGTGGCCACCTCTCATCTCGTTTTCTGAGTCGGTGATGAAGCCGGGGCGTTTGTAACCACGTTGGCTAAGGAAATCGAGGATGTCCTGCATGCAACGGAAATTGTCGTAAAATACGCTGGGTATGTTTCCTAGAGGATCGGAGAAACCAATCGAAGCGACTGCGAAAGATGACCAGTCCAGTTTGAGCGGTTTGTTTGAAAATCGAAGAGGAGCCAAAACCAGGCCGGAGATTTGGCGGTTTAGCAAAACCTGCTGAATGCGTTCATTCGAATAATAGGCTAAATCAAACTCTAGGAAATCAAAGTCAAAGCCGAGATCTGAAGCCCTTCGCTTACAGCCTTCATGGAATCGACTGCCGATGTGCCATTCCACGCGTTTGTCTTCACGCTGTTCATCGTAAAACGTAGAGAGCAGCCCTATAGTGGGCATGGAACCTTTCCATTCCTTCGACCTGCGAACCTGCGCCATATTCGCCGTGACCAGAGGGTTATTCCGGTAGCCCAATGTTTGGGCAATCTTTTGGATGCGTTCTCGTGTTGTGCTTGGTATCCGTGAATTATTTCTCAGTGCAAGTGACACGGTCGCTTTGCAGACGCCAGCGGCTTCGGCTATGTCCGCAAAAGTGGGGCTTTTTTTGGAGCTTTTCTGGAGCGATTTTTTGCTCATAGGGGTATTAGGACGTCAGTATTGAGGCTGAAGGAGTGATCTGCTTCTAATTCAATATAATATACCAGTGAATGCAACCATTGAAACTGCGTATCCATTGATGCCTTTGGAGATGCCGAATCTCCAGCCTGTCCCAGCTCCAACGCCTGCCTTCGGATATCTGTTGATATTTCGACCTCTTCAGAGTCCTTCCTCTGGATCACATGGGTGCGATCCGTTCGGAACCCACATTGGTGGTGAGGATTACATGACTATTGAAACTCTCCAAAATTAGTTGGTTCTTGATGGATTCGTAATTCGGGTCATCCCACAAATTATTGAATTCCCAGGGATCCGTTTCCAAGTCGAAGAGTTCACCTAATCCGTGGTCGTGGTAGACGACTAGTTTAAACTTTTCGGTGCGGTGCATGGTAGCAAAGGCACCACTGCCACCGGTAAAGTAAGGGTCTAAGGCATCAAAGTATTCACAACGGGCGTGGCTTCGTATGTGAGTGCCCGTGTCGTCACTCTTCAGGTAGGGCATCAAGCTCTTTCCCTGATGGTAGTCTGGTATCTCTAATCCAGCGAGCTCGAGCAAAGTAGCTGAGAGGTCCAAGAGCTCTACAAGCCCTGAGCACTGCTTGTTGTTGTTAAATTGACTAGGGCAGGAGAATATTAGCGGAACCTTCACCAGTCCTTCGTAGAAACGACACCCTTTGAACATGAGACCATGATCCCCTAATGTTTCGCCGTGATCGGATGTGAAAATGATGACCGTGTTGTCTCGTTGGCCAGTCTCGTCGAGGGCTTTGAGTATCCGTGCAAACTGATCGTCGATTTGGGCGATCATCGCATAGTATTTAGCTTGCGCTGATTTGGCCTGGTGTTCTTCGGGGCTTCGAACCTCTCCCTGGAAATCCACTTTTCCCAATGCTTTCTGATTCTTTATGTCAGACTCCTTGAAGTAAGGGCCAGGCATATCGTCCGGATCGAACTGAGCATCGTACTCTGCTGGAGGTATGAAGGGTGGGTGAGGGTCGTAGACATTGATGTTTAGCATCCATGGCTTTCCGTGATCTTTAGAGATATAGTCGATGGCGCAGTCGGATGCCCATTTCGTTTGATGGTATTCGGGGCGGACGTGTTCTGGTGAGTTTCTCATCTCATCCAAACTCTGCCCTTGTTCGCGAACCCAGTCGGCGTATTGATGAGCACCTTCTTGCCAATCATCGCGCGGGGCATGGGAGTGTTGCCAATAGGTGAATCCATCATCCAGTCGCGGTTCGGGCCTGCGTCCTGCACTGACCAGATGGAACTTTCCGATCAAGCCACAGGCATAACCCGCATCGGCAATCATTTTGGAAATCAATGGAATATCTTCTGGGAATGTGTCGTTCCCGTTTCGGGTGTTTCTCGTCCGACTAGGGTAGAATCCTGTCATCAAACTGGCCCGGCTAGGCGTGCAAATGGGGCTTTGGCAATAGGTGTTTGTAAATGAAACGCCATCCTGAACGAGCTGATCCAAGGTTGGAGTTTTCACATGCACGTTTCCTAGTGCGCCGATGGTATCAAAGCGTTGTTGGTCAGTGCAGTACCAGAGAATATTTGGGCGTTTCATGAAAGGGTCACCGGGTGTTTTCAGATTATCACTGTGGATCAAAAGGCTGAATCGAACGATTCAAATGCTGCTAAACGCGTTGAATGCCTAAGTTTTGGATGATAGGTTTTCATTAGCAGAGTTTATTATGCTAAACGCGTTTAGCAGATGGCCTCTTGAGGTTTTTGGTGAGACTACGATTTTAGTTTACGAACTTAGAACTAATGTCCCCGCACTACCTCTTAGACGATTGCGACGCAGTTTTCTTAACGTTCCATGCGGGGTTACAAGCAAACTTCTACTTATGAAATCAATACACCCAAAAGATTATATTAGAATACTCTATGTACTCATTTTGTCTTGCGCTGTTATCAGTCAACCGCTGCTGGCTCAAAATGAAGACGAAGAAGATGTATACACCTTGAGCCAGTTCCAGATCGACGAATCTGAAGTTCAAGGTTACCTGGCCACTAGTACGCTGGCTGGTACTCGTATTAAGACGGACTTAAAAGATTTAGGCTCCGCGATTTCAGTGGTGACCGAAGAATTCATGGACGACGTATCGGCCACGGATGCTCAAACGCTCTTGTCCTACACCTTGGGAACAGAAGTGGGGGGCTACCAAGGAAACTTTGCTGGTGGTTCGGAGCAGGCACAGTCTCGCATTTACCTGACCGATGAGAGAGTCAATCCCCAAAGAAACCAACGGATTCGTGGTCTCGGATCAGCTGACTTAACCCGCGGGTTCTTCCTTTCCGATATTCCTTTTGACACTTACAATACCGAACGGGTCACCGTCAGTCGTGGCCCCAATTCTTTGCTCTTTGGTATTGGTAGTCCAGGTGGGGTCATCAACAACGCCACCAAACAAGCCTTACACGGAGAAGAATATGGGGAAATCGGGGTCCGTCTCGACAACTATGGTAGCTGGCGCCTGAGTTTTGATTATAATAAACCACTGATTGAAGATAAGCTTTCTCTCCGGGTGGCCATGCTTGAAGAGAGTACGGAATTTAAACAACAACCTGCCTACGAGGATCAGACTCGCATATATGCGGCCCTGGACTGGATTATTGCTGAAGGAAACGGCAATCTGACACGATTCCGGGTCAATTATGAAGACGGCGAACAGGAAGGTTCCCCTCTGGAAGTCATTCCACCTACCGTGGCCTACCATAACTGGTTTGAACCCATTTCTTCGAATATTTCTCAATACACTGGTGTGGAGCCCGATCCGTGGGTGATTTCGCCCAGCGAAGGGGGCACTTGGCAGTTTCAGGCTCTTCATGATAATCCTCTCGTAACCCAAAATGATGAATCCAAGGTTTTCACCAATGTGCACCCGACCATTTTCCGTCACGTGGGAATCAGTTACACTACTCGTGGAGCAACCGTTCCTGATGTAGGTGGCGGTCTTGGCCTGGGTGGCTATAATGGATTGATTCCGTGGAGCCCGAGTCGAGATACACTGGCCAGCACTGGCCTAGTGGGCACCCCGGTTGCGCAGGGCCTCCCAGATGACACTCCTGTGGGCGGTTTTCGGGACTGGCATACGGTCAGTCCTTATGCTGAAGGCTATGCAACTGGTTTCGTAGCTCCCACCCTGCAGAATAGGGATGTGTTCGATTTCTACAACCACATGTACAGTAACGGACTGGACAATGTAGTCCGTGAATTTGACGCCTTAAATATCGCACTGGAACAGAGCTTCTTTGACGGGAAAGCCGGTATTGAAGTCGCTTTTGACGAACAATCCTATTTCACCCATGAGAATTTCCCTTTTTCAGGTGGAAACGGTACCAGTTCAGCCGGACCCTACGATATTTATGTGCACAACTCTGTTTACCTAACCAATGGACAGCTCAATCCAAATCTTGGCCGGGCCTACACTCGTGTTCGAGCCCCACAACAGTTTTATAATTGGAGTGATCGGGAAACCTTCCGTGTCACCGCCTTTGGTGAGGTCGATTTATCAGAAAACGACGGTTTCCTAGGTTGGTTGGGACGTCACCGTTGGACCGGACTCTACAACGATTACTCCCTGGATACGTTTATGCGGAACACAAAGGATCAAGGGGATAGTAATGAGATCGATATGAATTCCACTCAGCAGGCTGGCTCTCAAGGACTAAGACACGGTCGGCGAAACATTAACATTATGGCTTACACCAGTGAGCAGTCCTTGATTGGCGTCCAGTCCATGGATGATGTGCGACTTCACCCCATCGATTTTGAAATGTATGAACCGGGATTAAGCTATAATTACGCGTGGGTGGATACAACGGGAGCAGGAGACCGCATGATTCACACCAACGAAGTGTTTATAAACCGCATGTTATTCAATGAAAACATCAACCAGACCAACATTGAAGCCAAAGCGCTGGCTTGGCAGGGGTACTTCCTGGACGATACCATCGTGGCCATGTATGGATACCGTGAAGATGATACCGAGAGTTTTGCAAGAAACCCGGCATCTGAAGCCAGCGTCGATCAATATACCTCTATAGGGGAATACAATCCGGCGTTTACAAAGCTGTCTTCTACTCCAGCACTGGTTGAAGACGGCGACACCCAAACCTGGAGTGTTGTTGGACGCCTTCCCGAAGATCTGTTAGGGGAGATGCCTTTTGATTTCCAAGTTCACTGGGCCACGTCGGAGAATTTCAATCCGATCGGACTGCGCAATAATGCGCTGGGTGAAACCATTGGTCAACCCACGGGCACCACCGAAGAATATGGCTTCCAGTTCAGTTCGAAAGACAATAGGTATGTGATTAAATTCAACTGGTTTGAAACTCAACTGGCGAACGTCAACGCCGGGGTTAATTTCAACTTGGCTAATCACGTCTTTAACCGAATCAATGAACACCGGGATGGTGAGCAAAGTGGCATTGATTGGAATGAGCACTTGATACGCCTTCCTGGAGGTGCAGACCCGGCGGGACACCCCATTCAAACCTACGATCAATGGTATAGCGCCACTTTGAATGCCATACCTTCAGTATTGAGAGACATTGTCAGTCCCCGGCAGGTAGATAACGACGGAGATGGGATGTGGGATGAATATCAATTTGATTCCATTCCCAACCTTCGCTCAACCCGGGATCAAAAGGCCGAAGGTTTTGAAATCGAATTTGTGGCCAATCCAACCGCGTCCTGGCGCTTGATGGCCAACATCGGACAGCAAGAGACTGTATTTTCCAATACCGCGCCCGTCATGGCTCAACTGACACAGGAATACGTTGCCGCTATCGAGGCCGCTCGTATGGATGAACTCCAGGAGGATGGAGCCTTCCAACGGGATGAAGAGACTTATAGCATTAATCTCGGAAGAGGTATCAGGGGTCCGATTGTTCAAGCAAGAGCTCTTGACGGAACCGTATCCAACGAACAGCGCGAATGGCGCTTTACCGGAGTAAGCACCTATCAATTTCGGGAAGGAGCACTGGAAGGCTGGGGAGTTGGTGGTGCCATTCGCTGGGAAGACGAAGCGGCAACCGGATACGTATTCAGTGTGGATCCCGAGACCGGTGCCCCACTTCCGGATGTCAATCGTCCCTATTACGATGATGGACTGTTCAGTGGAGATCTCTGGTTTACCTACAATACCATGATTTGGGATGATAAGGTAGACTGGCGTCTTCAGTTGAATATTCGTAACCTTGTGGGTGAGAGCGGAAACATTCCGGTCAGAACCAACCCAGATGGACAAGTGGCCGTTATTCGTATCCCCAATCCTCGCACCGTCTATCTTTCAAGCACCTTTAAGTTCTAGTCTGTATTGTAGTTTGTTAGTTTAATAAGTTCCGGATATTGTAAGGATATCCGGAGCTTATTGTTTAATAGCGTCTGTTACGCTCCCACATATTCAAAGGGAGGTGTGGAATGATGAGGATTGTTATAGAGTCTGTGTAACCCGAGTCCTCTGCTTTGGTATAGAGTAGTAAGCATTATCTCTAGCTTTGTTAAACGTGTTTAGCAGATGGTTACTTGTGGTTTTTTAAGGAAAGATCTTCTTTTAGAGTGATAACTATTTACTACCCTAAACTTCTCTTAATTCTACCCCGAATGAATACCCTCGTTGCCTAACAATTGGTGTTAGGGCTTATTTCGAAAACAAACTCCAACTTATGAAATATATACTACAATATTCATACAAAGCGCTCACTCTTGTACTGCCGCTTTTTTGTCTTACTGTGATCCCGTTTGCATCGGCTCAAGAAGACGACGATGATGTCTACAATCTGAGTCTATTCCAGATTGATGAAGAAGAAACCCAAGGTTACTTGGCTACAAGTACGCTCGCTGGAACGCGGATCAAAACCGACCTTAAAGATCTAGGTGCTGCCATATCGGTGGTTACCTCTGAATTTATGGACGATATTTCCGCTACCGATGCTCAGACGCTGTTGTCCTATACGAGTAACACGGAAGTTGGTGGTTTTCAGGGTAACTTTAGTGGAGCTCAGGCGAGTAACCGAAGCCGCTTTGTTGATAATGACTCGAGGACCAATCCACAACGCAATCAGCGTATTCGTGGCCTTGGTGCCGCAGATTTGACTCGAGGATATTTTCTAACAGACATCGCTTTTGATAGTTACAACACCGAGCGTGTAACTGTCAGTCGTGGACCGAATTCACTGCTCTTTGGTATTGGTAGCCCCGGTGGTGTTATCAATAACGCGACCAAACAAGCCATTCATAATAGCAACTTTGGTGAATTGGGGCTCCGGTTTGATAACTACGGCAGTTGGCGTGCTGAAGTTGATTATAACAAAGTAATAGTCGAAGACCGGGTCTCATTGCGAGTTGCACTTTTAGAGGAAAGCCAAAAATACAAGCAAGAGCCGGCGCATGAAGACCAACATCGCGTATACGCTGCACTGAATGTTGTATTGTCTGACAATGAGGCGAGTGATTTTCTGGATGCCACTATTTTTAGAGCGAATTACGAAAGAGGCGAGCGCTCAGGTTCACCGGTAGAAGTTATTCCTCCTTCCGTTGCTTACCATGGATGGTTTGAGCCTACACCTTCATCAATATCGCAGTATACTGGTTCTGTCCCTGCGGCTAATGCTCGTGCAGCTGCCGATGGAGGAACCTGGGAGTTTCAAGCTCTTCACGATGATCCGCTCCACATTGGTTCTGTGGGAAGTAGTGAAGCCGCTGTAGGTACCAATGTTCACCCCAGTAATTTTCGTCACAACGCCATTTATTACCCCGGAAAAGGTGCTGCAGCGAATGTAGGTATTCCCGGTTCTAATATCCAAGGTTATACGTCTTTAATTCCTTGGAGAGCTAGCCAGGGCGATACTATCGACAGCACAGGATTGGCGGGTAGTCCTCTGGCTGCCGGATTACCAGGTGACACCGGAGTTAATGATTTTAGAGAATTTGCTACGAATAGTCCTTATGCAGAATCATATGCTATTGGTTTTGCGGTTCCTACTTTAAGAAATCCGGATGTTTTCGATTACCGAAACAAGATGTATACTAATGGATTGGACCTGGCGATTCGTGATTTTGATGCAATGAATTTAGCGTTGGAACAAAATTTCTTTAACAACAATGCCGGTATCGAGATCGCTTACGACGAACAAAGCTACGATACTTATCAGGACTTCATCTTTTCCGGAGGACTCCAGCATAGTAGTCGTGGAGAATATGACATCTATGTCATGAATTCTACCCATTTGATTAATGGTCAGCCAAACCCAAATCTGGGACGTGCGTTTACCGCGAACGCGGGAACTCAACAACAATTTGAGCAAATCGATCGTGAAACATTTCGCGTTACGGCATTTGCCAAAATTGATTTAACTGAGAACGACGGATTCCTTGGGATATTGGGCCGGCACACTTTTACTGGCCTCTATAATGACCATACCAAAGATCGCCATTGGTGGACGATGAGAGATGCGACTGGCAGCGATGAGTTCTCTATGAATTCAGCGATGCAGCACCAACTGGGTGGAGGTCGTAGAAATACGAATCTCACAGTATTCACCAGTGATTCTCTTATTGGAGTTCAATCCATGGATGATGTTCGCCTCTATCCCATTGATTTTCCAAGACCACAAGTGGGAGATACCTTTGAGTATTTGTATGTGGATACAACTCCGGCCAGTAATCCAAACAGCAATGGGATTAGAGACCGCAGTCTTAAAACCGGCACTATTTATACCACTAGCTATTTGCAGGACGAAAACATCAGCCAAAATAGCATCGAAGCGAAAGCCTTTGCCTGGCAAGGTTACTTCTTGGACGATCATATCGTAGGTCTTTATGGCTGGCGTGAAGATGACACTAAGAGCTTTGCCCGAGCCAATGCTACTGAAGTTGGGTTTTCGCAGCGACTGCCTGATTTGACGCACAATCCGGATTACACACGACTTTCCAATACGCCTTCTTTGGAAGAAACTGGAGATACAACCACTTGGAGTTTAGTCGGTCGCTACCCAGAGGTCTTATTTGGAGAGCTTCCATTTAATCTCCAGGTGCACTACGCAGAATCTGAGAATTTCAATCCAATCGGTCTTCGCAATAGTCCATTGGGAGATCCTATCGGTCAGCCTACTGGCACAACTGAGGAATATGGATTTCAGATTTCCTCTGATGACAATAAGTATGCGATCAAGTTTAATTGGTTTGAAACGAGATTATCGAATACCAATACAGATCCTGCACTGACTACAAACTTCGCTAACCATGTCGTGGGTCGTATTAATGGGTATCGCGATGCTCAACAAGGAGGATTCACTTGGGAAGATGAGCTTACTTGGGTAGAAGGCCCGCTAGAAAGTTACCCCCACCAAAGCTTCGAAGAGTTTTATGCTGCTTCATTGGCTACCATTCCTTCAGAACTCGCTTCTGTTGCTAATCCAAGACCCGTTGATGATGACGGAGACGGAGAGTGGGATCGTTATGAAACAGACAGCATCCCCAATGTTCAGTCTACTCAGGATCGTGTTGCAGAAGGATTCGAAGTTGAGCTCGTAGCAAATTTTACTCCGAACTGGCGCATGATGATGAACATCAGTCAGCAGGAAACGGTTCAGTCGAATACCGCCACTATTTTGGCAGGACTTGCTGAAGATTATGTTTCTGCGGTTCAATCAGCCCGACTGGGAGAAACCGAACAAGATGGTTCCTTGGGAGCTGACTCAGAAGCTTATGAAGTTTCACTGTTGGGCGGATTGCTCGCACCCATCCGTGGTGCCAAAGCATTGGATAATACTGCTTCCAATGAGCAACGTGAGTGGCGCATAACCGGTGTAACAAATTATGAGTTCACCGAAGGTCGCTTGGATGGATTTGGGATTGGTGGAGCCTTCCGTTGGGAAGACGAAGCAGCTACTGGTTATGTGTTCCAACTCGAGCCAGAAAGTGGAGTTCCTGTTCCTGACGTAACACGTCCATATTTTGATGACGGTCTATTCAGTGGGGACCTTTGGTTCACTTACGGACAGCGCATCTGGGATGACAAGATTGATTGGAGCATCAGGCTCAACATCAGAAATCTGGTGGGTGAAAGTGGTGACATTCCAGTTAAGACGAATCCTGATGGAGAAGTAGCTGTTATTCGGATCCCGAATCCAAGAACCATCTATCTTTCCAATACCTTTAAGTTCTAGTCTGCATTGTAGTATGTTAGGTTAATTTGGCTCCGGGTATCGTAAAGATATCCGGAGCTAAATATTTTAAAGATCTATACTAAACAATTATCGGGCATCAATTATTTGGTTCAGTCGAACTATGAAACGATTATCGACCGGTCCATGCTTATCGATCCGATGAAAATATGTCCTGGCTAAGGAGTGTTTCATATAGCCAAGAAAAGATTGTTTCCCTAGAATGTTTTTTTCACAATCAACACAATACCTTATGTTTTTGTTGAGAATACCCGTCTTGAGGGCCACATGCTTATTGGCTTTCTGCTTATCCGCCTCGGCTCAAAATCAAGTGAGCGAGGGCTTGGTTCAAATTCATTGCGATAATCCTGCTGGGCCGCCTGCGTGGGCCCTCTATGAGCGTCAGCTTATCAAGGCCTTGGATGAGGCTGCTATCGTCTTCTACGACCAGTATGTAGATGAGAATGGGATGCTCACCTTTAAGGAGCGCTATGAGAGTGGCATGAATTCATCCGATGACATGTACGAAGCGTTCAGAGGATTTTCGCTACACACCGCTCTGGGTGGTTCGCATGAGATCGACAAGTTAAACCGTATGGCCTGGGAGGGCATTACCAAACAGTTCACCCGCTACGGCCAGATCTACCGGGAATTCGATTCGAACTGGGACTGGATGCACCATGGTGAAGGGTACATCAACTTCTACCCCATGGGCATGGTCCAGCCTTACAATGAAAAATTCCTGGACCGGGCCGTTCGTTTTGCAGCCATGTATATTGGTGAGGATCCGGAAGCTCAAAACTGGGATCCTGAGCTAAAGCAAATGCGCGCTGTCATGACTGGCAGTCGAGGTCCGCTATTGGAATGGAATAAGCGCGACTGGACTCCGACTAATGCCAACTTGACCTATTACCCGCTGCCGTTCTTGGACATCCCCGGCATTGGTTCATCGACTGCCTGGATTAACGATCACCCGGACAACGATCAGTTTGCCGCACTGGTCAAGGCGATGAGCGACCGCATGGCCAAAGGTGATGTCCCGATCAATATGATTTCCACCCCTCTGATCGCCAGCGCCTATATGTATACGGGCGACGAGAAGTATGTGGAATGGACTACCGACTACCTCACCACTTGGGAAAAACTAACAAAGCGCAACAACGGGATCATTCCGGACAATGTCGGAATTTCCGGTGAGATTGGTGAACACACAGGACACTGGTGGGGTGGCTACTATGGATGGGTATGGCCCAGCGGAACCCATATTATGAAGACATTGGTACTGAGTGGAAAGGTTGCAACTCTGCTTTCAGGAGACACCCGCTGGATGAACCTGGCTCGAGACCAAATCGGTGTGCTTCGGGAAAACGGATTTATTGAAAATGGAGCCGCCTTTGCTGAGTCGGAATTGCGGAAGAGGAATGTGAGTGAAGAGTCGATTGAAAAGATCCGAAGGGGAACATCGCTCGTTCCTTGGCGTCACGATCACCGCGGGTGGTATCATTATAGAGAAGAGAATCCCGAGCTTTATCTTCACCTTTGGTATACTTCTCAAAGCGAAGAAGACTGGCAGCATATAGAGAGGCTGGCCGAAGCTCAGAAGAAGTCGAAAGGAAGAATTACAGACAGTGATCTCGAATGGGCTTACTTCGTCAAAGGCCTTAATCCCGGTTATGCGGAGAGAGCGTTCAAGAATGATTTGGAGACCATTGCTCGTAAAGTCGAAGCCATCCAGAGCGAGCAAGGATATTCCGAAACTTGGGTGGACAATAAGTGGATCAATATGAATCCCATGGTCACCAGAAATCTTAACCGGTTTTCGATCGGAGGGATCCCTATTGATACGAGAGGCGAGATGCTGCATTCGCAGCTTCGCTACTTCGATGGTGAGAGCAAACGATCAGGGCTTCCAAAAGATGTAGCTACACTTGTAACCCGAATCGAACCCGATTGGATCGAAGTGGAGATCGTCAACCTTAACCAAATTGAATCGAGATCACTAATTGTCCAAGGTGGGACTTATGGGGAACATCGTATCCAAAGTGTGGATTATACGAAAGCCAATGAGAAGCAATCGCCAGTGGAAAACCCAAGTCCAAGGGAATCGTTTAACGATCAGGCGGACACTAAGGGCAGCAAAGAGATTGATGGAATCGCTTTTACAGTGAATCTGGAACCAGCCACTGCTTCAACGCTTCGTATCTACCTTGATCGTTATTCCAATAAACCAAGCTACGCTTTTCCGTGGGACCGATGAAAATACAAAAGCCACTTTTATTAATTTTTGCTGGGCTCTTAAGCGCTTCATTTCTACACGCCCAAATGGCCTCCCCTGGACATGGGGAGACACAGGCGGTTGCCATTCATCCGACCAATTCTGATATTATTTACGCAGGCGCCGCTAAGGGCCTTTGTAAGACTTTGAATGGAGGGCAAGATAACTGGCCGACCTACGGGCTGAGTATGGTTTCCCCACGCACAATCGTCATAAGCGAGGCGAACCCTGATCTGCTCTATGTAGGTTCGCACAAAATGGGTGTTTACCGATCGAAAGATGGAGCAGTGACCTGGGAAGCTGTCAGTAATGGAATTTCCTATCGCGAAATAAGAGCATTGGTAATTCATCCGAAGAACGATCAGGTCGTTTACGCAGGAACGGATGGAGGAGGTGTTTTTAAAACCACGAACGGTGGTCGCGATTGGAAGGAGATCAATCGTGGGCTTATTGATAAAGTCGTGCGTGTTCTGGTGATCGATCCGAATCGGCCCGATACCCTTTATGCGGGAACCTGGCATGGCGTCTATAAGACCACCGATGGAGGGGCCAATTGGACCGCTGATCCCGAAGGAATTTACGATGTTGATGTGTGGGCCTTGGCATTGGATCCGTCCAACTCGGACATCATTTATGCCGGCACCCGTCCACGCGGGGTTTACCGAAGCGAGGACGGTGGAAAAACATGGGCGGCGGGAGCCAAGCCATTGACGGAGCATATCGCTTCGATGGCAATCGATCCCGCGAACCCAAGCCATGTTTATGTTGGTACTTTGGCTGGAGTTTTCGTCAGCACCGACAGCGGTGATTCTTTCGAAACGGCTGGTCTGCGTTGGTCGAACAATGCATGGGCCTTGGTTTTTGATCCGAAAACCACGCCACCCACTCTTTATTATGGCGGTGTAGGTGGAGTGCTGAAAACGACTACTCGAGGCGTGCAGTGGAATGTGACCGGGCCTATCAGAGATTAGTGTATGGTTTTTAATTTACATGACTGACGTTCAAAGAAACGCCGTGTTTCATGGCTGTATTATCGTACTCATTCTGTTGGCGATTTTCCAGTATGTGAAGTTAGGATCTGCCTTAGGAGAGGAGTATCCTCGGAAGCCGATTCGGGTCGTCGTGCCGTTTGCACCGGGGGGTGGGTCGGATACGTTTGTGCGCATTGTGCAAAAGGCTATCAATGATGATCAGCTCATGCCGCAACCTCTGGTTGTCGTAAACAAACCGGGTGGGGGAACTTCGATTGGAAGCAGCTATGTCAAAGACGCGCGTGCTGATGGGTATACTGTCCTCTGTCTGCATGAAGCCTTGATGGTTGCGAAATCAAATGGTCAATCACCGAATGGACCCGGCGATTATGAAGTGGCCGCGGCTACCGGAGAGTTTGGGGTAGTGGTGCTTGTTTCAAATGAGTCTCCTTACCAAAACCTGGGTGACTTAATGGAAGCCGCCAAGGCACAGCCAGAGACCTTGAACTTTGGGATCAATTTTAACACGCCGACTCACTTCTCGGCTATCATGCTGGAGAACACTTTGCCCGGAGCACGCTTCCGATTTGTGGCAACCGGTGGTGGCGCACATCGACTGGCTGGTGTGATGGGGGGACACCTCGACGTGATCATCTTGTCCATTGGGGAGTATGTGCGTTTTAAGGAGAACGGATTAAAGGCCATCGCCTGCTTAGGGGAAGAGCGCCTTGATTCTATCCCCGATGTTCCGACCAGTGCGGAATTGGGCTTTCCCGTATTCAGCGCCAACTTACACTACTGGTGGTTTCCCAAGGGTACAGATTCCAAGATTGTAAACTACTTCGCCGATATCATGGGCAAGGTGATGAAATCCGAATACATGCTTAAACGTACGGAGGAGCTACAGATTCTTCCACGGATCATTGTGGGTGATGCATTGAGCGATCGTATTGATGATCGCATGAAGACCTTTGGGGAAATCAAACCCGAGAACCGAATTGAGCTTCCCGATTTTGAAGTTTGGACGATAGGTTTTGTATCTCTGTTTATAGTACTGGTCTTAGTCAGTCACTTCAGGTCCAAGCAATCCAAGGTCGATGAGGTTTCTGACCTACGGTTACGCTACGATTTTGCATTCGGAACTTTAGCCATGACCATTGTTTATGTGCTACTGATGGGGCTTGGGATACTTCCTTTCATATTGGCGACTATTTTGTTCGTGGTAGTTGCGGGACTGTTTCTGACTTCAATGGATAAGCGCAAGTGGATCTCTGTAGTGGAAGTCGCATTACTTATGTCTTTTGGCCTCCATTATGTATTCACTCAATTGTTTACCATCGATTTGCCGTAGACCCTTTTAAAATGAATTATGCTTAATTCCCTACAGCAACTTACGGCAGAGCAAGGATGCTCTTGCCCTACCATCTCTCGCATTTCTCGGGTAGGGCAACTGCGTCCTCGCATTACCGCGTTGGATTGCATGGTCAGGTCAAAGAATTACTGGGTCCTCTGAAACTATGGAAGCGATCCAAACAGCATCGGGTTATATCTTTAGCGTCCAAGGGATGATGCTCGTCATGATTGGTACAATCCTGGGTATCACGATGGGAGCTATTCCAGGGCTGACGGGTGCAATGCTCATTGCACTGACCCTGCCGTTGACCTTCAATATGGATTCCTTCAATGCCTTCATCCTGCTCATCAGCATGTATGTCGGTGCGATCAGTGGTGGTTTGATCACGGCCACTTTGTTGCGGATGCCGGGCACACCGGCGTCCATCATGACAACGATGGATGGTTATCCTATGGCTCAGGCTGGCAGGCCTGGTCGGGCACTGGGATTGGGTATTACCGCATCATTCGTAGGAGGTTGTGTTTCCTGGTTTTTCCTGATCACTCTATCAAAACCGATTGCGCTCTATTCTACAAAGCTGGGGCCTTTTGATTTCTTTGCGTTAGTATTGTTGGCCCTGGTGTTGATTGCTTCGGTCGGAGGTAAGTCAATGAGTCGGGCCTTTCTATCTGCCTCTTTGGGTGTGTTGGCTTCACTGCCGGGTATTGATAAGGCAACGGGAAACCTCCGCATGACCTTTGGTTTTGAAGAACTCAACGGGGGACTTAAGCTGTTACCTGTCCTGATTGGAATGTTCGCAATTAGTCAGGTCATTTCTGATCTCACCAGGATGGAAGAAAAGATCACCATCATCCCTTTGAAGCGGGCACGTGAGATGTTGTTCAGTTTGAAAGATTGGAAGGATCAAGCGGTCAA
This sequence comes from uncultured Opitutales bacterium, assembly GCA_938075565.1. Taxonomy (GTDB): domain Bacteria; phylum Verrucomicrobiota; class Verrucomicrobiia; order Opitutales; family UBA2995; genus UBA2995. The sequence continues at coordinate 557 of CALJGU010000289.1, read as the reverse complement.
TCTGATCCGCTCTTCTGTTATCGGAACCTGGGTAGGAATCCTTCCCGGCATTGGTGCCAATATCGGATCGGTATCTGCCTACAGCGCGGCGAAGTCTTTAGCTAAACCAGAAGAACAAGCAAAATTTGGCAAGGGATCTGAGACTGCTATTGTGGCATCGGAGTCTGCTAATAATGCGACTATCGGTGGGGCTTTGATCCCATTGGTGTCGTTAGGGATTCCAGGCAGTGTGGTCGATGCGATCTTACTCGGCGGATTGCTTATTCATGGACTGCAACCCGGGCCATTACTCTTTCAGCAGAATCCTGAAATGGTCTACACAATCATGGGATCGATGTTCGTATCCAACATCTTCATGTTTCTATTCATGCTGGTGGCAGTAAAGCACATCGCGAAGCTGGCCTCGTTGCCTCGAAGCTTATTAATGCCGGTGATTCTCGTTTTCTGCATCATTGGATCATTCGCACTGTCCACCCGAATGTTTGATGTATGGACCATGATATTCTTTGGGTTGCTTGGATTCGCATTCGAACGCATGAAGATTCCTTTAGCACCCT
>CALJGU010000288.1 GCA_938075565.1 uncultured Opitutales bacterium | reverse complement strand
GATTTATGTATTCATAGAGGTGCGCCTTTGTCGAAGGGCTGGGTGAAGGATGATTGTTTGGTATGCCCTTACCACGGTTATCGTTTTGATCAAGACGGACAGTGTGTCCTCGTCCCAAGTCATCCGGAGTGGAAAATACCTGAGAAATTGAAGTTGCAAACGGTTCTCCACGAGGAGCGCTATGGAATTATATGGGTATGCTTGAGTGGCGAACCCCAAAACCGGATTCCAGTTTGGGAACCTGAAGAATCAGAGGAGAGTTATCGGAGATTCCATTTGGGGCCTGAAATCTGGGACTGTTCTGCAGGACGGCTGATTGAGAACTTTATCGACAACGCCCACTTCTCATTTGTGCACCAAAGTAGTTTTGGGCAAGAGGACAGCGCGACCATGGGAGCAGACTATGAATTCTCTCAGGACGATTACACCATGACCATGGAGTTTGAGTATAAGGCCACCAATCCTGATGACTCACCGATTGCAAACGCGAATGAGCTAGATCGGCATATGCATCGGACCTTATTCATGCCTTTTTGCACCCGCACCGTAATCAGTTATCCTGAGGGCAGGGAACACGTTATTCATTTTAATATAGCACCAGTTTCGGCTAGGAAGGCTCAGATCATTGCTGTGTTCCATCGAAACTTTGATCACGATGTTCCTGTAAAGGAGTTACTAGCCTGGGAGAAAAAGATCATTTATGAAGACCGAGCGATTGTTGAATTACAAAAGCCTGAGGAAATTCCCATGGACATTGCGGAGGAGGTTCATGCAAAAGCCGATCGAGCTTCCCTTGCGTTGCGTCATTGGATGATCCGTCTTGGCCTTAAAGGCGAAATTACCGCTTAATTCTGAGCTCCTTGTTGGATGTTAATCGTCGAACTTTCATCCAGACCTCAATCTGAATTAAGGAGCCCAGAGAACAGAAATCCTAAAAAAGAGTGTTCGCGCATCCTCTAGCTCAATAGGGCCCTCTATTTTGGAATACTGAACATCTTCTTGGTTGAAATGCTCAATTGGAGATCCTTGATACCATGGCTTCCAGTTGATCATGTCCTCACTTATTTCTAATTGTATAGAGCGCTGGGCTAGCGATTCGTAGATGAGACTGGCTTTCTTGGGAGATAGATTAAGTTGAACAAAAGGGGAAGAGCCGGCCTCATTCGGATTGGATTCTAGCAAGAACTCGAAGTAATTAAAGAACTGATCTATATCCGCATCAAACGAGGGATCACCTTTCGAGCTGGAGTCTGAGCCAAAGTTTTCCAATCGCCATGATCGGTAGGCCTGAGTGTCGTCCAGTAATCCTATCCATTCCGTGATGCTAGCTACTGCTTCCTTATCTAGTTCAGAAGATGCCAGTGGTGGCATGCGAGTGAAGCCACAACATCCACTCAACCGGCTGAGAAGAATGGATGCATCAGGGTTGCCAGGCACGATGAGACGGTTGTCAGGATTTCCTCCGTTTTTCCCTGCCAGGCCATTAATGATTCCTGTACCTAACAGACTTACCTCAGGTCTAGCATCCCAACTACCTAAACCTGTGCCTACTGGCTGATGGCATGATACGCAGTTTACAGCTAGATAAGAACGAATGCGTTCTGTCAAATCCACACTATCGTCATCCAGATTTGCATAACGAGGGAGACTGCTTGGTGATTCTACGGAATTGATACGGCAAGATTGGAGCATAAAAGAACTGCTCAGGATTTTGTTCAATTCAGCTACCTATAGGCAGTAAAGTATGCCGGTAGATGGGAATTGGAAAAAGGCCACTGCAGCTGATCCAGACAACCAGTTGCTTTCCCGCATGAATCGCAAGCGATTGGAAGGTGAGGCTATTCGCGATTCAATGCTAGCGGTAAGTGGAAAGCTCAACCGTCAAATGGGCGGCCCTGGTGTTCATCCGCCACTGCCTTCAGAGGTGGCTATTACATTGCTCAAAAAGCAATGGGAAGTAAGTGAGGATGTGAATGACCACTACAGGCGCAGTATTTACTTATTCGTACGCAGAAATCTTCGTTATCCCATGTTCGATGTATTTGATCTTCCCGATGCAAATGCCAGTTGTGGAAGACGAAATATTTCCACCACAGCTCCCCAGTCATTAACGCTACTGAACTCTGAGTTTTCCATTGAAGCTGCGCGGCATCTTGCCGGATCAATTATCAATGAATCGAATGGCGGGTTAGAAGAGTGGGTCGATAGTTGTTATCACCGAGTCCTTTCCAGGTCACCAAGTGGGGACGAGTTGAACGCTAGTGTAGAATTCGTTGAAGAACAGTCCAAGGCTCTGAGGAAAGAGAATCGCAACGAAGAGACTCTTGGCACTCCCTTTGGGGCTGAATCTATTGATCCTTTTAAGGGAACCGCACTTACCGATTTGTGCTTAGCCATTTTCAACTTAAACGAGATGATCTACTTGGATTAGAAAAAGGTATAAGGGGCGATTTGTCTTAGGTTTTCGTGTTTCCCGAAGACTCGCAGGTGTAGAAATATCATTCCGCAAATTTCGTCATTGTTCTGAAAACAAAAACTCCCACACTCAGCCTCAATGAGTAAATTAGCGCTCCTTTCAGTATTCGATAAAACGGGATTAGTTGAATTTGCGAAGGCACTTACCAGCACACACGGATATACGATTCTATCCACGGGTGGAAGTGCTCGCATCTTACGCGAAGCGGGTATTCCGGTGACCGACGTAAGCGAGTATACGAGCTTTCCCGAAATGATGGAAGGTCGCGTAAAAACGCTTCACCCAAAAGTTCATGGAGGACTGCTATGTCGTCGAGACAAACCAGATCACTTAGCCGAAGCCGAAAATAATGGGGTCTCCATGATCGATTTAGTCGCGGTAAACTTATACCCATTTGAGCAGGTGACCGCGAATCCTAATTGTAGCTACGAGGACGCTATCGAGAATATCGATATCGGTGGTCCTTCGATGCTTAGGAGTTCAGCCAAAAACCATGCCAGTGTGACCGTGGTCTGTGAACCAGATGATTATCAGCGCGTTCTAGATTCACTCAGTTCAGAAGATGAGACAGCGAAGCTCGACCTTCGCAAGGAACTAGCCTTGAAGGTTTACCGTAGAACTTCGGAATACGACAAAGCTATTTCAGACTATCTTAGCCATCAACAAGCCGAACCAGACTTAGAAGCTATTAGCGGGTATCCAAAGAACTGGGAAGTAGGCCTACCCAAAGTCGCAAACTTACGCTATGGAGAGAACCCTCATCAGCAGGCAGCTCTCTATGGAAGCTTTTTTGACGTATACGATCAATTGCAGGGGAAGGAACTCAGCTATAATAACATCCTTGATATTACGGCAGCCACTTATTTGATTGGAGAGTTTGAGGAGGCAACCGTCGCAATCTTGAAGCATACGAATCCCTGTGGTGTTGCGAGTGCGGATACTATTCTCGAAGCATGGCACAATGCCTTCGAAACGGATAAACAAGCGCACTTCGGAGGAATCATAATTGCCAACCGAACCGTAGACGAAGAACTGGCACTCGCGATTAAAGAAATTTTCTGCGAAGTTGTTATCGCGCCAAGATTTACCGATGAGGCACTCGCACGGTTTGCTAAAAGAAAGAATCTTCGTCTTATGGTGGCTAAGGATGGGGTAGGGGCTGATGCCCTACGAGAAATGCGTTCAGTAGTGGGCGGATTGCTGGTCCAGGACAAAGATATGAAGAAAACTAATCAGGCTGAGTATCGAGTGGTCACTGAGCGGCAACCTACAGAAAATGAGTGGGCGTCGTTACTTTTTGGCTGGCGCGTGGTTAAACACATAAAGTCCAATGCCATTGTCTATGCAGGTGATAAACGAACGCTCGGAGTTGGAGCAGGCCAAATGGCCCGCGTCGACAGCTCACAAGTTGCAGTATGGAAGTCCCAGGAAGCTGGTCTCAATCTTCAGGACTCTATTGTGGCCTCAGATGCATTTTTCCCGTTTGCGGATGGATTGCTTGCTGCAGCAGATGCTGGTGCCACAGCAGCCATACAGCCAGGCGGATCAGTGCGCGATGAAGAGGTCATTCAAGCTGCCAATGAACGAGGTATGGCCATGGTTTTCACAGGAGTTCGGCACTTTCGACATTAATTGCAGTCAGATGCCAGAACACTCAATCTATACCATTTGCCTATGAACCGCATGTATTTCAGATCACCGTTTTTGGTATTTAACCTTTTACTGATCGCATTAGGAGGATGCTATACCGTTCCTGAAACAGGAAGAACTTCTCTAAACTTCATTTCTACGGGAAACGAGCTGCAGCTTGGAATCTCAGAATTTGAAAAGATGAAGCACGAAACACCCATATCCTCAGACCCGGCGATGGTAGGGAGGCTTCAACGAGTAGGGCAGCGAATTGCGGAAGCTGTTGGGAATCAATTACCGAGTGCGCAATGGGAATTTGTGCTCTTCGACGACCCAAACATGATAAACGCTTTTGCTCTCCCAGGTGGAAAAGTGGGGGTGTATACAGGCATTCTTGATATCGCCTCTACAGATGATGAACTGGCAACGGTGATTGGTCATGAGATTGCGCACGTCACTGCTCGACATGGTTCTGAGCGCATGTCTCAAGGTATTGCTGCAGCTATTGGTGGTGTTATCCTCAACGAAGCTTTGAAAGGGGACGGTGACAGGAATGAATGGACTGCTGCTTATGGAGCCGCGTCAGCCTATGCTTTGGCTATTCCGTTTTCTCAAGGTCATGAATTGGAAGCCGATCATATCGGAGTCATCTATGCAGCCAAGGCAGGTTACAATCCTGAAGCAGCCATTGAATTCTGGATGAAAATGAACCTGGTCAAGGAAGGCAAAGAACGCTCTCCATTTTTCTCAACCCATCCATCCGACTATAAGAGAATTGATAAACTGGAAGCTCTCATGCCCAAAGTGAAACCTATCTACGAGCAAAGTAAATTACGCTATCGATGATTCTTGATCCCCTGACTGTACTACAAGATTTAGTCCGCTTTCCAAGCGTCTCAGCAGATTCTGCCTTCAAGCAAGGATTGGCCGATACTCGAGATTATCTGGAAAGTAACCTCCAAGCCATTGGCTTTGACGTGGAAGTAATTAAAACCCCTGGCCAGCCAATCATTCTGAGTGAACGCCTGGTTGATGAAGCTGCCCCTAAGGTTGTTATTTACGGGCATTATGATGTGCAACCACCCGATCCTTTAGATTTGTGGAAGTCTGAACCCTTTGATCCAGAAATACGTGATGGTCGAATTTATGGTCGAGGTGCGGCGGACAATAAAGGCCCAGTCTCAGTCTACCTTGGTGCTGTCTCTGAACTCTTGGCCGAAAACCCGGATATTGCGCTGAACATCGTATTCGTCCTGGAAGGAGAAGAAGAGATCGGAAGTCCAAGTTTTGTGCCGGTCTTGAATGCTTATGCTGAGAGAATCAAGGGCGACTTCGTATTTGCATGTGATACTGGAAGCTTGAAACCAGATCAGCTGACCGTGACCACTGGCTTGAGAGGCATTTCCTGTATTCAGGTAAATTTGGAAGGAGCCAGTCAGGATTTACATTCAGGTCTATTTGGAGGAGCCATACTTAATCCGATTCATGCCCTAACTGATATTTGCCACTCTCTTCATAATGAAGATGGCTCTATCAATGTTCCTGGGTTTTATGATTCGATCGATGATACTGAGCAGTGGGAAAGGGATGAGTTGAATCGTGCAGGAGAAGACCTGGACGAACTGAAACGATTTCTTGGAGTAAATGACTTTTTCCCTCCTCCTGGATTAAATGCTTCCGAAGCACCTAGACTAGCTCCGACTTTAGAATTCAACGGTATTGGTGGTGGTTACCAGGGTGAAGGCTCAAAAACGGTCATCCCGAGTAAGGCTTTTGCAAAAATAAGTTGTCGCTTGGTCGCCAACCAGAACGCCGATCGAATTCAAAAACTTCTAATCGATACGATTACAGCCCGATGCCCTGCTCAAATGAAACTTTCATTTGAAATTGAGCATAACGGAAATCCATACCTCGTTGTTCCGCCGGGAAAAACAAATACTCCAGCTGATCAGAATCCAGTTCTTGCAAAAGCATTCCTCGCCAACGAAAGGCATGGTGGGGAGTTATTTGGAAAACGTCCTGTCTATTTGAGGGAAGGAGGTAGCATTCCTATCATTGGAGACATCAAGAGCATCCTTGATATGGACACTCTGTTGGTTGGATTGTATCTGCCTGAGGATGCCATGCATGCACCAAATGAAAGCTTTGATCTGTCCATGATGAGTAGAGGAAAGGAGCTCATCAAGAGAATCCTGTCGGATCTGAATTAGTCTGTTGGGGTCTTGCTAGGAGGTGGACCTGAGGAGGCAATCAATCTCAGCGTCTATTTTATGAAAAAGCCTGCTCCGAAGAGCAGGCCTTTGGGTAAATAGCTGATTGGTGCGCTTAGGGGATTAAAATAATGTCTCCTCGGCGGTCTAATTGTCTTCCGGAATCATCTGCGCCTTCATTGGCATCGAGATCTCCTTTGGAGAGGACATCAATGCTAGAAGGGGAGACTCCTAATTCTACGAGGTAACTTTTGACAGAGTTTGCTCTGCGATCACCCAGTGCTAAATTATAGTCTGTAGTGCCTTTCCAGTCGCAATGACCCTCTAATAAGACTCTCTGGCCTGAATTTTGAAGTAGGTATTTGGCCGTTTCGTTTAAAATGGAACGCTCCGACTCGCGAACGTAAGAACGATCGTAGTCAAAATAAACAGAAGCGTAAGCAGGTCCATCTACGCCAGATACATCTGAGTTACGTCCTTGTAGGTTTTCGTCCCCGTATTCAAAGTCACCTAGATCGCCAGAACCGGCATTGTCTACGTTGGTTGCAGCTCCAACACCGCCTCCTCCTGGGCCTGTTCCCATACCCATGCGGGTCATTTCGGGCGTTGGACGTCCAGCGTTTTGACAACCTGCCCAGAATAGGGCAAAGGCTGAAAGGCAAATAATAGCGGTGATTTTTTTCATCCTGTAAAGTTCAGCAGTTAAATATATTACGATGATTGTTACTGAGGTATATTCGATAAACTGTAAACAAATAGAATTAAACTTTTCGCGGGGGGTTGCGCAACTAAGATTTCTCCTTTTTTTGTAAAAGCATGATCTTTCTTGTCGACAACGGTTCAGTCCGGGCGGATGCCTATCGAAATCTGCGTTCCATTGCCTCCCGAGTATCGGAATCTATTAGCAATTCAGTGATACCGGCGCCGCTCTTGCATGCTGACAAAATCCCCGAAGCGGATCTGGATGATGAAAGGGTTACGTTGTTAGAAGCGGCGATTAAAGAGGCTTACTCATCAGGCGAAAGGTCATTTGAGATCATTCCTTTATTCTTTGGGCCTTCTGGTGCCTTGGTCGACTACCTGCCTCGACGTCTTAAGGGTCTCATGAAGCATTGTCCGGAAATGGAGGTGCGCATCCTGAACCCATTGTATGTTTCTTCTGAGAATGGGGGCGCCAGTCTAGCTACCATTCTCAAAGAAAGGGTTGTTAGCGTTCAAATGAAGGAAGGCCTTCAGAACTTTAACGTCGTCCTTGTGGATCATGGCAGTCCACGACAGGAGGTTACGAATGTTCGAAATGCAGTGGGCGAAATTCTCAACCAATCGTTTGGCGAAGGACTTAATAGTCTCATTGCTGCTTCTATGGAACGTAGACCTGGGGAGCAGTATGCCTTCAACGAACCATTGCTGGCGAATGCCTTGGAATCATTTGGCGACCATCCAAAGCCAATCATTCTGGCGCATATGTTTTTTTCTCCAGGACGCCATGCGGGTCCTGAGGGTGACATTACTGCCATATGTGAAGCTAGTGTTTTGAAAAACCCAGCACTTCAGATACATAAAACAGAGCTGATTGGGTCTCATCCACTATTGGTCGAGTTACTTGCCAATCGTTGGCAGGAGCGCAATAAACTGCCTTGGCTGGAGCTTTAATCAAATACGGGAGTATTTTCGACCATACCCATGTCTACCGCATATCGCGTAAGCGCAGCAGCATTATGCAGGTCTAGCTTACGCATCATGTTGGTACGATGATTTTCAGCTGTTTTCACGCTGATGTTCATCTTTTCGGCAATCTGCCGAGTGCTGAGGGCTTCCGCTATCAATTGAAGTGTTTCTCTCTCTCGAGCGGTAAGCACATCGTTTCCTCTGCGGGAATTTGCTTTCTCCAATGCTTGTTCCAGGATGCGTGTATTGTCTTTACCAAAACAGGTTCCCCCATCTGAAACGATATTCATTGCATCTTTCAAGGCATCCAGGGTGGCGGATTTTTCAACAAACCCATGAGCACCGGAGAGCATGCAGCTCTTCAATAGGTTCTCGTTTTTGTAACCGCTAAATACCAATACTCGGGTTTTTCGTAGTTGACGACTAAAGCGTTTTAGCACTTCAATACCGTTCAGTCTTGGCAGCATAATATCTAAAATGACTAGATCGGGTCGCTGTTCCAGACAGAGGGTGTAGGCATTTTGCCCGTCCCCCGTATCTCCAGCCATATTAAACTCTGGGATGGACTCTACCAGTTGGCAGATCATTTGCCGCACTGCTGTGTGATCTTCAATAACTACTACTCGTTTCATGAGGGATAAAACAGATTTCGTGGAGGTTTAGCCTTAAAGTAATAGGGGAGGCTTTGTTTGATTCAATCTTATAGATTGAATATTTAAAAAATTTAACGATTTAAATTACCATCCATCTTCTGCTTTGGCAAGCCGATCAGGTGTGAACAGAGAAAATCGCAATATCTGAGATCCAATCAAGAGTATGGTAAGTGTCATTATCACTGCTATTTTCCAGCCGACAATTTTGACAATGGGAGTGCCGATTCCCGTTATAGCAGCAATCGAACCTGCGAAAGCAATATTGCCCATCGATGAGAGTGTTCCTGTTCGCAAGCGATCCTGCGGAATGTAAACTCTCCAGAAGGCCATTCCAAAACAACGATCTGAAAGGCTCAGCAAAAGCAAGGAAGCCCCAATTCCCCACAGAGGTAATGGGGTGAAAACTAGAAAAGCCAAAAAGAAGAAGGTTCCTGTAATCCCCAGGTAGAAAGTCTTTGGTGGTCCCATTTTTGAAATGATAGGAACACTTGCCCAGCTTCCCAAAATTTCACCTATGCCGAATACCAAAATGAGAATGGCTCGTTGGGAAGTATCAAGACCGTAAGTTTCAAAGAGCCAAAGGCTCGTAAACACAAACGCAGTGCCTCCAGCCATCCGGACTAGGAAAAAACCACTAAGGCCCCTTAAAATCCCCGGAAGCCTGATAGCATCGTAATAGTGACGTAAGGGATTCAGGGAACCTCCCTTTTGATTGGCGGATGGTTTTGTTGTAGTGAATGCAAACAGGAGTAGGGGGATCAGGATAATCACTCCAAGTATAAGAAAAGTAGAATCCCAACCTATCCAATCCACCAGTTTCATGACCAGTGGCAATCCGAGTACAAGGCTGTAAGCTCTCGTGCCAGCCATTAACCCAATAGCTGTATTAAAGTGCTTTTTGGGAACTTCGTAAATAAGCCCTGACCAAAGATTGACCGTTAGCATCCCTCCACAAAAGCCTGCTGCAAGTCGAAATGCTAAGGCCGCAGTAAAGTTTTTATAGATAGCAAAGCCAACACAGGCCGCCGCAAACAAGCATGCAGCGGTGACAATTATCTTATACCGCTCGAGCACATCCCCTAGAGGACCGAAGAAGAATGTGCTAACCATGAAACCTAGATTGTAGACAGTCACCAATTGAGCCCCTTGGACTATGGTGACTCCCTTGTAGATTTCAGCTATCTCAGGAAGCAATGCAGCAAGGCATGCATCAATCAGCCAAATGACCATAAGGAAGCCGATGCAAGCGAATGTAAAAAGCCATGCCCTTGTCATGCTTTCGTTCTCTTTGGATTTGCTCATTTGATAATTCCAAATCTGCTAAGCTAAATCAGGAAGGCAATCCGTGATTCAGTACAGGGATTCCTGTTTTATCAGGCAAAGCAATCTATTGATGGCTGATTAGTATTTTGCGTAGTGGATTCGCGACTACAACAAAGATCACCCAAGGCTGCTGATCGAATAGTGGAAGAGTAATGGCTCCCCAAGTCCGACTGGATTGGACTCACATCAAGATTCATTATTCAGATTATGCGTAGGGAGATAGGAAGCCCGTACAATAAAAACGGCGAGCATTGAGGCAGAATGCTCAATTCGCCGTTGAGTGTTTTTGTGTGGTAGACCGGCGGGGACTTGAACCCCGAAC